>JAKBCR010000034.1 GCA_021807675.1 Pseudomonadota bacterium
CACGCGTGCCCAGGCGCAGCCGGCGGAGTGGGATGCAGAGTACGGGCTTTACAAGCTGAGCCCGCTGCTCGAGTGGAGCGAGACGGAGATCTGGCAGTACATCCACGCGCGCAAGCTGCCGTACAATTCCCTCCACGACCGCCAGTTCCCGAGCATCGGCTGCTCTCCGTGCACGCGCTCGATCCAGCCGGGAGAGAGCCGCCGTGCCGGCCGCTGGTGGTGGGAGCAACCCGAGTCTCGCGAATGCGGCCTACATCCCAGAGTTCGCCATGCGCTCGCGCAAGCCTGACGGACACTCCGGCCCCGATGGAGTATCTGCCGATTTTTCTGCGGCTGAGCGCCGCACGAGTGGTGATCGTCGGTGGCGGGCACGTCGCGGCGCGGAAGGCGGATCTCCTGCTAAGGGCGGGTGCCCACGTGACGGTGGTCGCACCGCGGCTGCAGGAGGATCTGCGTAACCGTGCCGCCCTGGGCGAGCTGACGCATCTCGCCGAGAGTTTCGCTCCTGCGCACTTGGAGGACGCCGTCCTCGCTATCGCAGCGACGGATCACCGGGATATCAACACGGCCGTCTCCGAAGCCGCTCGCGCGCGCCGCGTGCCCGTCAATGTCGTCGATGACGCCTTGCTTTCAACCTTCATCTTCCCCGCCATCATCGATCGCTCGCCGATCGTCGTCGCCGTCGGCT
The DNA here is from genome assembly GCA_021807675.1 of Pseudomonadota bacterium. Lineage (GTDB taxonomy): Bacteria > Pseudomonadota > Gammaproteobacteria > Steroidobacterales > Steroidobacteraceae > 13-2-20CM-66-19. Next base: position 689 of record JAKBCR010000034.1, read on the forward strand.
CCGCCGGGTATGCGCCGGTACTGGCGCGGTGGGTGAGAGAGCAGATCGAGGCGGCTCTTCCATCGAGCCTCGGCGCACTGGCCCGCTTCATGGGAGAGCGCCGCCGCAGCGTACAGCGCGCCCTCGGGCCCGCGGCGCGCCGTGCCTTCTGGGAGCGCGTCGTGCGTGGCAGGACGGGCGCGCAAGTCTTGGCCGGCGATGAGCCGGGGGCCCGCCGCTCCTTCGACGCGGAGGTATTGGTCTCCCAGCTCACCACGTCGGCTACGGCCGGCCGCAGCGCCCTCGGCGAGGTATATCTGATCGGGGCGGGTCCCGGGGATCCGGACCTGCTGACCCTGCGCGCGCTGCAGTTGCTGCAACAGGCGGACGTGGTCCTCTACGATCGGCTGGTCCCGGCGGCGGTCCTCGAGCGCGCCAGGCGGGAGGCGCGCAGGGTCTTCGTCGGCAAGGGCCGCGGGGCGGGGGAAAGCCGCACGCCGCAAGAGGAGATCCACGAGCTGATGGTCCGCTTCGCGCGCCAGGGGCTGAAAGTGGCGCGCCTCAAAGGCGGCGACCCGTTCGTCTTCGGCCGTGGCGGTGAGGAAATCGAGGCCCTCGCGCGGCACGGTATTCCGCATCTCGTCGTACCGGGTATCACGGCGGCGCTTGGCGCGGCAGCCGGTGCCGGCATCCCCCTGACGCAGCGAGGCCTGTCCCAAAGCGTCACCTTCGTCACCGGACACCCCTCGCAGGATGATTCCCTCGACTGGCGGACTCTCGCGCGAGCCGCGCAGACGGTCGTCTTCTACATGGGCGTCGGCAATCTCGAGCCCATCGTGGCGAGACTGCGTGCGGCCGGTGCCGATGCGAGTCGTCCGGCGGCACTCATCGAGCGCGCAACCCTCCCGGGGCAGCGGGTTCTCCGGGGTACACTCGCGCAAATCGCTGAGCTCGGCAGCCGGGCGGGCCTGTCCCCTCCCGCGCTGCTCATCGTCGGTGAGGTCGCGGCGCTGCCGGCTGCCGCCGAGGCCGCGGCGGTGCCCGCGCCGGCGGCGGCCGAAACCGCAGCGGACATGATTCAACCGATTTGACCGGGGAGAGATCGAGCATGCGAGACGGGTTCGTCGGGTCGGTCGGCCATACGCCTCTCATCAAGCTGCGGCGCGTGAGCGAGGAGACCGGCTGCGAGGTGCTCGGCAAGGCCGAGTTCATGAACCCGGGCGGGTCCGTGAAGGACCGCGCCGCGCGCGCGATCGTGCTCGCGGCCGAGCGCAACGGCGAGCTCGCGCCGGGCGGCACCGTCGTCGAGGGCACGGCCGGCAATACCGGCATCGGGCTCGCGCACGTCTGCAATGCGCGCGGTTACCGTTGCATCATCGTGATGCCGGACAACCAGTCGCCGGAGAAATACCGGCTGCTCGAGACGCTTGGCGCCGAGGTCCACAAGGTCCCGACGGTCCCCTACAGCAATCCCAACCAGTACCAGAAAGTCTCCCAGCGCCTCGCCGCGAGCCTGCCGAATGCCATCTGGGCCAACCAGTTCGACAATACCGCCAACCGTCAGGCGCACGTCGAGACCACTGGGCCGGAGATCTGGGAGCAGACCGCGGGCCGGCTGGACGCCTTCGTGGCAGCCTCGGGAACCGGCGGTACTTTCGCGGGCGTTTCCGAGTACCTCAAGTCGCGCCGCCGCTCGATCCGCTGCGTGCTGGCCGACCCTCCCGGCAGCAGCCTGTACGAGTACGTGCGCAACGGGACCCTGAAGGCAACGGGCTCGGGCTCGATTACCGAGGGCATCGGCATCGCGCGTGTCACGGCCAATCTGAAAGATGCTCCCATCGATGACGCCGTGCACGTCGAGGATCTGCAGACCGTGCGCTTCGTCTATCGGCTGCTGCAGGAGGAAGGCTTGTTCCTCGGCAGCACAAGCGGCATCAATGTCGCCGCCGCCGTGCGCATCGCCCGCGAGCTCGGACCGGGCCACACCGTCGTCACCGTGCTCTGTGACGGCGGCGCGAAGTATCAGTCGCGTCTTTTCAACCCCGAGTGGCTGCAGCAGAAGGGCCTGCTCGGGGCGGCAGCGATCCCGGCCTCCAGGCCGCCGGTCGAGATCGGGCAAGTCATGGTCGCATGAGAAGCAGGAAGGCTCGCCCGCTCCGTCCAGCGCATGCCGGCGGCATCAGGCGGCCGATTTCTCGGGCTTGTCCTTCTCGGTCTGTCGCGTAGCCGCTTTCTGACTCTCCGCCGGCGCGGCGAGCGCCACCTCCAGCGCCTCCGATACTCGCTCCACCCAGACGAGCTCGAGCATAGAGCGGGCGCTCTGCGGAATGTCCTCGAGGTCGCGGCGGTTGCGCGCCGGCAGGATGACCTTGCGAATCCCCGCACGCGCCGCGGCGATGGTCTTCTCCTTGATGCCGCCGACCGGCAGTACGAGCCCCCGCAGGCTGATCTCGCCGGTCATCGCGACATCCGGGCGCACCGGGCGACGCTTCAGGAGCGAGGCCAGCGAGACGAACATCGCGACTCCAGCGCTCGGCCCGTCCTTGGGGATCGCACCGGCGGGCACGTGCACGTGGATGTCGCTCTGGTCGAAAAGCTTCACGTCGATCCCGAGCTCCGCCGCCTGGGCCTTGATCAGGCTGAGCGCCGCCTGCGCGGATTCCTTCATGACATCGCCGAGCTGCCCCGTCAGGATCAGCTTGCCGCTGCCCGGCATGCGGGCCGATTCGACGAAGAGGATATCGCCGCCGACGGGCGTCCACGCGAGCCCGGTCGCGACACCCGGAACCGAGGTCCGTTGCGCGACCTCGTTCTCGAAGCGTGTCGGTCCCAACACCTCGGCGACGTCGTCCGCCTCGAAGCGGACACTCTCCACCTTGCCTTCGGCGATGCGCATGGCGGCGCGGCGCAGCAACGCCCCGATCTGACGCTCGAGATTGCGGCAGCCGGATTCGCGGGTGTATTCGCGCATGACCCGCGAGAGCGCCGCATCGGAGAGGCTGGCCTGCGCGGGCGTGAGGCCGTTCGCCTTCAGCTGGCGCGCAACGAGGTAGCGCTTGGCGATCTCGAGTTTCTCTTCCTCCGTGTAGCCGGTGAGCTCGATGATCTCCATTCGGTCGCGCAGCGGCCCGGGGATGGTCTCGAGCACGTTGGCCGTGGCGATGAAGAGCACGTGGCTCAGGTCGAACGGCAACGCGAGGTAGTTGTCGCGGAAAGTCGAGTTCTGCTCCGGATCGAGCACCTCGAGCAGTGCCGAGGAGGGATCCCCCTGAATGCTGGCGCTCAGCTTGTCGATCTCATCGAGCATGAAGACGGGATTGCGGGTACCGGTCTTGCGCAGCCCCTGGATGATGTTGCCCGGCAGGGCGCCGATGTAGGTACGCCGGTGCCCACGGACCTCAGCCTCATCGTGCACACCGCCGAGGCTCGCGCGCACGAACTTCAGGCCGAGCGCCCTTGCGACGCTCTGACCGAGCGAGGTCTTGCCCACCCCCGGAGGTCCCACGAAGCAGAGGATCGGGCTGCGGCCCTGCGGATTGAGCTTGCGCACGGCGAGATACTCGAGGATGCGCCGCTTGACCTTCTCCAGCCCGTAATGGTCCTCATCGAGGATGCGCCGCGCCCGCCCGATGTCGATGTCCTCCGCATCCGCCTTGCTCCAGGGCAGCGCCACCAGCCAGTCGAGATAGGTGCGCACCATGCCGTGCTCGGGACTCGCCTCGCTCATGCGCTCGAGGCGCTTGAGCTCCTTGCGCGCGTGCTCCTCCACCTCGGCGGGCATGTGCGCCGCGGCGATCGCCTTGTCGAGCTCGGCGACGTCGGCATTCGCACCCTCGCCTTCCCCGAGCTCCTTCTGCAGCTGGTGCAGCTGCTCGCGCAACACCGCTTCGCGCTGCCGCTCTCCCAGGGCGGCCTGCGTCTGCTCACTGATGTCGCGCGTGATCTTGAGGACCTCCACCCGATGCGCCAGGAGCTTTACCACCTTGTCGAGCCGCTCCTTGAGGTCCAGAGTCTCGAGCAGCTCCTGCTTCTCCTGCGGCTTGACGTCCATGAAGCTCACGATCAGATCCGCGAGCTGGCCGGGGGAGTCGATGCCACGGATGGTCCGCGCGAGCTCGGCGGGTACCTGCGGCAGAAGCGAGAGGGCCTCGACGGCGCGCTGCTTGAGGAAGTCCATGCGCGCGTCGATATCGGCTCCCTTGACTTGTGGCTCGGGGAGCGTCTCGACGCGTGCCGCGAGGAACGGAGTCTCCTGCACGACTTGCAGCAACCGGAAGCGGCTTTCACCCTGGCAGACGAGGTGATGCGCCCCGTCGGGCGCCGTGACGTAACGGACGACGGTGGCAAGTACGCCGATCTCGTAGAGATCGGTGGGAGTCGGCTTTTCCACCGTCGGATCGCGTTGCAGCAGAAGGCCGACCTTGCGCCCGGTCCGAACGGCCTCCTGTGCAGCAGCAATACTCTCCTCGCGCCCCAGAGTCACAGGCAGCACGATGCCTGGAAAGAGCACGACGTTGCGCATCGCCACGACGGGCACGGCGTCGGCCGGCAGCGGCGGCCGCTCGATCCGCGGGGGGGGCGAAGGGGTCTGGTCGGTATCCGCCATAAATTATCTCGCTTTCTCCTGAGCCGCCTCCCGGGTCAGCCGGACTTCGAGGCAGCCGTTCTCGTAGTGGCTCGCCGCCAACTTGAGCGGCACGCCTACCAGAGGAATGCGTCGGAAGAAGCGTCCGTGTGGGATCTCCAGACGTCGGATCACTGCATCGGCAGAGCTGAGCTTCAGCGGGCGCATGGCACTGAGAGTCAGCTCCGCCGGCTCGATCCTCAGGCTGATGTCTTCGGGCACCACACCGGGCAGCGCAAAGAGCAAAATCAGCCCATCGGCGCTCTCCTGGATGTCAACCGGCGGCTCCCACACCGCCGCATCGGAGCCCGGGCCCAGATAGCGCAGGAACTGCCGTTGCAGGCGCTCGGCCCTGTCCAGGACCTCGCAGGCCTCCACCCACATCCAGCCGTATTGTCGTTCGCTGTTCATTCGCTCACCGGGGCCGCAAGGACCGCACCCAGGGAGGAGATGCGGTCGGACGTGGACTAAGTCAAGCTATCCGCCTCGGTACCGATGCTCGCATGCTGAGGTTTGCGCTTCCATGTGGAAGATGCGTACATGCGCGTACGCAGGGCAGGCCCCGACCGCAACGATCCCGTTCGTGTTCAACAATGGGGCCCGAGGGCCGGGCGGGTGCGCTCGCCGGACTCGACCGGCTTCGGTAGAGCTCCTCCGGCGGCCGCCGAACTTTATGCGCGCTTCGGCGGGACGCCCGCCAACCGCCGCCGCCGAGCCGCACCCCGCGCTACCAGGTATTCGGCTCCCAGTTCTTCTCGGCACCGTCGGCGAGCTCACCGGCGGTGACGGTGTCGGTGTCCTTGAAGTAATACGGCGGTACAGGCAGGTTTAGCGGCGCGGGTGAGCCGTCCATGACACGACCGGACAGGTCGTAGCGAGAGCCGTGGCAGGGACAGAAGAAGCCTCCCGGCCAGCCCGCCGGCAGGTCGGGGGCGTTCACTTGCGGCCGGTACTTGGGAATACACCCAAGATGCGTGCAGATGCCGACGACAACGAGGTACTTGGGATTGATGGCGCGCGTCACGGGATTCCACGCGGCAAGGTGCGGCGCCTGCTGATCCCGTTTCGAGAAGGGGTCCTTCAACTGCCCGTTGAGCTTCGGCAGCTCCGCGAGCTGCGCCTCGGTCCGGTGCAGCACCCACACCGGTCGGGAGCGCCACGGGACGCTCATGATCTCGCCTGGCGCGAGCTTGGAGATGTCGATGGTGACGGGTGCGCCCGCCGCACGCGCGCTTTCGCTCGGCTCCAGTGACTCGATGAACGGCACCGCGGCTAGTGCCACACCGACGGCGCCCACCGCCGCCGTGGCGGTAGCAAGCATCCGCCGTCGGTCGAGGTCGGGTCCTTCTTCCTCGATCGGCTTGCCGGGCATTGCGGGTGCGTTCTCGGTCATTCTCGCGTCCTCCGCCATACAGCCTAAAGAAGACTGGTCACAGAAAATCCGCACATACTAGCGGCCCCGCTGTCCCGAGTCACCTGCCGCTCAGTCCCCGCCCTTCCGTTCGCTCTGGTGCCGCCTCGTTCCCTCCTACTTCAAGATCAGATCGCCGTCAGCACGCCGGGAACGGCAGAACAGCGTCGGATCAATGCCGCAACGATTATCTGCCGCGCATCGTCCCGGCCCGCATTGACGCGTACGAGCAGTTCCTCTCGATGCGCGTGCTGCCGCTGCCCGGAGGCGCTCGGTCAACACGAGCTTCGTGCTGCGGATGAAGAATTCGACCACGGGACTGTGCCGGTAATCACCCCGAGCGAGCGTTGAGACCGCCTCCTGCGCCGCCGCCGCTCCCGGCACGCCGAGCTCACCGCAACTCGCGCATCTCCTGCGGCGAGAGGCGGACGGACGCGGCCGCGATATTCTGCTCGAGGTGCTCGATGGAGCCCGTACCCGGGATCGGCAGCATCACCGTCGAGCGCCCGAGCAGCCAGGCGATGGCGGCCTGGCCGACGGAGATGCCGTGCGACTCCGCCACTTTCTCGAGCGTGCTCGAGGCGCCCAACCCGCCAGCATGCCGGGCCGAGCCGAGCGGCGCCCACGGCAGGAACGCCATCGTCTTGCTCTCACAGTAGGCGAGCACCTCGTCGGAGCGGCGGTCCTGCAGGTTGTAGCGGTTCTGAACGGAGACGACCGGTGTCAGCCGCCCGCAGCGCGTCAGCTCCGCGACGCTGACATTCGACACCCCGATGTGCCGGATCTTGCCCTCACTCTTCAGCCTCACGAGCGCCCCGATCGAGTCCTCGAGCGGCACTTTCGGATCCGGCGCATGCAGCTGATAGAGGTCGATGCGCTCACGCCGCAGGCGCTGCAGACTCGATTCGCAGGCCTTGCGCAGGTGCTCCGGGCGCCCATCGCGATCCCAGGCATCCGGTCCCGAGCGCACCAGCCCGCCTTTGGTGGCGATGACGATATCGGGCGAGTACGGATAGAGGGCGCGGGCGATCAGGTTCTCACTGACTTCGGGGCCGTAGGAGTCTGCGGTGTCGATGAAGTTCACCCCGAGATGCACGGCGCGCTGCAACACCCTTACGGCAGTCGACACGTCCGGGGGGTCGCCCCAGATGCCGCGGCCGGTGATCCGCATCGCCCCGAACCCGAGGCGATTGACCTTGAGATCGCCGCCGAGAACGATCTGTCCGGCGGCCGCCGCGTTGATGTTGGCATTCATTAGCAGATCTCCTGCCGGTTCGCGGCCTGGCGAGCAACCCACATGCCCCGCTCCGTCGATCTCTCGCGCGGGAGCCGCAAGCTTCTCAGGAAGCGCCGCTCGCCGCCAGCGCGTTCCCTGGCTCGGCGCGTCAGGACCTGCCGACCGCGCTCGACCTCGCACTCGGCCGGCTCAGCGCAAGGGCAGCGCCGCCGAGCGCGTGACGGTGCGCATCGCAAAGCTCGATTGTACGCTGAGGACGCTCGGCAGGCGTGTCAGATGTTGGCTGTGGATGCGCTCGAAATCCGCCAGATCCGCCACCACGACCCGCAGCAGGTAATCGTGCTCCCCGGTCATCAGGTAGCACTCCATCACTTCCGGAATCCCGCGCACGGCAGTCTCGAACGCCGTCAAGCCCGACTGGCTCTGGCGATCGAGCGTGATACTCACGAAGACATTGACCGGATAGCCCGCCTTCTGCTGATTGATGATCGCGGTATAGCCCTCGATGAGCCCGGACTGCTCCAACGCCCGGACGCGGCGCAGGCAGGCGGACTCCGAGAGACTCACCTCGGTGGCAAGCCGGGCGTTCGTCATGCGCGCATCCTGCTGCAGCAGACGCAGGATGGCGCGATCGTAGCGGTCGAGCTCCATTTCCGCATTATTCTGCCATAAATCTTGCTCTTTATCACAGATTCTTCTCATTTGAGACCTCCATCCGCTCCCTTCGCAATATCCCACCGCAGCAGACGCTTTAATCTGTCGTCAGGCGTTCGGTGTGGGGCTTCAGCCATGCGAATCGGCGTTCCACGCGAGATCAAGGTCCACGAGTATCGGGTCGGTCTGGTGCCTGCCGGAGTCCGCGAGCTCACGGCGGCCGGTCACCAGGTCGTGGTGCAGACAGGAGCGGGAGAGGGCATCGGCCTCTCGGACGCCGAGTACCGCGCGGCAGGAGCGGTCATCGCGTCGACCGCGGCCGATGTCTTCGCCGCGGCGCAGCTCATCGTGAAGGTGAAGGAGCCTCAGCCCGCCGAGTGTCAGATGCTGCGCCCGGACCAGATCCTCTTCACCTATCTGCACCTTGCGGCCGATCCCGCGCAGGCACGCGCGCTGATGGCATCCGGCGCCACAGCGATCGCCTACGAGACGGTGAGGCGAAATGGGTCACTACCGCTCCTGACGCCGATGAGCGAGGTGGCCGGGCGCATGTCGATCCAGGTCGGCGCCGCATGCCTGCAGAAGGTAAATGGCGGCCGTGGGGTCCTCCTCGGGGGTGTCCCCGGTGTTCCCCCGGCCAAGGTCGTGATCCTGGGTGGCGGAGTCGCCGGCACCCAGGCCGCCGAGATGGCAGTGGGACTGCGTGCCGATGTCACCGTGGTCGATCGCTCCATCGAGCGTCTGCGGGAGCTCTCGAGCCTGTTCGGCGCTTCGCTGCGCACGGCATACTCCACCATCGAAACCATCGAGCGTCTGGCCCGAGAGGCCGACCTCGTCGTTGGCGCGGTACTGATAGCAGGCGCCGCGGCACCGAAGCTCGTGAGCCGCGCCATGGTTGCCACCATGCAGCCCGGCTCGGTACTGGTCGACATCTCGATCGATCAGGGAGGCTGCTTCGAGACGAGTCACCCCACGACACATGCTCAACCGACCTTCGTCGTGGATGGCGTGGTGCACTACTGCGTGGCCAATATGCCCGGCGCGGTCGCACGCACCTCCACATTCGCGCTGACCAACGCCACTCTCCCTTACGTCAGGATACTGGCGGACCTGGGGTGGCAGGCGGCGCTCGAGAAGGATGCGGGCTTCGCCGCGGGACTCAACGTACACGCGGGAAAGATCACGCACGAAGCGGTGGCCCACGCCCTCAATCTGCACACGCGGGCCTCCCCGCTGAGCTCCGCCGCCTAGCGCAACACATCCGGTACAGTATGGATTATGGTAAGCAGTTCGGCTTCCAGATGTGGGTGCGCCTGAAGATTCAGGTGGAAGCCGTCCGGCACAAAAGATAAGCTAGCTTAGTACCTGGGCATATCGACATTCCGAAGAAGTCTGAGATCGCCCGGGCTTCAGCCGGTCCGCTGACCGGTCATTGTGTAGACTGCGAATCGATATCCCCTGCGCCAGAGCCCAGATACGTGCATTCTTCCATGCCAGACGATGAGCTGATCGAGGCGTTGCTCGCCACTGCCGTGGCGGCCGGCAGGGCCGCGCTCGAGGTCTACCGTGCCGACTTCACCGTCACGCAGAAGTCCGACCAGTCGCCCGTCACCGCAGCCGACCACGCCTCGGAGAAGATCATTCTCGAGGATCTGGCGCGGCTCGCACCCTCGATAGCGGTCGTCGCCGAGGAAGCGGTCGCTGCAGGCGCGACCCCCCAGGTGCGCGAGGAGTTCTTCCTCGTCGACCCACTGGACGGCACCAAGGAATTCATCCATAGGCGGGGGGAGTTCACCGTCAACATCGCCCTGATCCGTAAGCGCATGCCGGCACTCGGTGTCGTCTATGCCCCCGTGGGGGGAATGCTCTACGCCGGCAATGTCGCCGACGCGCGCGCATTCCGATGCGCTCATCCCGCGCAGGCCGCGGCGCCCGGACCCCGCGAGCCGCTGCACGTACGTCCCATCCCTGGGGCAGGAATCACGGCGGTAGTATCACGCTCGCACTCGACGCCCGAGACCGACGCTTACCTCCGCCATTACACGATCGGCAATCGGGTCTCCGTCGGCTCATCTCTGAAGTTCTGCTTGGTCGCCTCAGGCGAGGCGGACCTTTACCCGCGCCTCGGCCCCACGATGGAATGGGACACGGCAGCCGGACACGCGGTGCTCGCAGCCGCCGGCGGCAAGGTACTCGCCCCAGGCGGTGAGCCGCTCGCCTATGGCAAGCCCGAATTCCGCAATTCATTCTTCATCGCGACCGGGACGTTGAGTCCCGTGCCGCTGCCCGCTTGAGGCGCTCATGAGCACGGATACCCAATCTCGTCACGCATTGTCACAGCACCTGAAGCGGCTCGAGGCCGAATCGATCGGCATCATTCGGGAAGTCGCCGCCGAGTTTCGCAATCCGGTGATGCTCTACTCGATCGGCAAGGACTCGGGGGTGATGCTGCACCTTGCCATCAAGGCCTTTTATCCCTCGAAGCCGCCCTTCCCGCTGCTGCACATCGACACGGGCTGGAAGTTCCGCGACATGATCCGACACCGCGATTGGGTTGCGCAGCGCTACGGCGTGAAGCTCCTCGTGTACACCAACCCCGAGGGCGTGGCGCGCGGCATCAATCCGATCACCTCCGGCTCGCAGCTTCACACCCAGGTGATGAAGACGGAGGCACTGAAACAGGCGCTCGACAAGTGGGAGTTCGATGCGGCCTTCGGCGGCGCCCGGCGCGACGAGGAGAAAAGCCGCGCCAAGGAGCGCATCTTCTCCTTCCGCTCCGCCGGACACGTCTGGGACCCGCGCAACCAGCGGCCGGAGCTCTGGAATCTCTACAACACCCGGATCGCCAAGGGCGAGACCATCCGCGTCTTCCCGCTCTCGAACTGGACGGAGCTCGACATCTGGCAGTACACGCGCGCGGAGGAGATACCCGTGGTGCCGCTTTATTTCGCCGCGCCCCGCCCCGTGGTCGAGCGCAACGGGCTGCTCGTCATGCGCGATGACGATCGCATGCCGCTCGAGCCCGGCGAGGCCGAGCAGGTCCGCATGGTGCGGTTCCGCTCCCTCGGCTGCTACCCGCTCTCGGCGGCAATCGAGAGCCAGGCCACGAGCCTCGATGAGATCATCGAGGAGATGCTGATCGCGCGCACCTCGGAGCGATCGGGGCGCCTCATCGACAGCGACGAGGCGGCTTCGATGGAGAAGAAAAAGCGTGAGGGGTACTTCTGATGGAGACAAGATCATGACCGCTTACGCGCACGACCAGGTGGCGGTGAGCTCCGGCGGCCGCGGCGGACCCGAGAAGGGACTGCTGCGCTTCCTCACTTGCGGCTCCGTGGACGATGGCAAATCGACGCTCATCGGTCGCCTCCTCTACGATACGAAGCTCATTCTCGAGGACCAGCTCGCGGCTCTCGAGCGCGACAGCCGCAAGCACGGCACGACCGGTGAGGACATCGATTTCGCGCTGCTCGTCGACGGCCTCGAGGCCGAGCGCGAGCAAGGCATCACGATCGATGTGGCGTACCGGTTCTTCTCGACGCCGCGCCGCGCCTTCATCGTGGCCGACACCCCCGGTCACGAGCAGTACACGCGCAACATGGCGACGGGCGCCTCCAACTCCCACGCCGCGGTGATCCTGATCGACGCGCGCAAGGGCGTCCTCACTCAGACCCGCCGGCACAGCTACATCTGCTCGCTCCTCGGCATCCGGCACGTGGTGCTCGCGGTCAACAAGATCGACCTGGTCGACTTCTCGGGGGAGCGCTTCCACCACATTGTGGGGGATTATCTCGGATTCGCGCAGGCGCTCTCGTTCAGCGCCATCACTCCGATTCCGGTGTCGGCGCGGTACGGAGACAATGTCACGATCCGCTCGGAGCGGATGCGCTGGTACGAAGGACCGACCCTGATCGAGCACCTGGAGGATCTCGATGCGACCGAGGGGCTCGAGGGCAAGCCGTTCCGCTTCCCCGTGCAGTGGGTCAATCGCCCGAACCTCGACTTCCGCGGCTTCTCGGGCACGGTGGCCTCCGGCGTGGTGCGCCCCGGCGATCGTGTGGTCGTCGCGGCTTCGGGACGGGACACGAAGGTCGCCCGCATCGTCACCGCCGATGGGGACCTGCCCGAGGCGCGGGCTGGCGATGCGGTCACGCTCACCCTGGCCGATGAAGTGGACGTGGCGCGCGGAGACATGATCGCCGAGCCGCAGGCCCGGCCGGAGGTCGTCGACCAGTTCGCCGCCCAGGTGCTCTGGATGATCGAGGAGCCGATGCTGCCGGGACGCTCATACCTCATGCGGATCGGCACGAAATACGTTCCGGCACGGGTGACCAGCCTCAAGCACAAGACCGACGTCAACACGTTGGAGCACATGGCCGCGAAGACTCTCGGGCTCAACGAGATCGGGCTGTGCAATCTCTCGACGGCCACCCCGGTCGCGTTCGACCCCTACGCGGAGAACCGCGAGACCGGCGCATTCGTGCTGATCGACCGCTTCACCAATGCCACCGCCGGCGCGGGCATGATCACCTTCGGGCTGCGTCGCGCCACCAACATCCATCGCCAGGCGTTACTCGTCGACAAGGCGGCACGCACGCGCCTGAACGGCCACGGTCCGGCCGTCCTGTGGTTCACCGGGCTCTCCGGCTCCGGCAAGAGCACCATCGCCAACATCGTCGAGCGGGAGCTGCACGCGCATGGCGCGCACACCTATATGCTGGACGGCGACAATGTGCGGCACGGGTTGAACCGCGACCTCGGCTTCACCGATGCCGATCGGGTGGAGAACATCCGCCGCGTGGGAGAGGTCGCCCGGCTATTCGTCGATGCCGGCGCCATCGTGCTCTGCTCGTTCATCTCGCCCTTCCGCGCGGAGCGGCGCATGGTGCGCGAGCTGGTCAGCGAGGGCGAGTTCATCGAGATCCACGTCGACACGCCGCTCGAGATCTGCAAGCAACGCGACCCGAAGGGACTCTACGCCCGGGCACTCGAGGGCAAGATCAAGAACTTCACCGGCATCGACTCCCCTTACGAGGCGCCCGAAAGCGCGGAGGTCGTCGTCCACACCGGCGAGGGGTCGGCGGAGGATGCCGCGCAGCGCATCATCGAGGCGCTGAAGGAACGGCACATCATCGGCTGATCGGAAGGCCGGCGGCGGTCAGGAGCTCGCCGGGCGGCGCTCGAGGGCACCGCTCAGGCGAGCAGTACGATCTTCCCGATATGCGCGCCAGACTCCATCAGCGCGTGTGCCCGAGCCGCCTCGCGCAGAGGGAAACGGGCATGAAGGACCGGACGCAGGGATTTCGTCTCGAACAGCGGCCAAACCTCTTTACGCAGCAGCGCGGCGATCTCTCCCTTGCTTGCCACCGTCTGCGGACGCAGCGTCGAGCCCCCCAGCCAGAGACGCTTGGTCATCAGCTTGACCAGGTCGATCTCGGCCTTGGTGCCGCGCTGAGTGGCAATGATGGCGATTCGCCCATTCACCGCCGCGGCAGCGATATTTCGCGCCAGGTACTCGCCGCCGACCATATCGAGAATGACATCGGCCCCCTGCCCTCCGGTCGCCTCCACCGTACGCGCCACGAAATCCTCCTCCTTGTAGTTGATCGCCACATCGGCGCCCAGGGTGCGGCAGGCTGAGCACTTATCCGCTGTTCCCGCCGTGATGAGGACGCGCGCTCCAAAGGCCTTGCCGAGCAGAATTGCGGTAGTGCCGATGCCGCTCGAGCCGCCGTGCACGAGCAGGATCTCACCGGATCGCAGCCGCGCGCGCATGAAGACGTTGTAGTAGACGGTAAAGAACGTCTCCGGCAACGCTGCGGCCTCTTCCATCGACAGCGCCGCGGGGACGGGAAGGCACTGGACCGCAGGCGCAGGTACATACTCGGCATACCCGCCCCCTGCCACGAGTGCACAGACGCGTGCTCCTACGGCAGGCTCCGTGACGCCCGCTCCGACACGGACCACCTCGCCTGCGACCTCCAGCCCCGGGATATCCGTGACCCCCGCCGGAGGCGGATACATGCCCCGCCGTTGCAGCACATCGGGCCGGTTGACCCCCGCGGCCGCCACCTTGATCAGCACCTCCTGAGGACCAGGCTCGGTCACCGGCCGTGACACTGGACGCAGTGCCTCAGGCGGGCCCGGCGTGCCGATCTCGATCGCAGTCATGGCAGCGGGGATGTCTCTCATAGCGCTGATTCTCGCTCGCGCCCTCATTCCTGGCCAGCGGGACCGCCGCTCTGCCGCGCCGGAGACCTGCTGATGAACTCGGCGCGCGAGTTCTCGGAGGGAAAAGGCACCGAGGGCACGGGCACGCCCAGGAACCCGCACAGCCGCTCCCAGCCTTCTCCCGTCCGATAGACGAGCAGCCGCTGCGGCGACATGGCGGCCTTTACCGCCTCCGTATGGCGACGAAAGTAGTCGGTCATTGCTGCACGGTCGTCCAGCCGCGAAGGGATGCGGCTCAGGATGCTGGCGAAGAAACGCGCCTGTACGTCCTGACCCTCGCGGCGGGCGATGCTGTCGGGCGCGAAGATGGTCGCATGGACGGACTCGAACCACTCCTCTGGATCACGCACCGTGTGCAGCACCCTGGCGTCCGGATAGCGACTGGTGAGCTCGCGCCAGTAGGCGGCGCTGGGGAAGTCCACCGCCGAAGTGTAGTCCTTGAAGATCGCATCCCAGTCCGGCCTTCCTTCGCCGGCGTCGATCCACAGTTGCATGCTCGCGGGGTGTTGGAACACCTCCATCATGTGGTGACAGGGTCCGAAACCCAGGATTCCGAGCGCCGTCTGCATGGACTTCGTACCGGTACGCCCGAGACCCGTGCCCACGACTTTCAAACCCATGATGCCCCCGTTACTGATGCCACAGATCAACGGCTTACATCCGACATGAACAGTCCCTCGGGTGCCGCTTGCCCCGGGCTGGATTTCACCATGGTGAAGAACCAGAATGCAATGCGGGACAGCTCCCGTGCCCCGTCATCCGACGAGCGTCACGAGTGACCGCGGTACCGACACAGCGAGAGACCTATGTCAATCTCATTCGACGGACAGGTGGTGATCGTGACGGGCGCAGGTCAGGGGCTCGGGCGCGCCTACGCGCTCGAGCTCGGACGCCGCGGGGCCGCGGTTGTCGTCAACGACCTCGCTGGATTGGGAAGCACGGAAGGCTCGGCTGCCGATGCCGTGGTTCGCGAGATCCGCTCTGCAGGGGGCCGAGCCGTCGCCTCCCACGATACGGTGGCGACGCCGGAGGGTGGCAAGGCAATCCTCGACCGGGCGCTCGAGACTTTCGGCACGGTCGACGCCGTGATTCACAATGCAGGAGTATGGCGCCACAAGCTCTATGACGAGATGACGCCGGACCAGCTCGATCCGGTCCTGGACGTCCACCTGCGTGGCGCCTTCTTCGTGACGCAGCCAGCGTGGTCCATCATGAAGGCCAAGGGCTACGGAAGAATCGTCCTCACGAGCTCGAGCACCGGTGCTTTCGGACGGGTGTCGGGGAGCAACTATGCCGCGGCGAAGGCCGCCATGCTCGGGCTCGCGCGCGCGCTCTCACTGGAGGGCGCCGATCATGGCATCAAGACCAATTGCATCCTGCCCGTCGCTCCGTTTCGCAACCGGGGACCCGTCCCTGCGGTGCTGACGGAGCAGCTCAACCGAATGGGATTGGCCCCCGAGGATGCCGGGCCGGAGCTCGTCGCACCCATGGTCACCTACCTCGCCAGTGCCGCCTGTGCGGTCAACGGCGAGGCGTTCTCGGCTGGCGGCAACCGGTTCGGGCGCGTCTTCGTCGCGGTGGCCGACGGCTGGGTCAATCCCTCGGACGACTGCGCCACCGCGGAGGACATCGAGGCGCATCTTCCCGAGATCGAGGATCTCAGCCGTTATGCTATACCGCCCACCTCGCTGGACGAATTGAAGGTGATCGGAGAGCTTCGCCGCATGCGATCGGGAGCCTCCGGCGGTAATGACCATGACTGACTCCAAGCGTCGAAAGCCATGCTTCGTGTTTCAAAATTCCACTTGAGGTGATCGAGATGGAAACGAGCCTGGACGAGATAGCCGAGCATATTTATCGGATATCGACGTACGTTCCCGCTGTCGGGCCGGACGGGCTCACCTTCAACCAATTTCTCGTCAAGGCGGAGGAGCCGTTGCTGTTTCACACCGGCCCGCGGCGCATGTTCCCGCTCGTCTGCGCAACGATCGCGAGAGTCTTACCGGTCTCGCGATTGCGTTGGATCACTTTCGGTCACGTGGAATCCGACGAATGTGGGGCCATGAATGAGTTCCTGGGCATGGCCCCTGATGCGCAGGTGGCGCACGGCGCGGTCGGCTGTCAGGTATCGCTCAACGATTTATGCGATCGCCCACCGCGGCAACTTGCTGACGGCGAGGTCATCGATCTCGGCGGCAAACGCATCCGGCATCTCGATACGCCACACGTTCCGCACAATTGGGAGGCGCGCGTGATCTTTGAAGAGGATACGAAGACTCTTCTCTGTGGGGATCTATTCACGCACGCCGGAAACGGACCTGCCCTGACTTGCGCCGACATCGTGGGTCCCGCCATGGCCGCGGAGGAATTGTTCCACGCTTCCTGCCTATCCCCCGCCACCGCGTCCACGATTCGTCGTCTCGCCGCCCTGGAACCGCGGGCGCTTGCCGTAATGCACGGGTCCTCCACTGCAACGAGGTGCCGAGACGCTCTGCTCGACCTGGCTGATGCATACGGCGCCATGGCTCGGCAATGTCCGGCCAACTCATAGCGGCTGCGTCTTAGCGGGCCCCAATTTTCGCAATTCATGCGTGGCATGGACTTCCTGGCTGCGCGCCGCATCCGTTTGTCTCCGCCCGTGGCGACCGTAACCCCTTAGGGGATGCTCGGCCCTTGAACGGCCAGAGTTCCGGACCTGCCTTCCACGGTACCCGAGACGATCCCGCACCGCGGCAGCCGCGAAAGCTCCAGGACCTGCGCGTACGTCCTCAGGTCCGTAAGGCTGAATCCGCGCGACCGCCACGCCCGCAGCAATCGCTCGAATCCCTCGAGGTATGCCCCTCCTTCGAGCTCCGCATGGAGCGTGAACACCTGATCCCTGCCGTCCTCGGTGAGCGCAAGCAGATGATCGACAGGATCGAGGCCGCCGAGGTCTTCACGCCCGATCAGCTCATCGAGGGTGGGTAGAGTCGTCGGCAACTGCGTCACGCCGATCTCGCGGCCGGCGACGACCGGCACGAAAGGCCCCACGCCTCTCGTATCCGAGGCATGGCGAAATCCCAATTCCCGCTCGAGCCCCGGCACGCTCTCATTCACCTGCCACCCCGCCGCACCATGCGCCTCCGGCGCCCGATCGAACGCCCGAACGAACGCCTCGCGCGCCAACACGAGCTGCCGCCGAGTCCACGGCTCACTCGCCCGCGCCACCCCGTCCTGCCACTTGATGTGGTCGTAGGTGTGCACGCCGACCTCGAACCCGCGCCGGGCCACCTCCCTCATGATCTGCCCACACCGCCGGCCGATATGCGGCCCCGGGAGAAGCACCCCGTAGAGCAGGGTTTTGACGCCATAGTGTTGAGTCACCGATGTCCGGCGCACCTTGCCGAGAAAACCGCGGCGAAACACCCGCTTGATCGCCCTGCCCGTGTGATCGGGCCCGAGGCTGAAGAGGAAAGTCGCCCGCGCGCCCGCCCGCTCGAGCGCCGCAGCGAGTCGCGGCACCCCCTCACGCGTGCCGCGATACGTATCCACATCGATCTTGAGCGCGATGGTTGCCATGGCTAGCGCCATCAGTCTAATGCACCGGTACGGGCCTCTGCCGGCTGCCGCAGGCGCGGCTCGAGCTATCCCAATGCCGCGGGGTGGGCTTCGAGCTCACGCGAGACCCGCGTGAGATCGACGGGTCCGTCCGTTGTCGCGGCCGCGAGAATCCTGAGCACGCCACCATCCTTGCACGCCGCGTAGCAGGCACCCTGGGCCCCGAAGAGTCTCGCCCGCTCCGAGGGGGTGATGATCCGCGGCTCGACGCGCGTGCGATGAATCTGCCAAGGTCGGCCATCGACCTCGGTGATGGCACCCGGGAAAGGAGGCGCCACGGCGCGCACCAGATTGTGGATGCGTACCGCCGGCTGGCTCCAGTCGATGCGCCCGTCCTCGGGCCGTCGCCTGCCGAAGTACTGACCCGGCTCGATCAGCTGCCGCCGGCGCGGCGCATTGCCGGCGATGAGGCCGGGCAGCGAGCGGGCCAACACGATCTCCGCCGCGGCGGTCACCTTGCCGAACACCTCCCGAGCATCGTCGTCTTCCAATATCGGCACCGCAAGCTGATCGACGATGTCCCCTGCATCGGCGCGCTCCACCATGTAGTGCAGTGTCGCACCGGTCTGCAGCTCTCCGTTCAGGATCGCCCAGTTGACCGGCGCCCGGCCACGATACTTGGGCAGCAGCGAGCCATGCATATTGAGCGCGCCCGAGCGGGCGCTCCGCAGGATCGGCGCGCCGAGCATCGAGCGGTAGTAGAAGGAGAAAATGAAATCCGGCGCGAGCTCGGCCACGCGCTGCGCGAGCTCCGCGCCGTCGGCATCGTCCGGCATCACCACCGGCAGCCGGTACTCCCGCGCCGTATCGGCGACGCTCGCAAACCACCGATTCTCCTTGGGGTCGTCCTTGACCGTGACGACCAGAGGGATCTCGACCTTCGCTGACAGCAACACCTTCAGGCAGCGAACGCCCACATCGTGGTAAGCGAAAACCACGGCCCGGGTGGCACTCACTCCAACAGGCCTCGAGCGCGCTCGGCGCGCAGCATTTCAGTGTGATCGATCTCCGGGTGCAGCCCTTCCGCGCGCTCGACCTGAGGGCCCGGCGCACCGGTCCGGCGGCCCCACCGCAGCGATGCCTCCTCTTCCTCCAGTAGCGCGGATACGGTGTATCTCGGACGCTGCCTCACCTGCTCATAGATCCGCCCGACATACTCCCCGACGACACCGAGCCCGATGAGCAATACCCCGATCAGGAAGAATGCGATCCCGAAGAGCGTGAACACGCCCTGCACCTCCGGTCCGATGAAGATGCGGCGGATCGCCAGCACGACCACGAAGAAGAGCGAGACAAGCGCGAGAGCCATCCCGGCCATGGTGAAGAACTGCAGCGGCGCCACCGAAAATCCGGTCATCAGATCGAAGTTGAGCCGGATCAGCCGATAGATCGAGTACTTCGACTGACCCGCGGTGCGCTGTGCGTGCGCCACTTCGATCTCGACCGGATGGCGCGCGAAGGCATAGCCCAGCGCCGGCACGAAGGTACTGACCTCCACGCACCGATTGATCGCATCGACGATGCTGCGATGATAGCCGCGCAGCATGCAGCCCTGATCGGTGATCTGGATCTGGGTGGTGCGCTCGCGAACGCGATTCATCATGCGCGAGGCGACCTTGCGCCAATAGACATCGTGCCGCCGCGCGCGCACCGTGCCCACGTAATCGGCTCCCTGATCCATGGCGGCGATGAGCTTTCCGATCTCCTCCGGCGGGTTCTGGAGATCCGCATCGAGCGTGATGACGTAATCACCGCGCGAGTGGGCGAAGCCCGCGAGAATGGCCATGTGCTGGCCCGCATTGCGAGTCAGAAGGAGCACCCGGGTGGCGTCCGGACGGCGCTCGAACTGTTCCCGCAGCATGGCCGCGGAGCGGTCCCGGCTGCCGTCGTCGACGAATATCACCTCGTAAGAGCGCCCGAGCGCCTCCAGCGGAGGATAGAGCCGCTCGAAGAGCCGCTCGAGGGCCGCCTCCTCGTTGTAGACCGGAATGACGACCGAGACCGTCGCGGTCACTTCGCCGCTCTCCTGAGGATGTCGGTTGCCGCCTCGACGACGCGGTCCACGTCCGACAGCTCCATCGCCGGGAAGAGCGGCAGTGTCACGGTCTCGCGCCCGATGCGCTCCGCTGTCGGGAATTGTCCCTCGCGGTAGCCCAGGGCGCGATATGCCGTGAAGAGATGGATCGCCGCGTAATGCACCCCGACGCCGATGCCCCGCTGCGCCATCTGCTCGATGAACTGCGCCCGCGAGATCCGCTGCCGATCGAGGGGCAGGAGCGGCGCGAAGATGTGCCAGTTGTGCCCCTCATCGCCGCGCGCCGGCAGCCGCAGCGGCGCATCGCCCCTCCACAGGCTGAAATAGCGGGCGGCGAGCTCGCGCCGGCGCGCATTGAAGCGCTCGAGCGAGGCCAGCTGGCCCAAGCCCACCCGCGCGGCCACATCCGACAGGTTGGCCTTGCCGGCGGCGAACAGCGTGTCGAACTCATCCGCGGCGCCCTTTCTCTGGCCGTGGAAACGGTGGAGCTCGAGCCGGCTCACCTCCTCCGGCGAGCCGCCGGTCACGCATCCCCCCTCGATGGTGGTGAGATTCTTGTTGGGATGGAAGCTGAAGCATACGAGGTCGCCAAAGCTGCCGATGCGCTTGCCACGCCAAACGGAGCCGATGGCGTGGGCAGCGTCCTCTATGACACGCAGCCGGTGTCGCTCCGCGAGCGCGTACAACCGGTCCATGTCGACCGGCAGCCCGGCGAAGTGCACGGGCATGATCGCCCGGGTTCGCGGTGTAATCGCCGCCTCCACCTGATCGAAGTCGATGTTGCGGCTGTCGAGGTCGACGTCCACGAACACCGGTCGAGCCCCCACCCGCACGATGACATTCGCGGTGGCGACGAAGCTCATGGCGGGAGTGATGACCTCATCGCCCGCGCCGATGCCGGCGACGAGGAGCGCGTGCTCGAGGCTGGCCGTCGCGGAGGTCTGGGTGCGCACCGGGCGCCCGCCGAAATACTCCGACAGCGCCGCTTCGAGCTTCTTGACGTTCGGGCCCGTGGCGAGCCACCCCGAGCGCAGCACCTCGACCACGCCCTGGATCGTCTCCTCATCGATAGTCGGCCGGGTAAACGGCAGGAACGGGGTACGAGGCCCCGTCCCTGCGCCCTCTGAGCCCCGCTTTCGCGAGTCGGAGCTCATGGGGATACCCCTTCGGGCCGGCTTTCGCCGTCCAAAATTGTTCCCGACAATTTTGTCATGACCTCGCCACCAACACCACTCCAAACACGATGACGGCGATGCCGACCACCCGCTGCGCGTTGGGGACCTCGCCGAGGAGCCACCAGGCAAGTCCGACGTTGATCACGTAGCCGAGCGAGAGCAGCGGGTATGCCTGACTCACCGGAACGCGCGAGAGGCCCACCAGCCAGACGACCACGCTCAATCCGTAGCACCCGAGAGCGGCCCACAGCCACGGCACCGAGAGAAGCTCGACTCCGCGGCGCAGCGTCGGCGCACCCGACCCGAACAGCGGCCCGGTGGCATCGGTCGCAGCCTTCAGGCCGAGCTGCGCCACGGCATTGAGCAACACCCCGCCGCAAAGGAACGAGAAGGCCGACAGTCTCACGAGCGGCGGCTCACGGCTATCGTGAAGCTGTCCCGCGCGATGACGTGTCCGGGCAAGCCCTGTCGGCGGTAACGATCCCACACGCCCGGAGCGAAGAAAGCGATCGCGTCGCGGCTGGCCTCCCATTGCTGCACGAACTGCGCGGGCGTCGCCTGTTCCAGGTCCGGCTGCCGCATTTCGCCGAAGTGAAGCTCGCCCGCGTAACCCACCAGGATCAGCTTCCGCCCGAGATACGGAGGAATCGTCTGACGGTACTGCCCGACGCTATAGAGCACGGTACCACGATGCACGTCCGGAGCAACAGCCTGAACCAGCGCGTACGCCGAACGCGAAGGCGGTATCACCGTGTACTCGCACAGCAATGCCTGCCAGGTGAAGACGAACAGGAGTGCGACCGCCAGTGACGGCAAAGCGCCCGACATAGGCTGACTTGCGGGACCGGAGCGCGTCTGCGCCGTCTCTCGCCTAAAGCTCGCCACGAGTGCAAGGACTACCGCGACCGCGGCAGCAATGGCCCAGTCCGCGGCCTGCGCGGGAATCATCCCATTGCGATGGTGCGAATAGACCAGGAGCCCCCCGGCGACGAAGAGCGCGAGGCCCGCGGCAGCGGCGGCGGTACGCGCCAGGAATCCCGGACGGCGGGAGATGGCGAGACCGGTGAAGACCGCGAGCGGCGGGAATATGGGCAGAATGTAAGTGGCGAGCTTCGAGTCCGATATGGAGAAGAACACCAGGGTCAGCGCTGAAAATAAAAACAGGAATTTCAGTGGCTTAAACGTTGAATTTAAACCAGGATCACGCCATGCGCCCACGGATGCCCGACCCAGGGGCACGAGCCACGGGAAGGCGCCCACCGCGAGCAGCGCCAGGAAGTACCACCACGGCTCGACACGGTGGGCTTCGGTGGTGAGGAAACGCTGGAAATGCTCGTGGATGAAGAAGTACGGCGCGAAGTCCGGATTGCGCAGCGACACCAGGACGAACCATGGCACCGCCAGCGCGAGGTGGAGCGTCAGTCCCCAGGCAGAGTGGAGCCGCCGCCAGGGCCTGAGGTCGCGCTCCAGGACCGAGTAGAGAATGAGCGATCCCCCGGCGAGGACGTAGACGACGATGCCTTTGCTCAGGATCGCCAGGGCCGCAAGCGCCCATGAGAGCAGCATCCAGCCACGCTCCTTCCCGGAGCCCTCTGGCGCGCACTGCGCCAGGGTGAAGGCGAACACCGTGGCGCACATCCAGAACGTGAAAGCGGCATCGAGCAGATCCAGATGGCCGATGATGCCGAAATACGGGCTCACGGACAGCAGCACGACCGCCGCCACCGCGGCGGGCCGATCGTAGAGACGTGCCACCCAGGCGTAGATCATGGGCAGACAGGCGAAGCCGAGCACCACCGTCCACAGCCGCGAGCTCCAGTTGCTGAGGCCCACCACCGAGTAGATCGCCGCCGTCGCCCAGTATTGCAGCGCCGGCTTCTCGAAGTATTTCAGTCCATCGAGCCGCGGGGTGATCCAGTTTCCCGTCGCCACCATCTCCCGCGGAATCTCGGCATAGCGGCCCTCGTCCGGGTCCAACATCGGACGCACCTGGATGGTGACCAGCCACATGATGAAGAGCGCCACCCAGCCCCACCACCGCAGCCCCCCCACGCCCGCCCTCGAGCCGCCCCCCGCCGTTGTGCTCATCGTGTGCCTCTTCCCTTCATCAAGCGCTCAGCCGCCCGCCAGGGCGGCGGCGCGGGCGCTGAAATTCTCCTGCTTCACGTAGAACTCGATGGTGCGGCGAATGGCCGTGTCGAGATCCGTGGTAGGCCGCCAGTCAAGGTCGCGCTCCGCGGCGTGAATGGCGGGCACCCGCACCTGGATGTCCTGGTAGTACTTGCCGTAGTAGTCGCCGGCCGAGACCTCGAGGAGCTGCGTGCCGCGCGCGCTCTCGCGCAGCACCGGGAACTCCTGCGCGATGCGGATGGTGCGCTCGGCGAGCTCGCGGATCGAGACGCAATTGGCGGGATTGCCGATGTTGAAGATGCGCCGCGTGGCGCGGCTCTGGGAGTTCTCGATGATGGTAAGCAGGCACTCGATCGCATCGTCGATGTACGTGAAGGAGCGCTTCTGGCGGCCGCCGTCGACGAGCTTGATCGGCCGGCGGTAGAGCACGTTCGAGAGGAACTGCGTGAAGACTCGTGAGCTGCCCTCTTTCGGCTCCTCGACATTGTCGAGATTCGGACCGATGAAGTTGAACGGCCGGAAGAGCGTGTAATCGAGGCTGTCGCGCACGCCGTAGGCGTAGATGACACGATCGAGGAGCTGCTTCGAGGCGGCATAGATCCAACGCTGCTTCTCGATGGGACCGTAGACGAGCGGGCTCGTCTCCTCATCGAGCACGGCATCGGGCGACATGCCGTAGATCTCCGAGGTCGAGGGAAAGATGAGCCGCTTGCCGTACTTGACGCAGTGGCGCACGACGGACAGGTTGGCCTCGAAGTCGAGCTCGAACACCCTGAGCGGATGGGTCACGTACTGCGCCGGATTGGCGATCGCCACGAGCGGGACGACGACATCGCACTTCTTGACGTGATACTCCACCCACTCCTTGTTGATGGTGATGTCGCCCTCGACGAAATGGAAGCGGCCGCTCTGCGGCAGGGAGCCGAGCTTGTTGTCCGACAGGTCGATGCCGTAGACCTCCCAGTCCCGTTCGCGGAGGATGGCGCTCGTCAGGGCGCTGCCGATGAAGCCGTTCGCCCCTAGGATCATGATCTTGAGTGGCATTGCAGTCCTTCGAGCCGCGGGCCGGGCCCGGGCTTGACTAAAAAGGCGTGAATTCTAGCAGGATTCTCGGCAGCGCCACCCGAGCGAGCGCCCGGGCGTCCGGCAGGCGCCCTCCGAGGGCGAGAGCCTGCAGGCCGGTCCCATGCCGGGGGTGCCTCGGGGGTTGCCGCCGGCGCGACGGCCCCTCAGGCGAGCAGTGTCTTCATCGCGCGCCGATGGCGCGCGACTCGCCAGCTCAGCCGCCGGGAATACTCGAGCGCACGCAGCTCCGTGCCCGCATCGAGCAGCACGTTCGAGTCGGTCCCGAGTCCAGGCCACCCGCCCGCACTCACTCGAACCCGAGCCTCGTCTCCCCGCCCGTCCGCACGGACGAGCCTACTGCCGCACCGCTCGCTCCATGCGCTGCTCGTTGCGGATGGAGCCGGCGATGTTGATGAGCTGCTCGGCGATCCTCTCCAGGACATCATCGATGGAGAGAACCCCGGTGAGCGCCCCGGACCGGTCCACCACGGGAACCCGACGCACCCCCGCCTCGCGCATGTGTCGAAGCACCGCCTCGATCGATTGCCCCTCCTCGATGACGAGGGGATTGCGAGTCATCACATCGCCCACTTTGAGCGCGCGAGCGTCCACCTCCTGAGCGAGCACCGCGACGACGATGTCGCGGTCAGTAAGTACGCCTACGACTCTCGTCTTCTGCGACGCCTCGGATACGATCAGGTATCCGACGTGCCTTTCGCGCATGACATGCGCCGCCGCAATGAGATCATCGGTCGGCGTGACGGTAACCACCCCACGCTTGCAGACGCTGCCGGCATTCATGCGAGGACTCCCCAGCTGCGCGATCAGGGAGTCATTCTAGTCTCAAAACCGCAGGCCCACCCGGATCGGAACGAAATCCGTGGGCTGGGGGGTCTGCATGCGGGTGAATCGGGCCTCCACGAAGAAGCTTTCCCCGTTCCGCAGATCGAAGTCGAGCCCGAGCCCCGCGTTCCAGGCGAACTGGGTGGTATTGTCGCTGGCCACGACCACCTGCCCCGGCACGTATCCGAAATCGCAATACCCGAACCAGGGGTCGCACAGGTAACCGCTCACCGGGACCGTCTGCGTGAGGGCGATGCGCCGATGGGCGACGCCGACTCCGGCAACTGCAAAGGCGGTGATGTACGGGGTGAGCGGGGCTTTGTACTCGCCATCCACGTCCAGATCGACGATCTCTCCATAGCCGTCATCGATCTCCGTCTGATCGACGGCCTGGTTGATAGCGATGAGCTGGCGCGTGGCGCCGAAGCGGCTGTAGTTGAGGTCTGCCCGCAGGGCCAGGGGCGAGCGGAAGTCCGGCTGCCAGGAGAAGCCGCCGCCGACGGTCCACCCCCCGTCGAGAGCCGTTGCTATCTGCCCGGTCGTCGCGGCATATCCGGTGTCGATGTGCCAGTGCACGTGCTCCTGGGGTGCGTAATAGCGCTCGTAGTAATTCTGCGCTGGCGCCCTCCCCCATGCGACCAGAAGCACCAAGGCCCCGAATGGATAGAGAGGGCGTTTGCGAGGCCCGGTCCCTGCGCCTCGCCGTTGTCCTGGGCCCTGCCCAGCGGCCCGGCTGCGCCGGCTCACGCCGTCAAAAATTCTTCGCGATGATTTTTTCATGACAACTCCTCCGGTTCCGTCAACTGTGCGACTCCGCACGATCTGTGCCAGTTCCTCGGCGAGCCGCCCCTCTTCGTGGGTGCGGCTCCCAGGGTCATCAAAGGCGGCGCAGCCTGCGCTGCACGGCATGAATGATGTCCTGCATCTCGCGGATGCGAAGCGCAGCCGCACACAGGAAGAACGCCCCAGCCCCCACCACGATGACAGCGGCGAGCGAGGCCGCCTTCGGCCAGAACGGCTCGACCGCCCAGCCGGAGAGCAGGTAGTGGTTGCCGGCCCAGCAGATCCCGGCGAGCACCACGGTGGCCACCGAGAGGCGCAGCAGCAGTGCGAGCATCGCGCGCGACTCGAGCCTGCCCAGGTGCCGATGCATCAGCAGGTAAAGGACGATGAAGTTGGTGGTCGCGATGCATGCGGTCGAGAGCGCGAGCCCCTGGTGTCCCCAGCCGAGCCGCATGGTGAAGAGCCAGTTGAGGAACAGATTGAGCCCGACCGCGCCGAAGCTCACGATCATCGGCGTCTTACGCCGGCCGATCGCGTAGAACGCATTGACCAATACCTTGAGCGCCGCATACCCACAGAGTCCCATGGCATAGAAGCGCAGCGCGGCCGCCGACTCGTACGCATCGTACGCGCTGAAGCGCCCGTGTTGGAAAAGAACCGACATGATGGGCTCGGCGAGGAGAATGAGACCGATGCTCGCCGGAATGGTCATCAGGAACGCGAGGCGCATGCCGCGCGCGAGCTCCGTGCGAAATCCGGTGATGTTGCCGGCCGCCGCCATGCGAGCAAGGAGCGGCAGCGCCACCGTGCCGAGCGCAACCCCGAAGATGCCAAGCGGCATCTGCATCAGCCGAAACGCGAACTGCAGCCAGGTGACCGGTCCGTTGCCGAGCCTCGAGGCGAACACGGAATTGACGAGCACGTTGACCTGCGTGGAGCTCGCGGCGATCACCGACGGCCCCATGAGCTGCAGGATGGCTTTGACGCCTTTGTCGCGCCAGCGGAAGTCGGGCCGGAAGTGATAGCCGAGCCGCCTGAGCGAGGGCAGCTGGACGGCGAGCTGCATCGCCCCGCCGATCAGGGTGCCGAAGGCGAGCCCGATCGTCGCACGGCGCCCGAAATGCGGATCGAGCAGCCAACCGATGCCGACGCCGGCGATGATCGAGCCGAGATTGAAGAAGCTCGAGGCCGTCGCCGGAATGCCGAAGACGTTCTTGGCGTTCAACATCCCCATGACGAGCGCCGCGAGCGACACCAGGAGGATGAACGGATACATGATGCGCGCCAGCGTCACGGTCAGCGCCGCCTTGGCCGGATCGAAGCCCGGCGCCAGGACCGCGACGATCCAGGGCGCGCACACTATCCCGAGCAGGGTGAGACCGCTCACGATCACGGCGGCCGCGGTTGCGACCTTGTTCGCCAGCGCCCAGGCGGCGGCGTCACCCTCGAGCGTGGTGGTCTTGGTGAATACTGTGATGAACGCCGTCGACAGCGCCCCCTCGGCGAAGAGGTCCCGCAGCAGATTCGGGATGCGGAACGCCATGATGAAGGCGTCCATCACCTCGCCGCCGCCAAAGAGCATGCTGAACACCTGGTCGCGGACCAGGCCCAACACACGGCTGCCGAGCACCGCCAGGGCGACGACGCTCGCGGCCCGGGTGTTCAGCTTCTCGTGGCGGGACGCCGCCGGGGCGGCGCCCGGCGCGGCGGCGGGAATATCCGTCTGTGGCATGCGGGCGCCACGGTACCATATCGACCCTCAACGGGCCGCGGACACCTCGATCGCCTGCGGGCGGCGTGCCTCCCGGCTGCGCTTGCCTCTGCTGGACCCCCTGCGGACCTTCGGGGGGCGGGAAAGGCGGCCGCGGGCGAGGCGCATCGGCGCGCCTCGCTCCCGTGGCGGCCTGGCGTGATATTCAGTGACCGGCGGCTTGCGGGTGAAGCCGGGCGGCCCAGGCCCAGGACGGCCGCAGGCGATCGACCTCCACCGCCACCGGCTCGGAGAGCTTCCAGGGACGGGGCAGCGCATATTTGCGGGCAATTCTTACAAAGGCCTGCGCCACGGGGTCGTCGGCGGGCGGCTTCTCGTCGGTGGCGGTCCAGCGGCGAACCCAATCGGCCTGCACGATGATCTGCTCGCGCAGCAGCTCGACGTAGGAGACACCCTCGCCGGACGCCTGGCCTCCATGCCGCGCTGCGCTGGCGCGGCGCGCGCCGTGGTCGGCCTCGCGCGCCAGCTCCTCGATGCACCCATCGGTGAGCTGGATGCGGACTTTCAAAGCGCTGATCTCCTCCCGCAGCCACCTCGCAGCGGTACCCTGCGCGAGCAGGAAGATGCGGATCCCTGAGTCGAGCCATGTCATAGTTTGTCTCCCGATTTGTCGGTCCAGCATCCCGGCGCTCGTAGCCGCGGACGCGACGGGACGATATGCACGGGTTGTGCCAGCGGCGGCCGAGCTCAAGCCGCGCGCGCTGTGGCGAGCCAACAACAACGAAGTCAGGTTTCTCGCCGGCGAAGAAGCGAGAGGAAGAAGAGGCCGCCCGCCACCATCACGATGAAAGGACCGCTCGGCCGGCCGGCCAGCCATGCGACATAAGTCAACTTATACCGGCCAAACTTACCTTGCAGTACGCGGCAACGCCTTTCTTCTGGCCAAGCGACGCTTGTAACCTTCGGATGGAGGGGGCCGGTCAAGCGCGATAGCGGGGATCGGCTGACCGCGGCGTTGAGTTTCTTCTCGCAGACGCCGCATAAGCTGCTCGCGCGTATTGTCCGTGGGCTCCCAAAGCTGCTTCATGTCCTGGGTCATCGGGAATATTGGCAGCGACCGCTCCACCTGCATTGCGATTCGACCGTTTGGCGAAGCGCACGCCTCGCCCACGAACGTCTCAATTCCCCCAAACGTCAGGCAGGCCTTGCCCGCAATTTTCCAGGGAATGCCGAGAGGCATATCACATGTGAAACCTGATTCAGTGATCGCGATCGCTTGTGCGCGCAGGGGCCGTGGAAAGCCCTCGGCATCGATCACCGACAGGTGCCCAGGGACCTCACGCTCGAGCGCCTGCATCGCAAGCTGTTGCCATGGACGCTTCTCCCACTT
>JAKBCR010000217.1 GCA_021807675.1 Pseudomonadota bacterium
CTGCTCCGGGCTGCCCGCGAGCACTGCGGCGACCTCGGCGCCAGCCTCGAAGAGCTTGGCGGTCTTGCGATAGATGACCTCCAGATAGCGCTGCTCGGTCGTGTCGGGGTCGTGCGCGTTCATCAGTTGCATGACCTCGCCCTCGGCGATCACGTTGGTCGCGTCCGCCATGATTTCCATGACCGGCTGGGAGGTCAGTGAGGCCATCATCTGGAAAGCGCGGGAGTAGACGAAGTCGCCGACGAGCACGCTCGCCTGGTTCCCGAAGACCTGGTTGGCGGTGTCGCGGCCCCGGCGAAGCGAAGAGCCGTCGACCACGTCGTCGTGAAGAAGCGTCGCGGTATGAATGAACTCAATGAACGCCGCCGCTTCGATATGCGCTCCGGGCCGATGTCCGCACGCGCGGCCGGCGAGCACCACGAGCAGTGGGCGTAGCCGCTTGCCGCCCCCGGAGATGATGTGCTCGGCAATCTGATCCACCAGCGGGACAGCGCTCTTCAGGCGCGCGCGGATCACTTGGTCGACGGAACCGAGGTCCGCCTGGACGAGCACACGTATTTCTTCCAAAGTCATTAGCAGACGGAGACCTCGAGTATGGCCACGCATCCTATCCGACACGGGCACCGCGGAGAATGGAGTCAAGCCCGCAACGTGCGGACAAGATCGTGATTTTACTCGGCGCATCCCTGCACTTCGGCCCTTTCGGGCCGGCTGGGCGGTCAAGACTGCTGCCCGCAATTTCCGGGCGGGTAACCCGGCCGTGCGACAGGCGCTCGCACCAGGACGGTGCCGAAGCCGTGGGATCCGGAATGCGCCAAGTCACCAGGCGTTTGACCAGCCGGGGGGGCGCCAGTAGAATGCGCGGCCTTTCTCAAGACCCCCGCTAGCCTTTAAGCCTATGTACGCAGTGATCGCCACCGGCGGAAAGCAGTATCGCGTCACCAAAGACGGTGTGCTGCGCATCGAGAAGCTCGACGCCGAGGCCGGCGCCATGGTCGAATTCGGCCAGGTGCTGCTCGTCGGGGAGGGCGCCAACGTGAAGCTTGGCAATCCGCTGGTTGCGGGGGGTAAGGTGGTCGCCACCGTGGTTCGCCACGGCAAGGGCGCCAAGGTATCGGTGGTGAAGTTCAGGCGCCGCAAGCACTACCTGCGCCAGAAGAATCACCGCCAGCCGTTCACCGAAATCAAGGTAACGGACATCAGCGCGGGCTGAGGCACACACATGGCACATAAAAAGGCTGGCGGCAGTACCAAAAACGGCCGCGACTCCCACTCCAAGCGACTCGGCGTGAAGCGCTTCGGCGGCGAGCAAGTGCTCGCCGGCAACATTATCATCCGCCAGCGGGGTACACCCGTGCGCGCCGGCTCCAATGTCGGTCTCGGTACCGACCACACGCTGTTTGCCAAAGTAGCAGGCAAGGTGCAGTTCCAGCGCCGGGGCGCCGAGCAGCGGCTGTACGTCAACGTCGTGCCGGAGATCGGCGTAACGGAGACTCCGGCAGAGGCTGCCGAGGCGTAGGCCTCTCGCCGCACAAGCGAGACCCTGAGAGCCCCGGCCCCGTGCCGGGGTTTTCGTCTCCGAGTACCTCATGAAATTCGTCGACGAGGCCAGAATCAAGGTACAGGCCGGCAGCGGCGGCCGCGGCAGCACGAGCTTTCGTCGTGAGAAGTTCGTGCCCTTCGGCGGACCGGACGGCGGCGATGGCGGCAATGGCGGCAGCGTATTTCTGCGCGCCACTCCCGGAATCAATACCCTTGCGGACTTTCGCATCGAGCGAACTTGGCGCGCACAGCACGGGGAGCCAGGCGGCGCGCGTGACTGCACGGGACGCACCGGCGAGGACCTCTACATCCCGGTGCCGGTGGGTACCACGGTGCGTGACGCCGAGACCAGCGAACTGCTGGGGGATCTCACCCGCGAAGGGGACGTGTTGGCGGTGGCCCGAGGCGGCAAGGGCGGCTGGGGCAATCAGCGCTTCAAGTCGAGCACCAACCGCGCACCCCGGCAGTTCGGCCCGGGCCTGCCGGGCGAGAAGCGCTCGCTCGAGCTCGAGCTCAAGGTGCTTGCCGACGTGGGCCTGCTCGGGCTTCCGAACGCCGGAAAATCCACGCTCATCCGCGCCGTCTCCGCAGCACGCCCCAAGGTGGCGGACTATCCCTTTACGACGCTCTATCCGAATCTGGGGGTCGTCGATGTCGGGCAGCACCGCAGCTTCGTGATGGCCGATATCCCCGGACTCATCGAGGGGGCGGCGGAGGGAGCGGGGCTCGGAATCCGCTTCCTGAAGCACCTGCAGCGTACGAGGCTGCTGCTTCACCTGGTGGATATTGCTCCCGCGGACCCCAATGCCGACCCGGTGACGGACGCCCGGGCCATCGTCGCGGAGCTTAAGAAGTTCAGCAAGGAGCTCGGGGCGAAGCCGCGCTGGCTGGTCATCAACAAGAGCGACTTGCTGCCCGAGGCGGAGGCGCAGAAGCGCGCACGCGCCATCACCCGCAGCCTGCGATTTCGTGGGCCGCACTTTCTCGTTTCCGGGGCCACTGGCCGCGGAACACGAGAGCTCTGCGAGAAGATTATGGAGTTTTTGGAGCAGCAGGCTCGCGAGGCACGCGGCCCCGCATCACCTGCAGCAGAAACTGTCGACGAGCGGCCGGCCTCAGCTTGAGCGGGATCGGAGCCGAGGTCGGCGGGGCAGTCCAGCGGAGCTTCTCTTGACCGTTCATCGCTGTCAGCCTCACGGCATTGCACGAATCCGAGCCGCCAGCCGGCTCTTGTGTCGCGCAGCCTTGTTGCGGTGGATGATCTGCTTGTTCACCAGAGTATCGATGACCGGAACGGCCTCCTTGTAAGTGGCCTCGGCCGTCTGCTTGTTGGCTGCGGCAATCGCCGACGTCACATTGCGCACGGCTGTACGCATCCGCGAGCGCAAAGCGACGTTGCGGGCGCGGTGTTTCTCGGCTTGACGGGCCGCCTTCTCGGCGGACTTTGTGTTGGCCACGGGATCTCCGTAAGGAAAAGGTACCTTCCCCCTGATCGCGGGGGCCGGTAGTCTGCTTAGATGGCCGGACGTTGTCAACGCTAGCCGAGAACGTAGCCGGATCAGGACGGCCTCTTCACATAAAGCGGCGGCGTCCGGATGAGCATCCGAAGGGGGCGTCCCCAGGCTTCGAGCGCTCTGGCCGGGTTGGCATCCGCCCGATCCAGCGCCAATGGGCCGCGAATGTGCCGCCAAGCGCCGACCCGAATCCTGTATCCTTTACCCTTTCAACATCAGCGGCTTAGCGGCCCATGGAGCTCATTCGCGGATTCAATGGCTTGAACGACCGCCAGCGGGGCTCCGTCGTCACGATCGGGACCTTCGACGGGATGCACCTGGGGCACCAGGCGCTGCTCGCGAGGCTGAAGGAGCACGGGGCACGCCTGTCCCGGTCGATCATGGTGCTGACCTTCGAGCCGATGCCGCGGGAGTTCCTGCTCGCCGACGGTCAGGCGCCGGCGCGCCTGACCTCCTGCCGCGAGAGGTGGCGGATACTTGAGCGCCTGGGATGCGATTTCCTGTGGCTGCTGCGCTTCGGGCCCGTGCTGCGGAATTTCTCCGGTGAGGCGTTCGTGGACTTGCTGGGCAAGGAGCTGCGGACACCGGTGGTCGTCGTGGGCCATGATTTTCGGTTCGGGCGCAATGGCGAGGCGACGGCGGCGATGCTCTCGGTCGCGGGCGAGCGGCTGGGATTCCAGGTCGATGTAGTGCCGCCGGTGACGGTGGACGGAGTGCGCGTCAGCAGCAGCGGCGTGCGCAACGCGCTCGCGAGGGCCGATTTCGAGCAGGTGCGCCGATGGCTGGGCCGTTCCTACTCGATGACCGGGCGGGTGGTGCAGGGCAACCGGTTGGGACGCAGTTTGGGATTTCCCACGGCGAACCTGCAGATCGAGCGGCGGCGCGCTCCTGTGCAGGGTATTTTCGCTGTCAGGGTGCACGGTGCCGCGACGGTGCCTCTACCCGGAGTGGCTAGTCTCGGGACGCGTCCGACGGTCGACGGTGAGCATGCGCTCCTCGAGGCGCATGTGTTCGATTTTTCCGGCGATCTCTATGGCCGCGAGATCGAGGTGGAATTCGTGGCGAAGCTGCGCGAGGAGGAGCATTTCCCCTCGCTCGATGCGCTCGTCGCACAGATGCACAAGGACGCGGCCCAGGCGCGACAGATCTTGAATGGCTGAAAAGTTCGAATGACAGACTACAAGAGCACGATCAACCTGCCGGAAACCGCCTTCCCGATGAAGGCGGACCTTGCCAGGCGCGAGCCGGCGATGGTCGCCGCTTGGGAGGAGCGCGGCATCTATGGCAAGCAGCGCCAGCTCGCGCGCGGGCGCCCGCGATTCGTGCTGCACGATGGACCGCCTTACGCCAACGGCGCCATTCACATCGGTCATGCCCTCAACAAGATCCTGAAGGACATCATCGTCAAGTCCCGCTCCCTCGATGGACTCGATGCGCCCTACATCCCAGGCTGGGACTGCCACGGGCTGCCGATCGAGCTGCAGGTCGAGAAAAAGCACGGCCGCCCGGGGCAAAAGCTCGATCCGGCCGCCTTTAGAGCCGCCTGCCGGGCCTTTGCGCATGAGCAGGTGAATCTGCAGCGCGCGGACTTCAAGCGCCTGGGCGTGCTGGGAGACTGGGACCACCCCTATCTGACGATGGCGCCGCGGTACGAGGCGCAACAGCTGCGTGCCTTCGGCCGCATCATCGCGAACGGGCATCTCTACAAGGGAGTGAAGCCCGTGCACTGGTGTCTCGACTGCCGCTCGGCGCTTGCCGAGGCGGAAGTCGAGTACGAGGAGAAGACCTCTCCGGCGGTCGATGTTGCCTTCCGCGTGGCGGATCTGCGCGACCTCGAGCGGCGCATGGGGCTTCCCGCCGGGCGGCTCGACAGCGCGCCGGTCGATATCGTCATCTGGACCACGACCCCGTGGACACTACCTGCGAACCAGGCCGTTGCGTTGCGCGACGAGTTTAGTTACGCAGTGATCGAGGCGGAGCTTGCAGGTGAGTCCTGCCGGCTCATTCTCGCCGCGGACCTGATCGATCCATGCCTGAAGCGCTTCGCGATGGCGCGGCTTTCGGTGCTGGCGCAAGCCCCCGGCCGTGACCTCGAGGGGCTGAGACTGCAGCATCCGTTCGAGGATCGGCAGGTGCCGGTCATTCTCGGTGAGCATGTGAGCCTCGATGCCGGCACCGGCGCGGTGCATACCGCACCCGGACACGGTCACGAGGACTTCGCCGTCGGCAAGCGCTATGGCCTGCCCGTAGTCAACCCCGTCGGCAATGACGGCCGGTTCCTGCCCGACACGCCGCTCGTCGCGGGACTCAAGGTGGACCAGGCCAACGGCGTGCTCCTCGAGGCTCTGCGGGAGCACGGCAGGCTGGTGCATCACGAGCCGTTCGCGCACAGCTATCCGCACTGCTGGCGTCATAAGACGCCCGTCATCTTCCGAGCCACGCCGCAATGGTTCATCAGCATGGATCGCAAAGGGCTGCGGCAGCATGCCTTGCGCGACATCAAGAAGGTGCTATGGACACCCGAGTGGGGTGAGCAGCGCATCACCGGCATGATCGAGAACCGTCCGGACTGGTGCATCTCGCGCCAGCGCACGTGGGGCGTACCGATTCCGCTTTTCGTTCACATGCAAACGGGCGAGCTCCATCCGCGCACGCAGCAGCTCATCGAGCAGGTGGCCGCACGCGTCGAGCGTGACGGTATCGAGGCCTGGTTCTCGATCGACCCGGCCGAGCTTCTCGGCGGGGAGGCCGCGCAGTATGAGAAGGTCAAGGATGTCATGGACGTCTGGGCCGACTCCGGGCTTTCCTTCGAGTGTGTCGGTGCGGAGCGGCCCGAGATCGCCGCGCCCGTTGATCTATACCTCGAAGGCTCCGACCAGCATCGAGGCTGGTTTCACAGCTCTCTGCTCATGTCCGAGGCGCTGTACGAGCGCGCTCCGTACCGCGGAGTACTGACACACGGATTCACGGTCGACGAGAAGGGCCGCAAGCAGTCGAAGTCGCTCGGCAATGTGGTCGCGCCGCAGAAGGTGATGAGCACACTGGGCGCGGACGTGCTGCGTCTCTGGGTCTCCGCCACGGACTATGCCAATGAGATGAGCGTTTCGGATGAGATCCTGAGGCGCATGGCGGACTCGTACCGCCGCATGCGCAACACCGTGCGCTACCTCCTCGGGAACCTCCACGGCTTCGATCCGAAGCGGGACGCGCTGCCGGTCGACGATTTGCTGGCGCTCGACCGCTGGGCGCTCGCACGCACCGCGACCCTGCAGGCGGAGATCATCGAGGCCTACCGCCGCTACGCCTTCCATCTCATCTACCAGAAGGTGCACAACTTCTGCAGCGTGGATCTGGGCGGGTTCTATCTCGACGTCCTGAAGGACCGCATGTACACAACGCCGGCGAAAGGTCGCGCGCGCCGGTCCGCGCAGACGGTGATGTACCACATCGCGGAATGCATGGTGCGATGGCTCGCGCCGGTGCTGTCCTTCACAGCGGAGGAGATCTGGGAGTTTCTGCCAGGTGAGCGCTCCGAGTCGGTGTTCCTCGAGACCTGGCATCCCGCTCCGGAAGTCTCCGCCGCCGATATCGAATGGCCTGCGCTGCTGCAGCTGCGCAGCGATGTGACGCGCGAGCTCGAGAAGCTGCGTGATGCCGGCTCCATCGGTGCGCCGCTCGATGCCGAAGTCGACGTTTATTGTGCTCCGGACGAGTATGCGCGCTTCAATGCTCTGGGGGAGGAGCTGCGTTTCTTCTTGATCACCTCGCACGCGCGCGTTCACCGGAGCGAAGGTGCCCCGCCTGCCGGCGCCACTCTCGCCACCAATACGGGGCGCGGCGGAGTCTGGATCTCGGTGAAGCCGACGTCCGACCCGAAGTGCATCCGCTGCTGGCAGCGTCGTCCGGATGTCGGATCGCACCCTGACCATCCGGAGATTTGCAGCCGCTGCGTCACCAATGTGGAAGGTCCGGGCGAGGACAGGCGTTTCGTATGAGCGCGGCCAACGAGCACGAGACCGGCATCACTCACCGGGTCGAAGGCGGCTCCGCCGCTCGGGAGCCGAGCGGCTGGCGCTGGCTGCCGGTCACTGTGGCGGTGATCGCTCTCGACCAGATCGTCAAGGCGTGGGTCGTGGCGCACCTCACCCTTCATGGCACGATGCGCGTCCTTC
>JAKBCR010000218.1 GCA_021807675.1 Pseudomonadota bacterium
AAGCCTTCTTGTCGTCGCCCTCGATTGGATTGAACGCCTCCTCCGGTAATCCGGCGGCAATCAGTTCGGGAGTGGTTCCGAGCAGGCTGTTGCCCACCCGGATGTGGTGGTCGAGGAAGGAAAGCGGTTTGCCTGGCTCCAGCGCCTCCAGCCAAAGACTCACGCGACATAGCTCGGCCGCCATGGGATTCAAGTCCACGCCATAGAGACAGTGCCCGATGACATCGCGAAGGGCGTGCTGATACAGCAGCGGCGACGGTTCGCTCTCCCCTTGCGCCTGTGCGCGCACACGCGATAAGTACCGCGCTAGCCGATGTGCCGCTCCAACGAGGAAGTGGCCGGAGCCAACCGCTGGATCGCACACCTTCAAGCCAAGAAGCGCTTTTTCGGCATCGGTGCCGGTCTTTCCCTTGATCGCCTGTTCCACGACCGGGTCGAGGGCCGAGTCGAGCAGGCATTGCACCAGCGAATCGGGCGTGTAGTAAGCCCCAGTCGTCTTGCGCTCGTTGCCGGCAAACTCGGCGAACCCGAAGCGGGCGCCATCCGCGCTGACCTGCGGCGTGAGCGCGAGTAAACTCTCATAGACGCCCCCCAACTCCTCGGCGCCGAGATTCCTGTAATCCACGGGCCGCAATACCTTGCCCTGACGGGTGAACGCGAGGTGGCGCAGAGCTTCGAGCAGGTCGAAGTTGGTGAGTTCGGCGTCGTTTAAGGCTGTGGTCGAAGCGGGATCCCAGAGGAAGCTGCCCAGCGCCGGCAGTGCGAGCCGGAATCGGATGGTGTCTGCGGATGGGTCGCCCGATAGAGCGCGGACCAGCAGTCGAAATTGTTGCCACAAGTCGCCATGTCGGCTGCCTTTGATCTTTCCCGCGAGGTCCCGCAGCCGCACGGTGCCGTAGTGCGCGGCATAGCGCTCGCGTGCAGCGCGCGCGGCTGCCGAGTCGTCACGAGGGTGGAGGAGCGCCTGCCCCTCGAGCGGGCGGTCTTCTGCCACAAATAGGAAGATCAGCCGGTAGACCAGTCGCAACAACTGCCCATGTAGATCGACTGGCTTCAGCGTGCCCGTGCGCAGCGCCTCGCGCAGCGCAAGGTTCTTCGGGTGGCTGGAGAAGCCCTCGCCGAGCGCTTGCAGCGCGCGCTCGACGCCGCCACGCAGATCGGCCAGAGCGCGCGTGCCCTGCTCCGCAGCTTCCTTTATCCATTCCTCCAGGCAACACGTTTCGATGCGATTGCCATCCCGCGGCGCGAAGCGCGTGGCATGGCCGACCAACCACAGCAGCACGAAATCAGAGTAAGCCTCGGCGCTGAACATTGCTTCGAGGTCGAACTCCAGGAACGACTGGCGGGACAGCGCCTGATTGTCGCGCAGAACGCGCAGCCGCAAGCCGTTGGCGACAATCCCCCAGAGATGGTCCGGACTGCGGTTGAGGACCTCCTGCACGAGCCCGTGCGGATTGCCTCCAGCCGCGCCACGGACCCCCGCTGCGCGGCGATCGAGGCTGAGACCGCATCCGACAAGATGAATCGGCACCGAGCCGAAGAAGCGGCTGATGGCGTACGTTCGGCCGGCAATCTCAGGGCTGGCACTGGTGGGGAGCAGCCCGAAGCCGAGCTCCCGCAGGAGCGGCAGACTCCACTTGTCGTTGGTGAGCCCAGTTCCCGCTTCTCCTTCCGGCAACTGCGCCGCCGCGGCGCGGAACTCGCCCCAGTGGCGACGGAGTCGATTCCACGACTGGGTGATGACCTCGTTCAGCCGCTCGCTTTGCGGTAGGCCATAGTCCTCAGGTCTGGTCCCCTTCAGACTCCCGCGCGGATCGATCACCCGACGAAGCAAGTCGGGAGGCAGCAATCCGCCCTCGGAGCGGATCGTCTGGAACTCTGGAGCACGCCTTGCCACGGTCA
Organism: Pseudomonadota bacterium; assembly: GCA_021807675.1. Classification (GTDB taxonomy): domain Bacteria; phylum Pseudomonadota; class Gammaproteobacteria; order Steroidobacterales; family Steroidobacteraceae; genus 13-2-20CM-66-19. The sequence continues at coordinate 1,903 of JAKBCR010000218.1, forward strand.
ACCAAGCCTCGGCAGCAGCACATAGGCGCCGAGGATGTCCGCCGGCAGCACCGGCGCGATCGCCACGCGGCCCTTCGACCGCGCGGCCTCACGCACACGCTCATGGGCCTCCAGTTGCAGCGACGCCCGTTGCTCCGCCACCGCCTCCAGGGCGATCTGGAACTTCGGGAGCGCTGGAAGGAGAAGCGCCAGCTGCTGGTCGATGGCGGTGGGAATGAGATTGCGTTCCGGGCGCGCCGCCAGGAGCTGTTCCCCGATGTCGGACGCGAGCCACGTCAGGGACTCGGCGGAACCCGTACAGGCAAGTGGCACGATCTCCTCGGCCAGAATGGTTTCGCCGTCCGCGGCACCGATCCGCAGGTGATAACGCAGCCGCACCACGAGCAGCGTGGTGCGCGTCGTGATGGCGGATGTCGATATGACCCCGCAGCGTGACGCCACGGGCCTCCCGTCGCGGGCGATTGGGTCAAGCGCTTGATCGAGTGTCCAACTCGCAAGTCCTTCGACGACCGGGCTGGTTCGACCGAGATAGATCTCCCCCTCTTTCAGCGGCAGATCAAAGCGTCCAGTAAATGGTTCGTCACGGCCTATGGCTTGGCGCAGCGCACGATGAGTCCCTGGGCTGAGCTGGACGGTCACCGCACCGCTCGATTCTTGGACCGGCACCGACGCAGCCTGGAGGACTGCACCGAAAAAGCGCGCTACATCATCGCTGCGCCCGATGGCGCTACGCACGCTCTGCAGCTCGGCGGCGACTGCCTCGGGCCTCAAGGTGTGCTGGGCAAAGCGCGAGCGGCTCGCCTTCTCACGGTCGCGTGCGCTGTCCCAACCCTGGTGGATCTGCGCTTTCTTCCCTTGCAGGTCGTCGATGAAATCAAGAGTAAGCTGCCGACTCCCCGAGCGCGTCTGCTCGCGGAATAGCGCTCCCTCAAAGAGCGCCTCAGCAATCTGCTCGCTGGAACCGGGGACAGCAACCGTCACGCCCAAGTCGCTCTTGATCGCCTTGTGCTTGCGGATCAGCACGTCGAGGATCACGCCGTCAATGGGATTGTCCGTGCCGTAGTACGTGACGACGCGAACCTCCCCCTTCTCCTGGCCGAAACGATCCACACGGCCTTCGCGTTGCTCATGGCGCGTCGGATTCCAGGCAAGGTCGTAGTGCAGCACCGCGTCGAAGTGCTGCTGCAGGTTGACACCCTCCGAGAGGCAGTCGGTGCACACGAGCACGAACTGGCCCGCCTCGGCTACCAGATCGGAAATCCGTCCCTCACGCTCGGCCGGCGGCAGCAGACCGGTCACCGACTCGATGCGGACTCTCGCCGGCACGATGTCTCGCAGTTGCCGTGCCACATAGTCCGCGGTATCCACAAAGCGACAAAAGACAATGGGGTGAAACCCGTCGTTGAGCAGTGCCCGGATCTCACGAGCCGCACCCTGCAGTTTGAGATCGTCTTCGGGGGCGACGGCCTCCGCCCGGCGGGCGAACTCCAGCAGCCTGCGCCGCGTCGGGTCACGACTGCCTTCCGTGTCGGAGCCAGGGCTAAAGTCGATCGCGACGGCGTCATCGGCATCGCCCTGATCGAGTACGGTACGGCGTCCGACTTCATCGACATCCTCGCCTTCGGCCTGATCCACCGCGGCGCGGCTCCGCAAGGTAGCCGCAGCGGCCGCAGGACTCGACGATACGCAGCGCAACAGCGCGAGCGCTGACCAGTAGCGCACGCGCCTATGGCGGTCAGCACCCTCTTCCTCCGCAACGTACTCGCGCGCGAAGGACAGGATGTCGTCGAACAAGGCGTGGTAGGCCGTGCCGAAGGTGTAGGTCGCTTCCTTGTCCTTGCGCGCCGGGAACGCCGTGTCCGTCTCGAGATAATGGCGTATGTCGCAGCGCCGCCGCTGAACGAGGTGGTGGGCCAACCTGCGGCGAACACCCTCGCGCTCGCTGCGGTCCAGATCGTTGGGGAGATTCGCGAAATCGCTGTCGAGCAAGCTCAGCAGCGACCGGAACGCTTCCTCGTTGCCGCTGTGCGGGGTCGCGGTCACCAGCACCAAGTGTCGCGATGGATCCTCGGTGACTCGCCGAAGCAACTCGAAGCGTTGCTGCCGACCATGGCCGACGCCGCCGGCGAGCGTACATCCGTGGGCCTCGTCAACGATCACGAACTCGGGGCAACGAAGGGCAAAGTCTTCCGCGCGTCCTGGTGTCTTGATGAAATCGGTCGAAACGACGGTAAATCGGTGGCGGTCAAAGACTGATACACCGACTGGCAGGTCCCGCTCCAGACGCTGGATGGTACTCGACAGCACCAGCTCCGCGTCGATATGGAATTTCTCCGCCAGCTCATGCTGCCACTGCTCCGCCAGATGCGGCGGGCAAAGCACCGCCAATCGTCGTATCTCGCCGCGATCAAGCAATTCCCGGGCGATCAGCGTGGCCTCAATCGTCTTCCCGATCCCGACGTCGTCGGCGATCAGCATCCGCACCGGGTCTAGCTTTAGCGCCATCATCAGCGGGACCAGCTGATAGGGTCGAGGCTCCACGGCGATTCGGCCGAAGCTACGGAAGGGACCCGCAGCCGCGCGGGTCGAAAGTCTCGCGGCATCTCGCAAAAGCCGTCCAGAGGCGAAGTCGCCCAGGTTCTCGCGCGCCGGTAGAGAGAAGCTCGCCGACTGAACGGCCTCCACCGACGGCAATACGCCGGTGATCTCCTCATCGAGTCCGCCGACCGGCCGCAGCATCAGCAGTTCTTCGGTCGAATCGGGTAACACGACCCACTCTCGCCCGCGCGCATGGACCAACGTCCCAGGCTTCGAAAGTGAAGCAATATTCAAGGGCGCGGAACTCCGAAGATGTCGGGATGCTTGCGAAGGATTGCGGGCCAATCCTCCTTGTGGTGAAACCGGATCACGATGTAGCCGGCTTCCATCAGCCGCTGCGTGATGGCCTGATCCTCCCTCATCTGGTCCGGCTGGTCGTGGGGGGGCCCGTCGATATAGATCGCGGCGTTCGACTCCCGGTAATAGAAGTCAGATTGGGTGTACTGCTCCGGCACCCGGTACTGGGCCTCATCCGGAATGCGAAGCACGAGGGAGTCGATCAGATCGAGCCACCGCTCCTCGAGTTGACTGTCGCAGCGCTTGCGCAGGGCGGCGACCCGCTCCTCGCGCGAACCAGCTCCGCCCGCCGGGCGGCACTCGGCACGCGCGAGCGCCTGCAAATGGTCGCGGATGAGTGCGCGGTCGAGATCCTTATGATCGGGCTGGTTTCCGTAGTCCAGCAAGCACTCGTAGCAGGCCTTCCCGCAGGTCGCGGCACCGCGATCCTCGAGAGTGTCCGGATCGTAGTGGCACAGTTCCAACGCACGCCGGGCGAGCGCAGGAAGCACCGTCGGATCTTCAACGAGCTGGCGCAGGACACCGGCGCCGCCCTCGGACGCCTCGTAGAAGAGGATCTCCTGACGATCCTGCGCCGATGGCATGGGCTCACAGGACAGCTCGCGCGGTTCCAATTGGAAATGCCGCTGGATGGCCTGCTTGAAGGCCGCCTGCATGCCGGCCATTTCCGGACCGGGACGGGGCGGCTCAAACCGCATCACGAGCGCGTTCTTCATGTCTCTCACGAACGGCACGACCCGTTGAATGCGCCCTCGCGTCGCCGCATCATCCCGGTCGTCCTCGTCCGCCTGATTGCGCGACCAGTAACCACGTTCCAGATCGAGATTGAAGCCAGGTGGCTGGTTGCCGCCCTGGTTCGCCCAGCCCAGGTTCATGCGAAACAGGTCGGTGGCGTCGCCATAACAGAGGCGCAATGCGAGAACCCCATCGACCGTCACTTCGGCATCTTTGCGATCGAGCTTGCCGCCGATCTCTGGAAAGCGGTACGCCGTGGCCAGCCGGTAGCCGAAGCGCTGTCGTTCTTCCTCGTCGCAGGTGATGCGCTGAGCGAGTTTCAGGCTCACGTTCTGCAGCTGCACCAGGTTCTCGACCCGCGCAGGGCCGTCGAGCGGCGCACCGCACCGGTCACACAGCTCGGCAAGGCTGTTGCCTTGCTCGAGGTGCGCGTATCCGCACTTCGGACATCGCTTCATCGTCTCGGTGACGAGATCGTGGGTCGCCTCAATGTCGTCAGACCCAAAATCGAGGTTGACTTTGTAGACCCGATAACGCGCGCCCTCGTGATAGATCAGCGCCCGCGGCCCGAACTCCGAAATGGCGAGGAACCGGGGGCGCGAGACGAATTCATCGCGGCCCTTGCGCTGCCGCCGGCCGGGCACGTAGGCCGAGAGGGGAAGTCGCGGGAAGTTGTATCCCGGCAGGAAACCCTCCGCCGCGAAATACCGATACGAGTAGAAGTCACCCTCGAAGACCCCTTCGGCCTCGGTGAGCAGCTTGATCTGGCTCTCTGCTTGGGCGCGAAGCCTTCGGGATTGGTTGCGCTCCGCCTCCGGCCGCGAGTGGTCGCCAATGATGCGGTGGTGCAGTTCCCGTTGCCGGATTGCCGAGCGATACAGACTTCGCCAGCGCTCGCATGCCGAGTCGAAGCTGCGCTCAACCTGATCGAGAACTTCCGCAACCCAGCGATCATGGAACCACGCCGCCGTGGACAATTCCGCCCGCAGGCTGTCCACCAGCGCATTGGCCTTCGCAGTTGCCGCAGCACGCGCGACTGGGTTGCGCAACTCCCGGGTCAGCGCCACCTTGACGGACAACGGGAGCCGGCCGTCGCTCGGCGTGAGCTCGAGGACGGTGGCCAAGGTCTTGCCGAGATCGGGCTTGGCCGCTTCCATCCAGACTGCATGGACATGGGAGCGAATGAGATCCCGGTTACGCAGGTCGATCCGAGGAGGGGAGACCGATCCCGACACCATGCGGCTCGGTGCGCGGTAGAAGTACTGGTCGTGCGGGCTACGACCGGCGCAATAGGTAAACACCATCGCCGGCTGCCCGCCGCGACCGGCTCGGCCGCTACGCTGCGCATAATTGGCCGGGGTCGGCGGTACATTGCGCAGGTTGACAAGATTCAGCTGCGCGATATCGACACCGAGCTCCATGGTCGGTGAACAGAACAGCAAAGGCAGGTCGCCGCTGCGGAACCGCTCCTCGCGCTCCTCACGGTCCTCGGGAGCGACCTGAGCCGTGTGCTCACGGGCCTCGAGGACCGACTTCAGATCGACGAAGCCCCGGTAGCACTCGACGAAGTAGTGATTGACCTCCGGCGGGATCTCGCCTGCGGCAAGGAGACGCGTGCGATCGATGGGCCGAATCTGTCCATCGCCGGGCAACCAGC
>JAKBCR010000219.1 GCA_021807675.1 Pseudomonadota bacterium
CGAGCCTCTCGGCCCATTCGACGATCGCAAGATCCCGCCGCAGGCCCACCGTCGGGCTCTCGGTCACGTCGTGATACGGGGCGATGAACAGCCCGTGCTCCAGGAATGGTGCGGTCATTGCCTTTGCGCAGCCTCTGTGATGTGAAGGGAAATACCTTCCCGGATGAGGGAGGATTGAGTCACTTCGGGTGGGTCAGCCTAACGGTGAACGTGAACGCATGTAAAAGACGCCTGTTTTTACCGAGTCCCCTGATTTTGGCTATAATTATGGGTTTTTGGCGTGGCCGCGCCGGTCTTGCACGTTGCGCTCTCGAGTACCGCGGCGCCATTATTCCGAATGGCCATCGATCAGGACAGGCGTCGACGGGATATTGCGGCGATCACCATCGATCTCATCGCCCGTGAGGGACTGGAAGCGGCAACGATCAGGCGAATCGCCGCCGAGGGAGGCTTCAGCACGACGGCCATTACCCAATACTTCGTCGACAAGCAGGAGCTTCTCGTATGGGCCTTTCAGGTCCTCTCCTCGGAAGGCGAACAGCGCTTTCATGAGGCGCTGCGGCGTGACCCGTCGGACGTGATGGGCGCCCTGCTGACCATGTTGCCATGGTGCCAGGCCAATGTGCGCCGATGGAAGGCCTACCTGGCATTCTGGGACGAGGCGGCGCGAAATCCCGAGCTGGCGTCATTGATCGCACAAAGTACCAACGTTGGAACCGACTTTCTGCAACAACTCCTCCGGTCCAGGGCGAGATCGCAAGGCGATGTCGCAGGAGCCGGTCAGCTGCTGAACGCCGTCATACAGGGTCTGGCGATGCAGATCCTCGTTGACAGGGACAACTGGGGTGAGAGGAAAATCCGCGACACGCTCGAGGAGGCATTCGCCTTCGCACTGTCGAGGGCGAAATGTTAATCGGCCTCGTGAGGCTTGTCTCGACAGTTCGCGCGGAATCATCCGCAGCAGGCGCGGAAATGGCCGGCTGATGGCTCTTCAGGTCGAGCGGCGGCCTCGCGCCGCCCTGAAGCGCCGGGGAGTCGAGCCCGTCCATCGCTTGAACGCCCGGCCGAAGCTGGATTGCTCGGAATAGCCCAGCCTGGCAGCAACCTCATCGAGCGTCAGTCGCCCTGTCTCGAGATATCCGCAGGCGAGAGCGCCACGCTCCCTCTCGAGGACGGCCGAAAAGCGCACTCCGCTTTCCGCCAGTCGCGCCTGCAGCGTGCGAATCGAGGTCCCGAGCTTGTCGGCGCACCGATCGATGGAGCAATTTCCGAGCGGCAGAGCACCCCGGATGTAATCCTCCACCCGCTCGACGACGGTGGTTCTGGAGGCGGCTTTGACGCGCTCGAGGTATCCGCCGAGCAGCCTGAAAAGCAACGGGTTGCAGGTGCCGACCGGCTGATCGAGCACCGCAGCCGGAAAACCCATGGCATTCACCGCGGCTCTGCCGTGCAGCCGACAACCGATCCTTCTTTCGATCTCGGGGACGTCCTTCTTGCGCACATCGACTGCCAGGTCAATATAGCTCGGCCGGAATCCCGCCCCCCCCAAGGCTCTTAGAAGCTTCAGGTTGAGCATCATCGCCTGGTAGAAGGCCTGTCCGTTGGCGCCGAGGTCCGTACGGACAGACCACCGGAGCTCGGCGGTTTCCCTGCTCTCGACCAGATCCAGCACCGATGCCGGCGAGTGGATTACTGGAAGATACTCGATGAAGCTCTGCACCGCCTGTCGGAAGACCGCTGCGGAGCGGCACAAAGCGGTAACGCATCCGTAGACGTCCGGCTCCTGAAGCTCGGCCAGGCGCAAGCCAAAGAGTGAATCGTCAAAATGCCTGCTGCAATGCTCGAGCACATCGACGAGGGATTGGCAATCGATGTACTGATCCGGGTCGCGGAACCGCGCAGGCTCCACTCCGCAATCTTCCAGGATCGCCCGCGGCTCCGCCCCCCGTGCCCGGACGTAGCTGGCGAAGCCGGACAAGTTGGCCATCCGAACTTGTCGATCGGATGGCATGACATCAAGGGGTCCTTCGAGGCTGAAGAACGGACTCTCATGCACGGCGTTCGCCTGCATCTACCCCCATGGAACCAGTACCATGCCGAGCGAGTCTACGAGCGTGCGCCGAAGGTGTCTACTTGATGAAGCGCTACCCTGTTGTACCGCTTCACGATTCGGGGTCGCACAAAGAGCGATGGGCCACCAGGATCGGGCATTGCACCTGTGGACTTTGCCTGGCTCATGGACAGAGCAACCCGGTGGCAGGTATACACTTGCAATGATGGAGTACCGCAATCTCGGTGCCTCGGGTCTCAAGGTGTCGGTGCTGAGCCTCGGCACCGCCACCTTCGGCGGCCGGCCGCCGTTCTTCTCGGCTTTGGGCGGCAGCGGCGTGGAAGAGGCGCGGCGGCTGATCGACATCTGCCTCGAGGCGGGAGTGAATCTGTTCGACACCGCGGACGTCTATTCCAATGGTGCGGCAGAGGAAGTCTTGGGCGCAGCGATCAAGGGACGCCGCGACGGCATCCTGATCTCGACAAAGACCAGCCTGCCGACAGGCCGTGGCCCGAACGATGCCGGCTCCTCACGCCCTCGCCTTCTCGCCGCCGTGGAGTCCGCCCTCAGGCGCCTGGATACCGATTACATCGACCTGCTCCAGCTCCACGGTTTCGATGCGTATACCCCGGTAGAGGAAGTGCTCTACACGCTCGACCTGCTGGTCCGCAGCGGAAAGGTGCGCTACGTCGGCGTCTCGAACTTTGCCGGCTGGCAATTGATGAAGTCGCTCGCCCTCGCCGAGCGATACGGATGGCCACGCTACGTCGCGCACCAGGTCTACTATTCGCTCGTAGGACGCGACTACGAATGGGAGCTGATGCCACTCGGGCTCGATCAGCGTGTCGGGGCGCTCGTATGGAGCCCGCTCGCCTGGGGGCGGCTGACCGGGCGCATCCGGCGCGGCCAACCCGTTCCGGAGGGCACTCGAATGCAACAAGTCGCGCATTGGGGCCCGCCAGTCGAGGAGGAGCGGCTGTATCGCGTCATCGATGCGCTGGAAGCCGTCGCAGCCGAGACAGGCAAGAGCATCCCTCAGATCGCACTCGCCTGGCTGCTCGCCCGGCCGACCATCTCCTCGGTGATCCTCGGAACGCGCAATGAGGTCCAACTCCGAGATAACCTGGGCGCGCTGAGTTGCTCCCTGACGCCCGAGCAGCTGCGTCGACTCGATGAGGCCAGCACCGTGGTGCCGGCCTATCCGTACTTCTCCTACCACATCGACAAGGCTTTCAGGCGCCTGAACCGACCGCCGGTGTAATGGTCGCTGGCGGCTTCCCTGGCGAGGGGTGTCCTCTACCCCGCCCCGCGTCGCCGATATTCCGTCGGCGATAGCTCATAAGCGGATCTGAACAGCCGGCTGAAGTGCGCGGGACTCTTGAAGCCCACCCGGTGCGCGATTTCCTTGATGCCGACGCCCGCCGACTCCGGCGAGGCAAGCCACTGTGCGGCAGCATTGAGGCGCTTCTGCCAGATCAACGTCGAGAACGGAGTGCCATGAAGATCGAGGAGGAACGACAGATATCTTCTCGAGATGCCACACGCCTCGGCCATCGTACCGAGACTCAGCGCGGGATTGCAGAAGTGGGCATCGAGGTATCTCAGCACATCGTCGAGCCGCTTCTGCGCGAGGGATCGTCTGGCAGGCCTCGGCAGATCCCCCTCCGCGAGGGCATCGCGCAGCACCGAGAGCGCTCCGTCGACCAACAGCACCGAGCTCTGCTCGGACAGCCGACCCTGGTCCTCGAACACGTCGGTGAGCATGCGTTCGGCGAGGGAGAATGCCCGGCCCTGCGCCGCCGTGCAAAATCCGGCCGGCAGCTCCGCTGGAATGAGCCGCCGCAAGAGGTGGGTCGGAATCACCGCGTGGAACACCTGATGCACCGACTGCTCGTCCGTGTCGCATTCCATGTAGAACGGAGTCGTCGAGTACGTAATGGCGAAGTCTCCGGCCCTGGCGATGCTGCGTCCCGTTGGATGCACTATGCTGAGTCCGCCGCGCTTGACGAACCAGAGTATCGCCACATCGGTTCCATCGGCTCTGATGTGGGACCAGGACCGCCTGAAGTACTGGCGGTTCCGCGAGCTCAGACGGATGAGCGAACAGGACCCGGCGGTCTTCCTGTCGGCCCTGACATCTATGGAGGAGCCCGATTCGAGCGTGTAGTCGCCGAGGTAGTACTCCTCGTTGCGTGGCCCACGATACAGCATATGGCAATCACGATAGTTGCCGCGATCCAGCGCAAACAAGGTCTCGCTCAAGTCTGTGCCTCTGGCGACACCTGAGCCTCAGCTTCCCGAGCTCACCGCTGCGCCGAGCTCATCGTATACGCCCGCGAAAATCTCCGTCGACATCGCCGTCGAGATCACCATCCGACCATCGGCCGTCCGGCTTTTCAACTCACTTACCACGCGGTCGACGTCGTCGGTCTCGATGTCGTAGACCGCCAGATAGGGTTGACGTTCCACACCCGGCCCCAGGGGAAGCTTCAGCCGGAAGCGCTGCGCCGACTTGACCCCCGGGATGGCGACGACGTCCGGCAAGTGGACCTTCTGATACCACTCGTTGTATTCACGCTCGCGCCCCTCGACCGGCTTCGTCATCACCACCAGCTTGTGTCTTGGCATCCTCGACCTCTTAAGAAGCCCGCGACAGTTTCCGCGCCACCCTAGTGCGCCGCAGTCAAATTGTTCTACGGACCCCCACCCGCGTTGTCAAGGCGACGCCCGGCCTGAAGCTTGACCCTGCCTGCCTCGGCATTATCTCCCACCCCCACGTACACTCCGGGGCCAGTATCCAGCGGTGCGTGCACGCCACAGAGCTGGCAGCCCCTGGCGCAAGTCCTGGCGGAGCCGCCAGGTACTAAGCTACATTAGTATTCACGCCTTGCGATCTAGAGGGGCGATATGTCACTACGGGTCGGCATCATCAGCGCCAACTGGGGCGCCTTCGCCCACCTTCCCGCCTGGCGCGCCGTGCCGGGCGTGGAGGTCGTGGGTATCTGCACCTCACGCCGGGAGACCGCGGAAGCGGCCGCACGCCAGCACGGCATCGAGTCCGCCTTCTGGGACGCGCAGACGATGATCTGCGACCCGCGCATCGATATCGTCGATTGCGGCACGCGGCCGAGCGTGCGATTCCCGATGGTGCTGTCCGCTCTGCGCAAAGGCAAGCACGTGTACAACGGCATTCCTTGCGCCGCCGGCATCGATCACGCGCGGGAGCTGCACGAGGCGTGGCGCGCGAGCGAGACGGTCGCCGTCGTCGATGCGTACTCCGAGTGGCTGCCCGCGCATCGCCGGGCGAAAGAGATGATCGAGAGCGGCTATCTCGGCGAGCCCTTCGGCGGAACGTGTCTCTTCAACATCTCCCTCTTCAACACCCCGCATCCCCAGTTTCCTTACAACTGGTTCTGGCAGGCGGGGCTCGGCGTCTCCGCCCTGCGCAACCTCGGCAGTCACGCTCTGCACATGCTGGTGTTCCTCTTCGGAGGCATTCACGAGCTGGTGGCGCACGACGGGAGGCTGCTCAACGAATGGCGCTTCAGCGACGGCTCGCGGATCGAGCCGCAGACCAATGACTTCGCATGCCTGCTGCTGCGATTCGAGAGCGGCATGACGATCCAGCTTCAGGTGTCCTGGAGCGCAACGCTCGGATCCGGCTGGACGCTGGATGCGTTCGGCAGCCGCGGGCGCATCGGCTTACAGGCTCCGAGCTTTCCGACCAGCCGCGATACCGTGCTTCGCGCCGGATCGCTGGGCGGCGCCGGACTCGCGACGATCGAGATCCCCAATCAGCTCCTGCAGACGAAGGATGTCGCCATCGGTGCCGACACGGAGCCCCAACCCTCGTATCCCATGGCTCTTTCGATGCAGCGCATGGCAGCCGCGATCCGGGGGGAAGGCTCGGCCCGGCCGGATTTCGAGCAAGCATGGTCCGTCGAGCGCACCCTGGAGGCGGCACGGCGCTCCGCCGAGGAGCGGCGCTGGGTACGTCTCGATGAGATCGGCTGACTTCTGACCGCTCGGCTGCGCTTCTCGATGCGATCCGGCGGACGGGCTCGCTCAGCCGTTCGGCAGCATGCGCCCGGTCGGGTCGGCCTCGGACTGAACGAATTCCTCCGCCTCCTCGATCGAGGCGAGGAGCGAGAGCTTCCGCCAGCCGCCCTTGAAGTAGTAAAGCGCATTCAGGATGACGGACAGGGCCGTTCCCACCGGGAAGCTCCACCAGATCGCCTCCACGCCGACTGATGGCCGCAGCGCGTAGGCGAAGCCCAGCCTCCCTGGAATGTACGCGAGCGCCATGATGACGAGCGGCACCATCGTCGCGCCGTTCGCCCGGGTCACCGCGGACAGCACCATCGTCACGCCCATCAGGATGAAGCTCCAGCTCGCCACCAGATCGATGTGGTGCGCGATCGCGATCGCCCGGGCATCGCGCGGCAGAAAGAGCTGCAGCATCACATGATCGAGCAGCGCGATCAGCAGCACGAGCCCCCCGGTCATGCAGAGATTGGTCACCACTCCGACGTAAGCGATGCGACCCAAGCGATCCCAGCGTGCCGCGCCGATGTTCTGCGCGACCATCGCGCTCACCGCCATGCCGATGGCCACCGCGGGCATCTGGATGTAGGTCCACAGCTGATTGGCGGCGCTGTAGGCCGCCACGGTCTCCGTGCCTGCGCCATTGACGAGACCGAGCATGACCAGCGCCGACACCGACATGATGATCATCTGCAGCCCCATCGGCACGCCCTTGCGCACGATGACGGAGGCGAGACTCTTCTTCGGCAGCAAAAACCGAAGCTCGGCGCCGCGCAGCCGGACGGGCAGATCCCGCACGTAGATCGCGGTGATCATGATGATGAAGGAGGAAAGATTGGCAATCAGCGTCGCGAGCGCCGAGCCCATGATCCCGAGCCGCGGCGCGGGCCCGAGCCCGCGAATGAGCACCGGATTGAGCAGCACGTCGATCAACATTCCGGGAATCATGAGTAGCAGCGGCGTGAGCGAATCGCCGATGCCGCGCAGCGCCATCGCGAGAAAGACCGTGAGCAGCCCCGTCGGCAAGCCGAGGAACATCACCCGCAGATAGATCAGCGCCTCGGGGTAGACCCCGGCC
>JAKBCR010000035.1 GCA_021807675.1 Pseudomonadota bacterium
CGCCGCGGGCAAAAAGCGCGGCTTTTTGCCCGCGGCTCCGCCACCTGCGGCGGCGGCGGCGGGGCACCCCCCTGAGCGTAAGCACGGCCTCGCCTCCTGCGTGGCCGTGCCCGCCGAGCAGCCCGTTGCGCCGCCGTCAGCCCCCGAAGTCCCAGCGCACCTCGCCCACGAACATGCGGGGCGCACCCGGGTCGACGTAATTCACACCGAGGCTGGGACCTTCGGGGTTGCCACCCACGTAGTACTGCTGGTCGAAAGCATTCCGCACATAGAATGCCGCCGTGACACCGCTGCCGAGCATGTCATCCCATGCCAATCTGAAGTTGACCAGACCGTATCCGGGAAGCGTGGTGAGCGGTGCCTCCGTGTACCCCTCATTGGAGAAGGGCATCCTGCTCTGAGCGTAGATGTCTCCCCGGAGAGTCAGCAGGCCGGCATCGTTCTCCAGTCTGTGGGAGACCTGAGCGAAGAGCGAGCCCGACAGCCTCGGCGTGCTCGCGACCGGGCCGTAGTTCAACGTCGAGCCCAGCAGCGAGAGGCGGCCGTTCGTGTATCGCGCATCGGCGTAGCTGCCATCCGCGCCGAATTGCAGCCACGCAAGCGGCTCGACCTTGAACTGCGCCTCGATGCCGGAAATCTCGTCCGACGGCACGTTCGCGGTGAGCAGCGTGCTCGTCCCGCCCAACCCCAGCACATAGGCAGCGCGCTGAACGTTGGTCACCCACTGGTTGTATACGTCGGCGTTGGCCATCAGCGGCATGCCGAATTCGTTGCCCGAATACTTCACGCCGAGCTCCACATCGTGCGTCTTTTCCGGGAGGAATTCGTCGCCGCCATTCGCGCCCGTGGCATTGAGCGGCGTGACGCTGTAGTTGAAGCCTCCCGCGCGCCAGCTTCCACGCGTGGTGGCGTAGAACATGAGGGTGGGCAGCGCCTGATAGGAGAGGCTTATCGTCCAGCTCGGGTCACTCTCCCTGCTCGACTGGTGCGCGGGCCCGAATGCCGAGCCGGGTTCCTCGGTGAGTGACAATTGATCCCATGTGTAACGGACTCCGGCCGTGGCACTGAGCTTGTCGGTGAGCTTGTACGTTCCCTGCAGGTAACCGGCTTCCGATCGATCGTACATGTAGGCGCCGTAGTCGAACGCGAGACCGGCGGCCAACGGGCTGAAATCGAAGGCATACAAGGGCGAGTGGATGTGAAGCAGCTGATCCATGTAATAGAAGCCGCCCGTATAGATCAGGCGATCATTCAAGACTCTTCCCTGGGCCATGACCTCCTCGGACACCTGCCTGTACAGCTGAAAGAACCCCTGCGGATTCAGCACCGATGTCGCATTCGCACTGGGCGTGCCGCCGGTCTGGAAGATCGGATACGGCGTGCCGTCGTAATCGAAGCCGTCATTCGTCCAGGAGTCGTTGTAGGAGGCGATGTTCTTCAGCGTCAGCGCGGGAGAGACCTCGTACGACGTCGTATTGATGGCGATGCTCGATCTCGCCTGATGGAAATACGGCACGTTCACGTCCGTCGTCCACGGCGCGACCGTCCTTTCATACTGCGCGAACGCGACGGCCCCGCCCTGGTAAATGTTGGGATGAGCCGCGAGGTAGGCCGAGAAAAACGGGTTGGCCGATGTGTAGTAACAGCCCGCGGTCGTCACGAGCGGATGGCCATTGTTCGTGGCTCCGCAGGGATACGCCGACCACAGGACCGGAGGAGTGTTCTCCCCGCCCTGCCAGGACTGCTGGAGCACCGTGGTGTTCTTCAGTCCGGCGAACGGCGTCAGCACGAGCGTTGCGCGCAGCGACTTCTTGTCCTCGTTTCCCACGAATCTTCCGGTACCGATGTTGTACTCGTATGCGCCACCGCCGGCGTAGCTTCCGGCCAAACGCAATGCCGCGACCGAGTTGATCGGCAGGGAGAGGCCGAACTGGACTTGCCGCGAATTGAAGCTGCCATATTGCGCAGAGATGTAGCCGCCGAACGTCTTGCCCGGCATGGCGGTCTGGTAAAGGATGGCGCCACCGGTGGTGTTCCTGCCGAAGAGCGTCCCTTGAGGGCCCTTCAACACCTGGATGCTCTGTAGGTCGTAGAACTGATTCACCGAGGGCGTCGTGATCTGCGCCTGGTCGATGTAGGTGAGAACGCTGGGCGGAGAATTCGTGTAGATGTCCACGCCTTGCCCGCGAATCGAATAAGTGAGGAAGTTGCTGTTGCCGCCCTGCGAGACGGTCAGCCCGGGCACGGCGGCCTGCAGACCGTTGACGTTCTGGATGAACTGGCTCTGCAGGTCCTTGCCACTGATCGCCGTGACGCTGAGGGGAACCTTTTCGATGTTCTCGGAGCGCCGCTCCGCGGTGACGATGACTTCCTTGAGCATCTGCGGACCTGGAACCGTCTGCTGACTTGCGCCGGTCTGGGGCGAGTCGGCAGCAGGCTGAGCCGTCGCCTCCGTGGAGACGACTGCCACGCTGGTCATGGAAAGCAACGCGACGATGAAACCGTTGACCCTTCCCTTCATGATTCTTACCTCTTTTGGATTTTGAACTGGTATCGACTCGAGCATGAGCCTCCTCACGCGCGAGCCGCCCTCACTCGCCCTCTCTGCGCCGCGTATCCGGTCTGTGGATCCGTTATCGCGGGCTCTCAGCGGGCTGCGGAAAGTCTCGGACTGGCGGCGGCACAGAGGGTCACCGAGAGCCTGACCCGATCGATGGCGTCGGAAATGAAAAGCTGCGGAGTGTCGGCGATCTTGTAGAGCTCCGCGAGCGCCGCTTCGGCGGCTTTCGGACTGTCGCAGTCCATCTCATAGAGGGCGATGTACTTGCCCGGCAGTCCGCCATCCCCCATCGCCTTGAAGCGCTGAGCCGCGCCGAACCCGGGAACCTTGAGCACATCCGGCAAATGCTGCTCGTTGTACCAGCGGTTGTACTCTTCCTCTTTCCCCGGGACAGGGTCGGATACCACCACCAGACAGTATTTCGCCATCACACACCCCCATCCGCAAAGCCGCGTGCCTGCCCAATCCGGTTACACGGCCGCGGAGCGTTGCCAGCCACAGCGTCAGACGGTATTGGCATATACCTTATGATATATACAATAACAATTCAGAAGAAATCTATGCCCCCACGCGTGGCCCGTCAAGCCGGGCCACGCCATGTCGCATGAGCGCAACACCTCAAGGGTCACCGGAGCCTTCAGCTGCGTCTCATGGACTCGGCCGACGTGCTCTCGCGTCGCGAGATCGCCACGCCTGCGGCGGCGTAGCTACATTCCGAGAGTATAAGCAGCCGCGAATCGCCGGACCCGGGGTACGAGCCCCGCCGCACAGGCGATTGCTTCACCAGGCAACGTGCACCTCCGCTCTAGGCCAGCGGCTAGGGCAGAGGCAAGACGGGAGACCGCAGGACTACTTTACGCTGTAGCCCCTGCCAGCCAGACAGGCGCTGATCGCGCGGCGGTAATCCGCCGACTTGTGCGCCATGGCGGCCGCCTGCTGTCGCTCCTGCTCGGTCATCATCTCCTCCCTCTGCTGCTCGCGGGAGGCATCACTGGCGCTGCCGATCATTGCGCCGGTGATCCCGCCAAAGACCACTCCCGCACCCCGGTCGTAGGGACCGGAGATGGCCGCGCCGAGGATGGCGCCGGCGATGGCCCCGATGGCGGTACCGGTACCGGGCGGCGGACCGCTCACGACCACCCGGTCATAGGCGGGCACGTTGGGCGCGCTGGGATCGAACCCCGTCTGATGAACCGCCCAGAGACTGCATTCGTAACGGTCCCGGCTCTGTTGCTCGGCGGACTGCCCCCGCTCGGGATAGGCGTAGACAGTGATATTGGGTGGCGGCCCCGCATAGGCCATGGGAGGCGGCCGAGGCGGCGGGGCCGTCTCGCAGCCCGCGAGGCCCAGAGCGAGGGCGGACAGGACGGCGAAGCCCGCGATGCCTCGGGCACACGATTCTTGTGACGATTTGATACCCATGATTTTTCCGTTGGACGAGCCCGCTGCTTTCGCAGAGCGTGGGGGCGATTATCGGGTTGACAACGTCACCGGCACCCTGGGATTCGGACGGCCGGCGCAACTGCGAAGTTCCGTCGGTTCCAGGGTGGGGCAACCCCATGTGACAATATGTAACGCATGACAGGTCGCGCGAATTTCAGTCCGAAAGCAGCTGGGCCACCCGCTGCAGGTCCTCCGGCGTATTGACGTCCGGTCCTGGCCTCTCCTCGGCGTCTCCCACCCGGATGGCGAGACCATTCTCCAGCGCACGCAACTGCTCGAGCTTTTCGGTCCTCTCCAGCGCCGTGGCCTCCAGCGATGCGAGCCGCCGCAGCGCGCCGACCCGGTAGGCGTAAATCCCGACATGACGTCGCGCACCGGCAAACACGCGTTGACTCGACCATCCGGACGGCGCGCCGTCGCGATTCCACGGAATGGGCGCGCGGCTGAAATAGAGCGCTCTGCCCCTCGAGTCGGCCACCACCTTCACCGCGTTGGGATCGAGGAGCTCGGCGAGCGATTCCACCGGCGTCGCAAGCGTGGCGATCGCCGCCTCAGGGTCCGATTCCAACAGAGCCGCGACCTGGCGGATGAGCGCCGGCGGGATGAGCGGCTCGTCCCCCTGGACGTTGACCACGATGTCCGAATCGGGCCAGCACTCGATCACGGCGAGCTCGGCGAGGCGGTCGGTTCCGCAGGCATGTGCGGCCGAGGTCATGCGCGCCACGGCGCCGAAGGCGCCCGCCGCGGCCGCGATCGCCGCATCGTCCGTAGCGATCAACACATCGCGGGCTCCCGATGCACGGGCGCGCTCGAATACCCACTGCAGCATCGGCTTGCCACGGATCGGCGCGAGCACCTTGCCGGGCAAGCGCGCCGAAGCGTGGCGCGCGGGAATGGCGACGTGGAAGGAGCCAGGCACGACCAAGCTGCGGATGCTGCCCCGGTCCGGCCCGTCTCAGCGCTCGAGGAGCGGGTCGTCGGCGGTGAGCTGCCGCGCTTCCTCCTCCAGCATGACCGGCACGTCGTCGCGGATCGGGTACGCGAGGCGGTCCAGGCGACAGACGAGCATCTGCTGCTCGCGCCGGTAGAGGAGCGCCCCCTTGCAGACCGGGCAGGCCAGGATCTCGAGCAGGCGGGCGTCCATCGGAAATCTAACCTCCGGCAGGGATGAAGGAGTCGATCTTGCGCATCACGAGCTCGAGGAGCCGGCGCGAGTCGGCCTCGCTGAAGGTCGCCTCGACGGGCAGGTACCAGAGCCGCGCGTCCTCAAGCGCCCGACATTTTACGGCATCCTTCTCCGTCATGAGCACCGCCAGGCCATCGCCGAAGTCGAGGTCGGCCGCCGACAGCGCATGATGATCGGGAAAAGCGTGCTCGATGACCTCAAGCCCGCGGCCGCGCAGATCGGCGAAAAACCGCTGCGGGTTGCCGATCCCGGCGACGGCGTGCACGGGAGAGCCGCCAAAGGCCTCGAGCGGCCTGACCTGTCCCGAGCCTGCGACGTGCCGCGCCTCGAGCGCCGCGAGCCGCATCCTCGGGGCCGCCGCAGCCAGATCGGGCGGAACGGCCCTGGCCGGCTCACCCTCGGCCCCGCCGTTCACCACCAGGGTATCGGCGGCCCGCGCACGGAATCGGCTCTCGCGCAGCGGTCCGGCCGGCAGAACGCGGCCATTCCCGAAACCGCGTGTGCCATCGACCACGACGATCTCGCAATCGCGCCGCAGGCGCAGGTGCTGCAATCCGTCGTCCGCCAGGACGATCTTCGCCCCCCGGGCGACCAATGCCCTCGCCGCGGCGACACGGTCACTCCCAACCACGGTCATGCATCCAGTGCGCCGATGAAGAAGCAGCGGCTCATCGCCGACCTCCTGCCACGAGGACTCCGCCGTGACCGCACGTAAGCCGCCCTGCCTGCGGCCATACCCCCGCGAGACGATCCCGACCTCGAGCCCGTGCTGCCGCAGCTGTTGGGCGATCCAGATGGTCAGCGGGGTCTTCCCCGTGCCCCCCACCGTCAGATTCCCGACCACGATGACGGGCCTGCCAACGGGCCACGACCGCATCCAGCCCCGCCTGTAAGCCGCACGCCTTGCCGCTACGGCCGCGCCGTACAGCCAGGAGAAAGGCTGCAACACCGAGACCCCGGGCGACTCCTCGTACCAGAGCTTGAAGAGCCGTTGCTGCATGCGCGAATCAGTCCGCGAACTGCATCCTGTAGAGCTGAGCGTAGCGACCCTCCCGCGCCAGCAGCTGCGCGTGCGTGCCGCTCTCCACCGGCTCGCCGGCACCGAGCACCACGATCCGGTCCGCCTGCTCCACGGTCGAGAGCCGGTGTGCGACGACGAAGGTGGTCCGATTGCGCACGAGCTGCGCCAGCGCGGCCTGGATGTGCCGCTCGGACTCGGTGTCGAGCGCCGAAGTCGCCTCGTCCAGAATGAGAATCGGAGCATTCTTGAGCAGCGCCCGCGCGATGGAGATCCGCTGGCGCTGCCCCCCCGAGAGCAATACGCCGCCTTCGCCCACCATGGCGTCGAGGCCGCCCGGAAGATCCGCAGTGAACTCCAGCACGTGCGCCGCCTCCGCCACCCGCAGGAGGTCGCTTTCCGGCACCTCGCGGCCGAAGGCGATGTTGTTGCGGATGGTGTCATCGAACAGCGTGACATCCTGGCTGACCACGGCAATCTGCTGGCGCAGGCTCGCGAGCTCGTACTCGCGGATGTCGCGCCCGTCGATGAGGATCGCGCCCGTATCCGGCTCGTAGAACCGCGGCAGCAGGCTCACCAACGTCGATTTGCCGCTGCCCGAGCGCCCCACGATGGCGAGGCTCGAGCCCGCCGGCACGGCGAGCGACACGTTGCGAAGCGCCGCCGCTTTGCCCTGCGGATACGAGAACGTCACGTTGCGAAACTCAACGTCGCCGCGAACGCGGCCGGTCGTGTAGCCCCCGCCGCGAGGCTCGCCAGGCTCATCGATGAGCTCGAAGAGACTCTCGGCCGCGGCAATGCCTTGCTGCAGCGGGTCCGAGACGCCGACGAGCTCGCGCAGCGGCTGCGCAATGCTGGTCAGCGCCGTGAAGAAGCCGAGCAGGTCCCCCGGGCTCATCTGCCCGTCGACCGTATCGCGGATCGCCATCCCGAGCACCACGGCGCCTCCGAGCGCCGTGACGAGCTGCACGATGGGATTGGCCAGCCCGCGGGTGAGAATCAGGCGCATGAACGAGCGGCGGTTGTGCTCGTTGACACTTTCGAACTGGGCGCGAAGGTGCGGCTGCGCCTCGTACACCTTCACGAGGCGGGGCGCCTCGAAGCTCTCCTTGGCGATGCGCGTCACATCGCCCATCGAGTCCTGGATGCGCCGCCCATAGCGGCGGAAGCGCTGGTTGACCACCGAGACCAGCCAGCCCGCGAGGGGACCTGTGGCGAGGGAGATCAGCGCGAGTTGCCAGTTGAACCAGAACATCCAGAAGATCACCCCGACGACCGTCAGGGCCGCGCGCACCATGATGACGACGGAGCTCGTGCAGGCGTGGCCGACCTGCTCACTGTTGTAGGTGAGCCGCGAGAGGAGCGCTCCCGTGGAGGTGCGGTCGAAGAAAGAGGCCGGCAGATCGAGCACGCTGCGGAAGACCTCGCTGCGCAGCCGCTTGACGATGCTTCGCCCCACGTAGCCCATGAAGTAGGTCTGGGTGAAGGAGCCGATGCCGCGCCCGATGAAGATGATCACGAGCGCGATCGGGATCAGGAGCACCATCCGCGGATTGGGATGAGTGAAGGTCCCGTCGCCGAAGCGCTTGGCGAGCCATGCGAAGCTCGCCGTGGAGGCGGCGTAGACGGCGCCTCCCAGGATGCCGAGGGCGAAGGCCCCCTTGTGCGGCTTGAGGTACCCGAGCAGCCGCCGGTAGGCGGCCGACACACTCACCGGCCCGCTTGGCCGGCGGCTCGCCAGATCGTTCAAGGACCGCCTGCCCGCTCGTCCCTGATCGTCGCGATGTTGAGCCGCACGAAGCCGAGCTGTCCGAGCACATCCATCGCCGTGACCACCGACTGCTGGGTCGCGCGGCCGTCCGCGCGGATCGTGACGGTCATGTTGCGGTCGGCGCCGGCTTGCCTGATGAGCGCGGCGCGCAGCGTATCAGGGCTCGAGTTGATGAGCTCCCGCCCGTTGACGAGGTAGCTCCCGGCCTCCGTCACCGAGACCACGAGCGGCTCGCTCTGCTCGGCGGCGGGCGGTACGGCGCTCGCTCGGGGAAGCTGCACGTGCAACCGCCCTTCGTCCGTGAACTTGCTCGACAGCATGAAGAAGACCACGAGCAGCAGCACCACATCGATCAAAGAGACGATGTTGATCTCCGGCTCCTCATGGCGGCGCGGCTTCAAGTTCATGGCAGGCGGGTCAGGCCGCCGCCGGGCGCCCGACGCGGGCGTCGGCGGCCTCGACCACATCGGCCATGCGCATGGCCTGCTTTTCCATCTCCACCACGATGCGGTCCACCTTGCCGCGCAGATAACGGTAGGCGATGAGCGAGGGGATGGCGACGCAGAGGCCGGCGGCGGTCGCGACCAGCGCCTCGGCGATGCCGCCGGAGAGCACGCGCGGATCGCCCATGCCACCCGCCTGGATGGCGTTGAATGCGCGGATGATCCCGGTCACGGTGCCGAGGAGCCCGAGGAGCGGGGAAACACCGGCGATGGTGCCCAATGTGTTGAGAAAGCGCTCCAGCTCGTAGACGACGTGTCGGCCGGTATCCTCCAGGCGCTCCATCAGGATCTCGCGCGGCCGGTGGCGATTGGCGAGTCCCGCCGCGAGCAGCCGCCCGAGCGGGGAGTTCTGCTCGAGCGCGGCAATGACCTTATCGTTGACCTGATTGGCCTCGATCAGCTGCCAGACCTTCTGCGGCAGCTCCCGCGGCAACACCCGCCGGTCCTGCAAGGTCCACAATCGCTCGAGCACGATCGCCGCGGCAGTGATCGAGCAGAGAATGATCGGCCACATGAGCGGGCCGCCGGCCCGCACGATTTCCCACATCCATCGACCCCGGGGACGGAACCCAAGAAAACTGCGACGGCGCATGATACCCGAGAGCGTTTCCTGGGACACCGATGCTCGCGAAAGCGGCGCTCAGGGGGCTCTCGTGCTCGAGATGACCGACCGCGACCCGCGCCGCGGCGCCATGGCGCGGCGCATCGGATGCTCCGGCCAAGCCCGGGGTGGCGCTCAGGGCTGCGGGAGCGACGCATGCGGGCCCGCCCCTGCGGACCCGCTCCACGTGGCGCCTGGCCGGTCCGGCAAGAGATCTGGGACCCGCCCGACGCCAGACCGTCGCCAATCTGGTACATTCCGCACCCCGATGCCTCGTCGCATGCTGAAGAAGCTCCTGCCCTCCCCCAGCCAGCTGCAGCGGCACTGGCTGCTGCGGCATTTCGGCGAGCGCCTGCTCGACCCGCGGCTCTGGGCCCTGCACCGCCGCGGCATCACCGGGGCCTTTGGCATGGGCATTGCCATCTGCTTCATCCCGCTGCCGGTGCACCTGGTCGTCGCGGTCCTGATCGCAATCGTCTGGCGGCTCAACGTGCCGGCGATCTACGGGACGACCCTCCTGGTCAATCCCCTGACCATGATGCCGATCTACTACCTGGCCTACCGGGTAGGCGCGGCGCTGCTGCGGATATCCCCGCAGCGCTTCTCCTTCCATTTGAGTTGGAACTGGCTGGAGACGGGCCTCGGACCGCTCTGGCAACCGTTCCTTCTCGGCTGTGCGGCCTGCGCCCTGGTTCTCGGTGTCCTCGGTTGGGCGTGCCTCGAGCTCATCTGGCGCTGGCGGGTCACGTCCCGGTACAAGGCTCGCCACGTCGCAACGGCGGTTTGAGACGCTCCGACAGTCTCCCCTTCTCGATCTCGTAGACCCGCTCCATCCGATTCGCCAGCCGGCTGTCGTGTGTCACCACCACGAGGCTGGTGGCACGCTCGCGGTTGAGCTCCAGCATCAGCGCGAACACTGCTTCCGCATTCAGCCCGTCGAGGTTCCCCGTAGGCTCGTCGGCGAGAACGATTTTCGGCTTCGTGACGAGCGCGCGGGCGACCGCGGCGCGTTGGCGCTCTCCGCCTGAGAGCTGGTGAGGCCGATGCTCGAGGCGCTGGCCGAGGCCAACGCGCTCCAAGAGCTCACGAGCCGCCTTGCGCGCCTCACCCACCGGCGCACGGCGCACGAGCAGCGGCATGGCGACGTTCTCGAGGGCGGAGAACTCCGGCAGAAGGTGATGGAACTGGTAGACGAACCCGATGGCGCGATTGCGCAGCTCGCCGCGCTCCTTCTCCGTCAGGCGGTGAATGTCCCGACCGTCGACCAGCACCTGGCCACGGGTCGGCCGGTCGAGCCCGCCCAGAATCTGCAGCAGGGTCGTTTTGCCGGAGCCCGAGGCGCCAACGATCGCCACCCGCTCCCCGGCTGCGACCGCGAGGGCGGCGCCTTGCAGGACATCGAGTACGACCGGACCTTGGCGGAAGCTCTTCGAGACCTCGCGGGCCTCGAGCACCGGCGATACATGATTCGCTCCAGGCGAATCATTGCCCGGCCCATCCTGGGCCTCGCCCCCGCTGCCGCGGAGGCCGACATGCTCGCGCGTATCGTCGTAAATCGTTCCCGACGATTTACTCATGCCGCAGCGCCTGCGCCGGAGCCGTTCGGCCGGCGCGCCACGCCGGATATACCGTCGCCAACGCGCACAGCAGGAAGGCCACACCGCAGACGCGCAGCACGTCGAGCCCCTCCACGTAGGCCGGAAGATCACTCATGTAATACACCCGCGGATTGAGGAACTGGGTATGAAAAAGCCGCTCGAGCCCACCGACGAGTGCCTGCAGGTTATGCGAGACGAGGATGCCGAGCCCGGCCCCGAGGAGCGTCCCGGCGAGCCCGATGAGGACGCCCTGGATCGCGAAGATGACGAGCACATTGCGCGGCCCGGCGCCCAAGGTGCGCAGAATGGCGATGTCGGTCTGCTTCTCCTTGACGATCATCACGAGCGTCGCGACGATGTTGAATGCCGCCACCGCGACGATCATCGACAGCATGACGAACATCATCGACTTGGTCGTCTCGATGGAGCGAAAGAAGTTGGCATGGTTCTCCGTCCAGTCGCTGACGTAGTAGCCGGCGCCGCCGAGGTCGTAGGCAACCCGCCGCACCACCTTGGGCGCCTGCCAGGGGTCATCCAGTGAGAGCCGCAAGCCGGTGACCTCTCCGGGCGCGAGGCCGAAGAGCCGCTCCGCGTCCCTAAGACTCACGAGGGCGAGTCCCCGGTCGTATTCGTACATGCCGGAATGGAAGAGACCGCTCACCTGGAACTGACGCATCCGAGGCATGACGCCGGTCGGGGTGGCCACTCCTTCCGGCGCGATCAGCACCACCGACTCCCCCACCCGCACGTGCAGCGCTCGCGCGAGCGCATCTCCCAGGATCACCCGATAGCGCCCGGGCTGGAGGCTCGCCAGGCTGCCGGCCGTCAGCTTCTGCGCCAGCCCCGTCGCGCGCTGCTGCTCCTCGGGCAAAACGCCGCGCACTGACGCGCCAAGGACATGCTGCCCGTGCGTCAGCATGGATTGCTCCTCGACATAGGGCGCGGCGATGCGGACACCAGGCTCACGCTCCACGCGCTTCTGCATCGACCTCCAATCGGGGATCGTGCCCTGCAGGCCCATGATGGTCGCATCCGAGGTGACGCTCAGGATGCGACTGCGAAGCTCCCGGCCGAAGCCGTTCATCACCGAGAGGACGACGATCAGTGTCGCCACTCCGAGCGCGAGCCCGCAGACGGACATGAGCGATACGAACGACACGAAGCCGCGGCGGTGAGTGGAGCGCAGATAGCGGGTCCCGACCAGCCACTCGTACGGCGAGCTCATGGCCTGCTACTCATAGCGCAGTGCTTCTGCGGGAGCGATGCGTGCGGCGCGCACCGCAGGGTAGACGGTCGCGGCGGCCGTGAGGAGGAGCGCCGCGACGCTGATCGTCACCACATTGCTCCACCTCACGACCGAGGGAATGGTGGTGATGTAATAGACGCTGGGACTGAAGATCTGGAAGCCAAAGGTGTTCTGCAGGAAGGGCACGATGGTATCGACGTTGAAGGCGAGCGCGAGCCCGAGCGCGACACCGAGCGCGACACCGAGCCAGCCGATGACCAGGCCCTGGGTGAGGAACACGCCCATCACGCGGCGCGGCGATGCCCCGAAAGTGCGCAGGATCGCGATGTCCGTGCGCTTGTCGGTGACCACCATGACCAGCATCGCCACGATGTTGAACGCGGCCACCGCTACGATGAGCAGCAGGATGAGCGACATCATGGTCTTCTCGATGCGGATCGCGTGGAAGTAATCGGCGTTGTCCTGCGTCCAGTCGATGAGCTGGAACCCCTTCGGTAGCCTCGCCCGCAGACGGGCGGAGAGCGCCGGCGCATCGAGCGCGTCCCGATAGCGAATCCGCAAGCCCTGGTCCGCCTGGGCGGCCGCGCCGAGCGCGCGCACATCGGCGATGTTCGCGAACACCAGCCTCGCGTCGCTGTCAGACAGCCCGACTTCGAATACGCCCGCCACCTTGAACTGGCGCAGCTTCGGGGTCGGTACGCCTCCCGCGGAGACCGTCGGGATGAGGAGCGTCAGCGAATCGCCGCGGGCGAGGCCAAGCTCCTCCGCGATCACTTCGCCGATGATGACTCTGTCGGAGCCGGCCGTGAGATCGGAGAGCCTGCCCTCGGTGATGGCGTGCCTGAGGCGAGTGACCGAAGGCTCGGCCTCGGGATCGATTCCCCGCAGCTGCACAGGCAGCATCTCCGGGGTGCGCACGGCGAGAGCCTGGATCTGGGCGTAGGGAGCGACGCCGGCCACGCCTGGCGCGCCTCGGATCGCCCGGGCCGCGAGCTGCCACTGCTTCCGATCGGGCATCGCCGCCGCACCGTGCATCTGCGCTGGCACCACCCGCGCATCCGAGTCCAGCGAAAGCAGCCGGTGCCTGAGATCGCCCTCGAAGCCGTTCATCACGGAAAGAATGACTATGAGAGCCGCGACGCCCACGCAGACGCCGGCGAGGGAGGTCCAGGTGATGAACGAGACGAAGAACTTGTGGGATCGCGCGCGCACGTAGCGCAGCCCCACGAAGAGCGACAGGGGGTGGAACATCCTGGTCATTTAACCATATCGGGACTGCGGACCGCCGGACACCTTGATGGGCTTCACAGATTCGGCAGGGCACTCGCCGCTGCCGGCTTTGACAGATTTCGGCCGGGTGTATAGTCACGCCGGACCGGTGGAGGTTCCGTATGCGCTCGGTAAAAATACTGGCACTGCTGATCGGCTGCGCAATCGCCGGCGGGGTGGCTGCGGAGACGGTGGTGGTCGACGGGCAGGTGCAGGTCGCTCCGTCCTCGATCGCGCGACCCAGGCGCGGAACCACCATGCGGGTGGTGAGAGCGAAGTTCGGGGCGCCGCAAAGGCGTTTCCCGGCCGTCGGCAAGCCGCCGATCACCCGCTGGGACTATCCTGCTTTCTCGGTCTATTTCGAGTACAACCGGGTCGTGCATTCGGTCGTCCACGGCTGACGCCTCCTCCCATTCGACCGGCAGTCCACCACGCTGAGCGTACGCGCTGGACCGGCCATTGCGCCGCGCAGTCCCTGCGCCGCGCACGTCCCGGTGCGACCGGGCCTGCCGGGGGTGTCCATCCATGGCCACCCGTGCGACGCCTGCGTCGCACCCTGGCCGCCCCATCGCGCCTCCAGCAAAAAACGCGGTCTTTCGGCTCGAGGCTCGCCCTGCGGCGGCGGGGTACGTCCTGTACCTGGGTCGTGTCCGCGCACTGCTTCATAATTTCGGGGTCGACGCCCGTCGAATACACCCTGAGGACTTCCGATGACAGACCAGAGATCCGCGAGCCAAACGCCCACCGGAGGCGCTGCGCACCAGGCTGTCGACACCGCGATGGGGGAACCCCGCGTCGCCGGTTGGGATGCGCTCATCGACAGCCTTCGCAGCTTGCCGGGACGGATGCTGGCCCAGCTGCCGGAAGCAATGCGTCAGGATGCACGGGTGCAGCAGGAAGTTGCGAGGCTCGCGCTGGAAGCCTTCACGTCCGGTGCGATCGATGCGCTCGGCGGCGACGGCGATCATCCGGCCTTCCTACCGACCATCGGGCAACTTCTCAACGTCGGCCAGCCGAATGCCGACACGATCTACCGCAGTGCGCGCATCACGCCCGGCGGGACCTATCGCATCCGCGGCCAGCGCGGCTCATTGCGCATGGCCAACATCGGCCAGGTCGTGCCGAGGAGCGCCGAAACCGGCCTGGGCCGCACCTACCTCGACATCAACGCACTCGATACGGACGCGGAAGGCCACTTGGACGTACTTTTGAGCCCAACCCGGCCGAAAGACCATGCCGGTGACTGGTGGGAGCTTCGTCCCGAAGCCACGAGGCTCATGGTGCGCCTGGTAAGCTGCGACTGGACGAAGGAGCGCTCCCCTACCCTGTCCATCGAGCGGATCGACCGCCCGGTCGGGCGGTCCCGCCCTTCCGCCGCAGCGCTGGAACGAGAGCTCAGAGCACTCCCTGCCTTCGTCGGATTCATGGGGCTGATGTTCGTCGACCATGTCGAGCAGCTGCGGCGTGAAGGCTACGTCAACAGGTTCAAGGTCTTCGACCTCACCGATGGCGGAGGCCTTGTCGGTCAGTTCTATTACGAAGGCGCCTATGAGCTCGAGGGGGATGAAGCGCTCATCGTGGAGTCGAAGGTACCCGAGCGCTGCCTCTACCGCTCCCTGATCCTGACCAATGAGCTCTACGAAACGACCGACTGGTACAACAATCATTCCAGCCTGAACGATGCCCAGGCACCCGCCGACAAGGACGGCGTACTGCGCATCGTCGTTTCGGCCAAGGATCCGGGTGTGCCCAACTGGCTCGACACAGCGGGCTACCCGCGCGGTGCGATTCAGGGCCGCTGGGCGGAATGCGATTCCCAGCCGATCCCGCAGGTGCGCAAGGTGCCGGTCGATCGAGTGCGCGATTATCTGCCGCGTGAAACGCCAGCCGTGACGCCGCAGCAGCGCCAGAAGATCCTTCGCGAACGCCGCGCAGCCATGCAGCAGAGACCGCTCTGGTAGGCGGCCGTCCCCTCCGGGGCGCACAGCTCCACGGGTCCACGGGTCCACGACTCCTCACCGGACAGCTGCGCCTTGTCCACCCCGATCAAGCCGCCGATCAGTGGCTTCATCGATTGCCCGCACGATAAGTAGTATGTACTATTTAGACGTGGACCGTGCGCCCGCTGGCTTACCGGCGCCCGGGGAGATGAATAGAGCTCATGATGTCGAAGCAACTCGATTTTTCAGGTCGCGTGGCCATCGTCACCGGCGGCGGCACCGGCATCGGCTATGCCACTGCCCTGCAATTGGCGAAGTTGGGTGCCCGTGTTGCAATCGCCAGCCGCACCGCGTCGGAGCTGGAAGCCGCCGCCGCGCGCATCGCCGAGGATAGCGGCAGCGAGTGTCTCGCTGTGCCCACCGACGTGAAGAGCGAGGACGCCGTCATCAACATGGTCCGACGTACCGTCGATGGATTCGGTCGGGTGGACGTCCTCATCAACAATGCCGGCGGCACACGCATGGGACCTCTGGAAACGATCCCGACCAAAGGCTGGGACTCGATCTATGATCTCAATGTCCGCTCGGCCTATCTGTGCACGCGCGAGGCCGGCCGGCACATGATGGCGCAGCGCTCTGGCGCGATTGTCAACATTTCCTCCAATGCCGGAATGACGGGCGTGAAGGGTGGGGCGCACTATTCCTCGGCCAAGGCGGCCCTTCAGATGTTCACGACTGTCACGGCCGCCGAATGGGGCCGCTATGGCATTCGCTGCAATTGCGTGGCCGCCGGCATGATCGCATCACCGCGCGCGGTCGAGGCCTGGAAGGCGGCCGGCCTCGATCCCAATGGCATGGCGAGCGCCATCCCGCTGAAGCGGCCCGGCACTCCCGAGGAGATCGCCAACATGATAGTTTTTTTCGCCAGCGATGCGGCATCCTACATCACGGGCCAGACCGTCGCGGTCAATGGCGGTCCTTCCCTCAGCGGCATTCCGCTCGAATGAGGCGACACCCTCAGCCGAACGGCGGATGAGAGCAGCACGTACGATGAGCAATCTCGATGGGCTGGGCTACCGCGCAGCGACGATCGTCCTGACCGGCGGATCATCCGGAATGGGTGAAGCGGCGGCGCGGATTCTCGGCGAGCTCGGCGCGAAGGTGCACATCGTCGACATTCAGGAGCCGAAGGCGAGTTGCGAAGCCTTCTACAGAACGGACCTGTCCGATCCCGGCCAGGTCAGCGCCACCGCGAAGGTACTGCGCAACGTCGGTGCGATTGATTTCCTTTTCTGCTGCGCCGGCGTCCCTCCGCATGCCGTGGGCGCGCTCAAATGCATGCTGATCAATTATGTCGGGAACCGCCAATTCGTCGAGGAGGTACTGCCGGCCGTGAAGGACGGCGGCGGGATCGCGATCATCTCCTCGGACGCCTGCCTCTCCTGGCAGAAGAACCTGGCGCAAAATCTGGAGCTTTTGGCGATTTCCGACCCACGCGCGGCACGCAAATGGTGCGAAGCCAACCCCGAGAAGCTCCGCGACGGCTATACGACCTCCAAGGAAATGCTCGTCGTCTGGGTGCAGCATTCTGCGGTCAAGCTCGGGGAACGCCGCATCCGCATCAACACCACGGCCCCCTGCCCGACGAAGACCGCCTTCATGGAGCAATCGCTTCCCGTGCTGGGCCAGGACTTCCTCGACAAATTCCCCTACCCGGTGCTACATCGGATGGCGACGGCGGAAGAGCAAGCCTGGCCGCTGATCCTCTTGAACAGTCCCTTGAATGCCGCCGTCACCGGCGCCGTGCTCTACACCGACCAGGGTTTCGTCGGCGGCCTTTTCACGGGCGCGATCGACTCCTCGGCCATGTCGGGCGGCAAGAGGAGCTAGCTTTGGCAGTTTGGAGGGAATCCGCGATGAATATCTCTCGCCCCAGGCCCAAGCTGGATGCCGAGAACCGAGCCTTCTGGACCGGCGGCTCCGAAGGCAAGCTCAACATCATGAGGTGCGGCGACTGCGGCCAGTATACCCATCCGCCGAAGCTGCTCTGCCGGCACTGCCAATCGGAAAACGTGGCCCCTCAAGCCGTCGCCGGAACGGGCGTGATCGATACCTACACCATCAATTACCAGGCTTGGATGCCCGGTCTGGAGGTGCCCTTCGTCATCGCGCGCGTCAAGCTCGACGGCGTGCCGGGCGTGTATCTCACCTCCAACATCGTCGGCTGTCCGGTGGACGAGGTTGAATTCGACGATCGGGTCCGCGTGACCTTCGAGGAACAGGACGGCATCTGGTATCCCCTATTCCGGAAGGCGGGCTGAGGAATGGCAATCAAAGAGGCTTACATCACGGGTATCGGCCAATCGGAGGTCGGCATCCGTCTCACCCGCGCACCGCTCCTCCTGACGGTGGACGCCATCAAGGAAGCGCTCGAAGAATCCGGGCTGAAACTCGAGCAGATCGATGGTGTCGCGACCTATCCCGGCAAGATGCCGGGTTATCTCGGCTTTTCGCCGATCAGCGCGGATGAGCTGATCGAAGCCCTCAACATCAAGTCGAAATGGCACCTCGGCGGCAGCGAGATGCCGGCCCAGCTATCGGCGATCGCATCCGCCGCCATTGCCGTGAAGGCGGGCCTGGCGCGCCACGTCATCTGCTTCCGCACCGTTTACGAGGCTGCCGCCATGGCGCGGCCCGAGGAATATCCGCCGCTCAATCGGAAATTCGTCGAAGGGCCTTCACAATGGCTCGCCCCCTTCCTCGCCATCTCGGCGGCGAACTGGACCGCTCAATATGCCATGCGTCACATGAAGCGCTATGGCATGACGCGCGAGCAACTTGCCCAGGTGGCGCTCAACGCGCATCGCAACGCTGTGATCAACCCCAGGGCCAGAGCCATCGTGAAGGAGCCGCTGACGCTCGAAAAATACATGTCGGCACGCATGATCACCTCTCCTTTCTGCCTTTACGACTGCGACCGCTTCACCGACTGCTCGACGGTGGTCATCGTCTCGGCCGGGGATGCGCTCGATGAGGTGAAGTGCAAGCCTATCCGCATTGCCGCCGTGTCGGGCTCGGTCAACCGCTACAGCTGGGATCAGGTCGAATGGCCTGCGAGCTACGAGACCGGCGAGGATCTGTGGACGCGCACCGATTACAAGCCGAAGGACCTCGATACCGCCCAGCTGTATGACGGGTTCTCCTTCTTGCCGATCACCTGGATAGAAGGCCTCGGCATTGCCAAGCGAGGCGAGGGACATCTCTTCATCGAGGGCGGCACGCGCATCGCGCGCGACGGCGTATTGCCGATGAACACTCATGGCGGCCAGCTTGGCGCCGGACGCTTGCATGGTTTCGGCTTTGCGCACGAGGCGGTGACTCAACTGCGCGGCAAGGGCGGCGAGCGTCAGATCCCGGGCAGCCCCAAACTGGCCGTCGCCACCTCCGGTGGCGGACCGATGGCGGCGGCCCTGCTCCTCGCGAGGGACTAGATATCAGACCCGTCGATTCCCTATCGCGGCGATCGACCATCCAGCAGGACACGCCCTCGCACCGCAGAGCGGCCCGCCCGATCCGGAGCACGACATCCCACACCCTAGCCGCGGGGCTTTGAGTTGGCATTGAGTCCGTCGATGACAAAATCCGTCAGAGACGAGAAAATCTCCTGCTTACTTGCGACGCCGGCAGGAAAGAGCCACTCCCGGAATATCACGCACGAAAAAATGGCTCCAAATGACAACCTCGCCATTATGTGCGCCGGAATCCTGGGCGCCTTGTTCGTGCCATGATTCCTGCTGATGGACGCTGCGAAGGAGAGGTATTCCTGAATACCCTCTATCTCGTCAAGGCCATGATCCGTATGTCCATAGGTCTGCTCGAAGAAGAGCGAGAGGAACTTCCTTGAATGTTTGTCGATGAACCGTTCGAGCTCTTCGATGTATTCTCTCGTTCCCTGCTCACGGATCTCTCGATCCTGCGGCGCATCCGTCATGTGAGTCGAGTAAAACTCAGCCAGATGATCGTTCAACGGCTTGAAGATCGATGCATGAAACAGCTTGGATTTCGAGCCGAAATTGTTGAAGATGAGCGCCTCGGCCACGCCGGCCTTTCGCGCGATCGCGGCTGTCGTCGCGGCTGCGTACCCATGGCGCTCGAATTCATCGCTTGCGGCACGAAGGATCCGATCGATCACCTCTTCGGTTGAGCGGCGTCTTCGCGCAGGGCGTGCGGACCGGGGCCGTGAACGCAATGCAGCGCCTTTCAAAGTCGCTCCTTTCACAAGTACGACGCCATTCTAACAGATCTCTCTCATCGCGAACACGGGACGGACGACCGCATTCCCGGAAAGCCACAAGTGCGATAGTCGCGCGCTCGCATGCGGACAAACATCGTCCAACGCACGGAGCATAACGGCAAAGCACCGGCCTGCCCTCGACTTCGGGAACGAGCCTCGGGCCATCGGCAATGGCCGTTGAATCCTGCGATGGCCGGTCGGATCCTCGTCCTGGGATCCCTACCAGACCAACGGCACGAGTTCGGGCCCCACGACGCCGCCCGGACGATAGACGATCCTGGCACCCGGCCTCACCGAAAAGTCCGGGATCCGCTCGAGCCATTCCTGCAGCGCAATCTTGACTTCCAGGCGTGCGAGATGAGCTCCCATACAGCTATGGACGCCGACGGTGAAGGCGAGGATGGTTTTCCGCGGCCTGTCAAAGTCGACGTTGAGGGGATCGGGGAAGACCTCGGGATCGAAATTGCAGGCGGGCAACACGCAGGTGATGCGATCCCCCTTCCTCATCCGCACGCCACGCATCTCAATGTCCTGCAGGACGGTGCGACCCGAGAAGGTCACCGACCAGCGGCGCAACAGCTCCTGAACGATATCGTCGATGTCGCCCGGCCGGGCGATGATTTCCCGACGCCGTTCGGGATTTTCCGCCATCCAGAGCCAGATGTTGTTCAGCGTCGCGAACACGGTATCGAGGCCGCCGATGAACAGGAAGAATACAAAGCCGAAGATCTCCTTGGGCGAAAGCGGTTTTCCCTCCGGCGCGGCATGGGTAATCCGGCTGATGACGCCCTCGTCCGGGACGGCCTTCTTCTCGGCGATGACACTCTTCAGATAATCCGTCACGAGCTTCATGGTACTTACCATGAGATCGCGGTCCTGGGTGTGCAGCAGGTTGATCGCCCATTGCACGAAAGTGTCGCGCTTGTCCTGCGGCAGACCCATGAGGTCCAGGAAGATCGAAACCGGAAGGGGCCGGCCGAAATCCGTCGTGAACTCGCATTCGCCTTTGTCGATGACCCGATCGATCAGGTCGTTGGCAAGCTGGCGGAGCTTGCCCTCCAGAGCGAGCACACCCTTGGGCGAGAACAGCGGGTCGACGATGTTGCGGTACTTGCGGTGGTGCGGCGGGTCGACCTCGACCGGCAGCAGGTAGAAGTAATCATCCGGGTCGCGTGGAAAGGGCGAGGCGCCCTCATTGCCGAAAAGCTCCGGATGGCGCAACGCGAACACGGCATCCTCATGCTTGATCAGCTGCCACGCATTGCAGAAGGGGGTCACGTCATAGAAGATTGGCGGCAGCGCGTGGTGCATATTCGCCATGAAGTCATGCGGACTGACGAGGAACTCCGGTCCATAGGGCAGCCCGGTGCACCGCACCAGCTCCCGCGGCACATGCGGTGGAACCTGGCCCGGCCCCGCCGGCCTTGGGCGGAGTGGCGGGACCGGATTGGCGGCGTCGATAACCATTCACTCATCTCCTTTCTCCGAGAGCTCAATCCTCACGGAGCTCGATACTTACGCTCCGGCAAGCGCGCCGAAGGCCTGACGAAGATTGCCGTCTACTCTGCAGTTCGGACCTGAATATATCGAGGACCGCTTTCCCGATGAGTCGGATTCGGCAAAGAATCCTCCACCGACATTGCCACCGACATTGCCGCCGACATTGTTGATAAGAACCACCACCGGGCCGACCAACCCGGGATCCATAGCCAGAATTGCTCCCGGTTCGTACCGTGCTAGAGACCTGCGCCGTTGATCTCGCCGCCATCGACGAGGCGGATGGTGGCGCCCAGGTTCACTTCCAGGATGCGTTCGGCCTC
This sequence comes from Pseudomonadota bacterium, assembly GCA_021807675.1. Taxonomy (GTDB): domain Bacteria; phylum Pseudomonadota; class Gammaproteobacteria; order Steroidobacterales; family Steroidobacteraceae; genus 13-2-20CM-66-19. The sequence goes on from JAKBCR010000035.1 coordinate 21,250, forward strand.
CGCCATGCGGGGAGAAATACCCGCCATATGAACGACCGCGCCGATCTGCTTTTCGCCCAGTGCCCCGACCATGCGATCGGGAAATACCGGATCGGAGACATCGCCCGCGAGAATGGCGACCTTCGCACCGGTTGAACGCAGCGACGAGGCCAGTGTTTCCAGCTTGCCCGCGTCAAGGTCACAGATGAGCAGGTCCTTCCACCCCGCCCCGGACAGCTCCGTGGCGGTCGCCGTGCCCATACCGCCCGTTGCTCCAGTGACAACGGCGATGCGCTCAGTAAGGTTCGACTCAGCCATGTGTCTGCCCCTCTTATCCATCAGATCCGCGCCGCGGCGTCAGCAGCGTTGCGCACCGCACCGATGATGACGACACGATCACCCACCGGCATCCACAGCTTGCTGGCCTTGCGCACGGCACCCGCACTGGCAGCGACCCCGAGCGCCCGCGCCGCGCCCATGGCGAGACGCTGGGTGAGCGTCACCTTGCTCTCCGTGCCCTCCTCCTCTTCGCCAAGTCGCAGAGCGCGCAGCGATTGACCGTCGTGCACGTGAGGCCGCTCCTTTCCCGGCAGCTCGGGCGCGCGGCGGATGGCCCCGGTCGCCACCACCACCGCGTCAGGCTCCTGCGCGCGGATCAAGTCCACGGTCGCCTGGGTATCGAGCCTGATTTCCAGCGTCCCGATCCTGCCGGGCGAAAGCAGATGCGGGTATGGACCTGGAGGGCTCATGTGCGCCTTGCCTCCAGCATGATCAGAACGGCAGCTTGTACAGCTCCACCGCATTGCGCTCGAGCACCCGCTTGCGGACCTCGTCGCCGTAGCCGCCCAGGGTCTCGAGAATATGCTCCTGCACATTGGGGTAGAGCGATGTCGGGTGTGGGAAATCGGTTTCGAACAATACGTTCTTGACCCCCACCGTCTCGAGCAGCTGCCTCGGCCCGACACTCTCGAACCAGTAGGTCACCCAGAAATGGTCGCGAAAATAGTCCCACGGCCGGCGCTCGGGCGCCTGGGCGCGATCGGCCAATACCTCATCGAACTGGTGCTCCAACGCTTCGATGCCGAAGGGTAACCAGCCGAGCCCGCTTTCGATGAGCCCGATCTTCAGATCCGGATGCTTGTCGAGCAGTCCCGAGACCATCCAATTGCCCATGGTCGCAAGATTGCCGATGTAGAACATGTTTGAGGCCACCGCGAGTGCCCTCTCGAACGAGTGGCTCTTCCACACCAGCGCATTGGGATTGATCGCCGCGTTGAGATGGAAATTGAGCGGCGCTCCTGTGGCGTTGCACATCTCGAGGAAGGGTGTCCAATACGGATCGTCGAAGGAAGGGATGCCGAGGCTCTCCGGCATGTCGGGCACGACGAAGCCTCGCAGCCCCATGTCGAGGCAGCGCCGCGCCTCGGCCTCGAGCTCTTTCCTGTTCCACAGCGGCAGATGCCCGAGAGTGAAGAGCCGTTGGCCGGATTCCTGCTGCCGCTCGGCGGCGGCGTCATTGTAAAGCTTGAGAACGGTCACGCCGACTTCATCCCCCAGCCTCATCAGGGACCCTGCTTGGGTGACGCCCGAGTTCTGGTAGCAGATCTGGGCGTAGATGCCCATCTCATCCATGGCCTGCAGCCGCGGCTTTACCTGCCATGCCGCGGGCGTGCCCTCTTCCAGCGTAGGGAATGACAGGCGGCCCAACAGCTTGTTCCGATCCTTGCGGATGACATTGCCGCCAACGATCCCGAAATTCATGTCGCCGACGAACCAACGGGTGACACCGTTGACGACCTTTTGATACGGCACTTTGCTCTTCAGTCGCGCCGGGGCTCGCGACGTGAAGATGTCCGGCGGTTCGGTAAAATGCGTATCACAATCGACGATCTTGATACCCTGCAATTGGGGGTGCACGCCCCGCGAGTATCTGGCGTAATCGACTGCCCGAATGACACCCCCCGGCGAATAGCCGGTTTCGCTCCAGTAGTTCTTCGCCGCACGCTCGATATCCGCAGCATTCTCAGACATGCCGTTCTCCAGTCCTGCGCTTTTGCGTTCGTACCCCGGCGGACTTTTCTGCATCCGGCAGGACGGAAGCAGAGCCCCCGCCACAATGTGGCTTCGCAGCCGATGGATGCCATCCGATTGCAAAGCTAAATAGTGCGCGCTATTTACCATGGTGTCCAGAGAGGACGGGGAGGGGGGCCGGGCCGCGAAGCGCTTACGCGCAGCGGATGGATTTGACAGAGAGCGGTTCCAAAACATCTCTGCCGACGGTAATATCGTCGTTCCACCCTCGCCAGAGCACATGGTCGCAAAGACATCGCTCGGCGATTGCCGCGCAGCGCCAGCGAGCGCGGCCGCCGTGGCTCCCGATGCCCGCGGGCCTGTGCGGTCGGCGAGCTATGGTAATCTCCTCCTTTCGCACAAGAATATCGGGGATAAGATCTTGTCCGTCGATGAGTCCCTCAAGACCCGCATCGAGGAACTGGTGCGGGCGGGCGCGGTGCGCCGCAAGCTCGCGGCCGCGCAACTCGAGGCGGAGATCCGGCGGCGCGAGGAGGTCCTGCGCCGCACCTTTCGCCGTTATCTATCGCCGCGGCTCGCCGACAAGATCCTCGAGGACGCGCAGCTTCGCGATACGCTGCTGTCCACGCAGGACCTGCGCGCGCACGCGGTAGTGCTCTTCGCCGATCTGCGCGGATTCACGACCATCTCGGAGCGGCTGGAGCCCAGCCAGGTGGTGCCGCTGCTCAACGAGTACTTCTCGCTCCTCACGGAGATCACGTTCCGCCACGACGGCACGGTCTTTCACATGGCGGGGGACTGTCTGATGCTCGGCTTCGGCGTGCCGCTCGAGCAGTCCGACAGCCCGCATCGCGCCGTGCGCGCGGCACAGGAGATGCTGCAGAATTTCAAGGCGCTCGCCCATTCGTGGAAGGCGCGCTACGGAGTCGATGCCGGTCTCGGCATCGGCATCAACGAAGGTGACGTGGTAGCGGGCAACATCGGATCGAGCTCGTACATGAGCTATACGCTCGTCGGCGACACGGTGAATGTCGCCGCGCGCCTCTGTCAGCGCGCCCGTGCCGGCGAGATGCTCTTCTCGCGCGCGCTCAAGCAGTCACTCGATGCTCTCGGGCTCGATGTCGGCGCGACCCCGCTGCCGCCGATGCAGGTGCGGGGCCGCTCCGGCTCGATAGACATCTTCTGCGTGCCCGTCGAAGAGCGCGTGCAAGTTACGGAAGTCCCCGTCGCGATTTGAGAGTCCTCAATCCGCCCGTTCCGAGCGCCGGCCGGCGGCATCTGCGCTGGCATCAGCTCCACGGCAGCGCGCCGGCTCTCGCGCTCGCCGAAGCCACGCATTCGGACCAACGGCTGTATGTCGTCGTGGCCGATGCGGCCCGCGAGCTCGATCGGCTCGCGGCGGAGCTGCGCTTCTTTGCCGGCGAGCGCCTGACGCTCCTCGCCTTCCCCGACTGGGAAGTGCTGCCCTACGACCTCTTCTCACCCCATCCGGACATCACCTCCGAGCGCCTGCGAACGCTATTCGAGCTGCCTCAGACCCGGCAAGGATGCCTGATCGTCGCGGCGGACACCCTCATGCAGAGGCTGCCGCCAAAGCAGTACGTCCAGAGCCGCGCCTTCGAGCTCGCGCGGGGGCAGGCCCTTGCGCTCGACCCTTTCCGGCAGAGATTGACGAACGCGGGCTATGCGAGTGTCAGTCAGGTCACGAGTCCGGGTGAGTTCGCGGTGCGCGGCTCGCTCTTCGATGTCTTCCCGATGGGCGGGGCGGCGCCGCTGCGCATCGATCTGTTCGATGAGGAGATCGAGGCCATTCGCCGCTTCGATCCGGAATCGCAGCGCTCGCTCGACGCCCTCGACAGCGTCCGTCTCCTGCCCGCACGCGAGATGCCGCTCGATCCGGAAGCGGTCAAGGAGTTCAGACGGCGCTTCCGCACCCGCTTCGAAGGGGATCCGAGCCGAACCACCGTCTACCGCGGCGTGAGCGAGGGTCTCGCGCCCGCGGGAATCGAGTTCTACCTGCCGATTTTCTTCGAGCAGACGGCGACCCTGCTCGATTACCTCCCGGCCAACGCGGTGATCGTGCGCGATGCCGCTCTGTCTGCCGCCCTGGAGAGAGCCTGGAGCGGCATCGGCATGCGCTACGAGGACCGACGCCACGACATCGAGCGGCCGGTGCTCGCCCCCGCGGAGCTCTTCGTCGAGCCGCGCGAGCTCGAGGCGAGGCTCGAAGGCTTCTCCTCCGTGACCCTCGAGGCGTTCAAGGCCGACACCACGCTCGAGCCGACGGCCGAGAACGTACGCAACTTTCCGACTGCCGCGCCACGCGAGCTGCGCGTCGACCCGCGGGCTGAGCAGCCACTCGCATCCCTGGACGGCTTTCTCGCCGAATTCGGAGGCCGCGTGCTGATTGCGGCCGATTCACCGGGCCGGCGCGAAGTGCTGAACGACCTGCTGCGTGGACACGGTCACATCGTCGATGCGGTGCAGGGCTGGGAAGCATTTTCCGACGGCTCCGCGCCCCTTGCGCTGACCGTTGCCGCGGATCTTGGCGGTCTCGTTTTGACGGAGCCGCGGATCGCCATCATCTCCGAGTCGCAGCTCTTTGGCGCGCGAGCTCGGCAGGAGCGCCGCCGAAAGCGCGCGGCCGTCGACCCCGAGGCCATCCTGCGCGACCTGCAGGACCTCAATCCCGGAGCACCCGTGGTGCACGAGGAGTATGGCGTCGGCCGCTACGTCGGCTTGCAGTCGATGGAGGTCGCCGGCCAGCCCGGGGAGTTCCTGGTCCTCGAGTACCTGGATGGCGACCGAGTATACGTGCCGGTGCATGCGCTGCACCTCGTCACCCGCTACACCGGCGCCGCTCCAGAGAGCGCACCGCTTCACAAGCTGGGGACGGATCAGTGGGCGAAGGCGCGCAAGCGCGCCGCGGAGCAGATCCGCGATGTCGCCGCGGAGCTCCTCGATCTCTATGCGCGGCGTAAGGCGCAGAAGGGCCTGAAGCTGACGCTGAGCGAGAGCGAGTATCAAGCTTTCGCCGACGCCTTTCCGTTCGAGGAGACGGAGGATCAGGCCGAGGCCATCCGCAAGGTGCTCACCGACCTTTCGAGCGACCGGCCGATGGACCGGATCGTCTGCGGCGATGTCGGGTTCGGCAAGACGGAAGTCGCCATGCGCGCGGCCTTCGCCGCCACACAGGCCGGCAAGCAGGTCGCCGTGCTCGCGCCGACCACGCTGTTGGTTCAGCAGCACCTCGCCAACTTCCGCGACCGTTTCGCCGACTGGCCGGTGCGAATCGAGGGCCTCTCGCGCTTCGGCAATGCCAGGGAGACCCAGGCCACCATCGAGGGAATCGAGCGCGGCCCCGTCGACATCGTCGTTGCGACTCATAGGCTCCTGCATGCGCACGCGCGATTCAAGGACCTGGGGCTGCTCATCGTCGATGAGGAGCACCGCTTCGGCGTGCGCGACAAGGAGCGGCTGCAGGCGCTGAGGGCCAATGTGCACGTGTTGACTCTCACCGCGACTCCCATCCCCAGAACGCTCAACATGGCGCTCGGCGGGCTGCGCGATCTGTCGCTCATCACGACGCCACCCGCGGAACGGCTCGCGATCAAGACATTCGTCATCGAGTGGCATGGACCGACGCTGCGCGAGGCGGTCCTTCGCGAGCTGCGCCGCGGCGGCCAGATCTATTTCGTGCACAACGAGATCCGCACCATCGAGAAGATCGCCGCCGAGGTTCAGGCGCTGGTGCCCGAGGCGAATATCCGCGTCGGCCACGGCCAGATGCGCGAGCGCGACCTCGAGCAGCTCATGGTGGACTTCTATCACCGGCGCTTCGATCTGCTCCTCTGCACCACGATCATCGAGAGCGGCATCGATGTCCCCACCGCCAATACGATCGTGATCAATCGCGCCGACCACATGGGCCTCGCACAGCTGCACCAATTGCGCGGACGGGTCGGACGCTCGCATCATCGAGCCTACGCCTACCTCATCGCCCCGCCGCGCAAGGCGCTCGCGGGCGATGCGGCCAAGCGCCTCGAGGCCATCGAGGCGATGGAGGAGCTGGGCGCGGGCTTCGTGCTCGCGACTCATGACCTCGAGATCCGCGGCGCGGGCGAGCTCCTGGGTGAGCAACAGAGCGGACAGATGACCGAGATCGGGCTCGCGATGTATCTCGATCTGCTGGAGCATGCGGTCGAGGCGCTGAAGGAAGGTCGCGAGCCCGCGCTCGAGAAGCCCCTCGCGGCCGCGACGGAAGTAGAGTTGCGCCTGCCCGCCTTCCTGCCGGAGGCGTTCATCGCCGACGTGCACGTGCGCCTCAGCCTCTATAAGCGCATCGCAGCGGCAGAGAGCTCGGAAGCGCTCGATGACCTCACCGCCGAAGTTCACGATCGCTTCGGTGCCCTGCCCCCTCCCGCACAGAGCCTCATCCGGATAGCGAAACTGAAGCTCACCGCACGCACGATCGGCATCCGGCGCCTCGATCTCGGGCCGCAGGGCGGCTCGGTGACCTTCGAGGAGCGCAATGCGATCGATCCAGCCAAGGTCGTGCGCCTGGTGCAGCAGTCACCGCGCGAGTACCGCCTGGAAGGCCCGCTGCGATTGCGCGTCACGCGCGCCATGCCTACCGAGGAGGCGCGGTTCGACTTCGGAGCGAGTCTGATGAAGCGCCTGGCAGCGCGCTAGCATTGGGCATCGTGGCGCCCTCGCGGCGGGCCATGCTGTCTGACAGGGGCCACTCACCGGGTACGGGACGGATCAAGTCGCAAGCTGCCGCCTCGAGGAGTCATCGGGTAGACTTGTCCGCATGACAGCTCGAAGCGCCTCACTCCACCGGCTCGCCATCCTTCTTGTCGTCTCGCTCATCGCCCCGCCGACGGCTCTCGCGCAGGCCGCTGGGCCTCAGGCTCCCTCGGCTCAACCCGGTGTATCCCAGGCCGCGCCGTCGCAGGGCTCACCCTCTCAGGCATCGGGCGGTCAGGCCCCTGCAACTGCGGCGAATCCGGCTTCCACCATCGCGCCAAACGGTCCCACGGCGACGGCTCCCATCTCGAGCCCCACGAGTCAGGCCGCGCCCGCCCGGAGCCGGCGGGAGTACGAGATCGAGGTCGTCATCTTCCGCGCCAAAGTCGCGCTCGGCCAGCCTGAGGACTGGGCGGCCGAGACCACGGCCGGCGCGACGGTGGCCGGCGGGGAAGCCTCGAGCGGCTCCGGTACCGTCGGCAAGCTGTTGGAGGTCCTGCCGCGCTCGGACTATCGCCTGACACCCATCGCCTCGCGACTGAGCTCGAGCAGGACGTACATGCCCGTGGCCCATGCCGCCTGGGTGCAGACTGCAAGCGCCTGGGGAACCCGAGCCGGTTTTTCCCTGCAGTCCCTCGGAATCAACGTACCCGGGCTTACCGGCGTCATCTTCTTCGAGCGCGGTGAGTTCCTGCATCTGGGAATGACGCTCGACTACACCATGCAGAATCCGCCGCCTGGCCTCAATGCCCCTCCAGGCACCACCTTCGTGATGAACGAGACCCGGCGCGTCCGCTTCTATCAACGCAACTACTATGATCATCCCGCCTTCGGTGTGATCGCTCTCGTCACCCCGGCGCAAGGCCCCCGCCCGCCCGGCAGGTGATCGAGCGCCCGGATCCAGCGCTTCAAACTAGTTCCCCATCGACCGGCGGCCGACCCCGAATCATGAAGCGGTACGACAGGGTGGCCAGGCACAGGGAGGTGCCCCGCCGCCGCAGGTGGCGGACGTTGAGGCAAAAAACCGCGCTTTTTGCCTCAACGGCGCTGGGCCGGGCAGGGTGCGACG
>JAKBCR010000220.1 GCA_021807675.1 Pseudomonadota bacterium
GTCCTTGAGCGCTGACGGCGGCTCGCCCACGCAGGGCACAGGCGGCGCCGGCGGTGGCGGTCAGGTCTATCTTGCCGGCGCGCCGAGCTGGGTGCTCGGCACGTCCACCCTGGTCGCGAACAACACCTCAGTCGGCGGCATCACCGTCTCGGCGGGACCGGGGGTGATAGGCGGACAGGGGTATGGCGGCAAGATCTACCTGCAGACGCAGGGCGTGACGGCGCCGGCAGGTCAGACGGCCACTTATGACGGACAGTTCACCAACACCATCACGGCGCAAACCTCGAGCAATCAGGGCGCCTCTCTCGTCTCCCTGACGATGGGACCGAATCTGATCCTCAATGGGGGCACGCTGCAGTTCACGACGAATGCCACCTTCTCCGCCGGTAACTCTTTTGAGCTCACCGGGAATGGCGGCATCGTGGATACGCAGGGCTACACGGATACCGCTGCGGCCCCGATCACCGGCAGCGGCACCCTGCAAAAGACCGGGAGCGGCATGCTCATCCTCAGCGCGGCTGGCACCTACACCGGAGAGACGCTGATCAACGCCGGCACGCTTGCGCTCACCGGCAGCGGCTCGATCGCTTCCTCCTCGGAGCTCATCGACAACGGCACCTTCGACATCAGTGGTGCGGGTGCCGGCACCACGATCACGAGCCTTGCGGGCGGGGGCATCGTCAATCTCGGCGGCGGCAGGCTCTCCATTTCGAACAGCATTCCATCCACTTCGTTTTCCGGCACGATTGCCGGCACAGGGACGGTGGATGTGCTCGGGGGAACGCAGTTGTTCCTCGGCAACGACACCTACTCCGGCGGGACGAGCATCGGGGCCGGCGCGACCCTCGTGATCAACGGCGCATCGGCGCTCGGCACCGGCCTGCTCGCCTTCAACGGCAATGCCAGCCCGGCGACGCTCACCATCGGCAACAGCACCACGCTGCCGGCCGGGGTCACGGTCTCCGGCGAGTCGACGTTCAACGTCCTCTCCGGCACGACGAGCGTCACCGGGTTGATCGCCGACGGCGGCAGCTCCGGTCAGCTCCTTGTGACCGGTGGCGGGACGCTGGCGCTTACCGCTGCGAACACGTACTCGGGCGGCACCGTTGTACAGGGCGGCTCGACGCTCGCGATCAACTCGGGCGCGGCGCTCGGCAGCGGCATGCTCAACCTCCTCGGGACCTCGACGCCGGTGACACTCGATGTCAGCCAAAGCACCACCATCTCCAATCGCATCGGCCTCACCGGGGATCCGGTCTTCGACATTGCGCCAGGCACCACCACCACGGTGACGGGTGCGATCTCCGATGCCGGCAGTCCGGGAGATGTCGTGGTCACGGGAGGCGGAACCCTCGCCCTCACCGGCACGAATACCTACTCGGGGGGTACCGCCTTGCAGGCCGGCTCGACGCTCCTGATCGACTCCAGCGCAGCGCTCGGCACTGGCACACTCAGCCTCGAGGGCAGCTCGAGCACCCCTGCTACGCTCGCCGTTACCGGCACCGCCGACATCCCGAATGCGCTCTCGATCTCCGGGCAGTCGGCGCTCGATGTCGCCTCCGGATCGACGCTCGCGCTGGGCACCATCGCCGACGGGAGCTCCCCGGGCTCTCTGACGTTGAATGGGCCGGGCACGGTGCAGCTCACGGGGCCCGCAACGTACACGGGCTCGACCAACGTCGAGGCAGGGGTGCTCGCCCTCTCCGGCAGCGGCTCGATCGGCGCATCCTCCGGCATTACGGATGACGGGACCCTCGACATCAGGGGCACAACCTCCGGTGCTTCCATCGGCAGTCTTGCCGGGACGGGTGCGGTATCTCTCGGCAGCCAGACGCTGACGCTCTCGGCGGCACAGGGCAGCTTCTCCGGCACCATCGCCGGTGCTGGCGGCCTCACAGTCACGGGCGGAACCGAAGTGCTCTCGGGCACCAACGGGTACACCGGAGCCACCACTTTGCAGGCAGGAAATCTCGCCCTGAGCGGCGCCGGGTCGATCGCCGCCTCAACGGGCGTCGTCGACGACGGCACGTTGGACATCAGCGGTACGAGCGCCGGCGCCTCGATCCGCACTCTCTCCGGCGCGGGTACGGTCGCGTTGGGCACTCGGACGCTCACGCTCACGGCGGCGCTGGACACATTCTCCGGCACGATCACCGGCAGCGGCGGACTCGCGCTCGAGGGCGGCGCGGAGACTCTATCAGGCAGCAACTCATTCTCGGGCGGAGTCACCGTGGATGCGGGCTCGACGCTCTCGGTGAACGGCGCGGCCGCGCTCGGCACCGGCGCGCTGCGGCTCGAGGGGACGTCGACGGGCTCCGCCACCCTCGCGGTTACGGGCACGACGACTCTGGCGGACCCGGTGAGCGTTGCCGGCGATCCCACGTTCGACATCGCCGCCGGAACCACCACGACGGTGAGCAGCGTCATCGCCGATGGCACGAGTCCAGGCGACCTGGTCAAGACAGGCGCCGGCACGCTCGTTCTGCTCGCCGCCAACACGTATACCGGACCGACCAGCGTCGATTCCGGCTTGCTGCAAGTCGATGGCTCGATCACCTCGCCCGTGACGGTGGCGAGCGGCGCCACGCTGCGAGGGCACGGGGTCATCAACGGCGATCTCGCCAACAGTGGTACTGTCTTTCCGGGAGGATCCATCGGCGTCCTGACGATTACCGGCAATTACACTCAATCCGCGGCCGGGCTGCTCAATCTCGAGATCACACCGACGACAACCCCCGGCGTTGGCTACGATCAGCTGATAGTCTCCGGCTCGGCACGACTCGCCGGCTCGCTCGGAGTGGCAGTCGATCCGGGGAGCTACACCGTCGGCACGAAGTACGACATCGTGCATGCCGGCGCCGGCGTAAGCGGCACCTTCTCCCAGGTCACCTACGGCGGTCCGCTCGGCAACTACATCCAACCGGTGGTCGAGTATCAGAAGAGCGACGTCTATCTGCAGTTGGATCCACTTCCCTCGGCCTACGCCTCGGGGCGAGTGAGCGTTGCCAGCGCCTTCGTTGAGGATCAGTCGCTCCTCGCGGTCGTCGATGCAGGTCTCGAGGGTGCGCAGCTCGCCGCTCTCGGAGAGGGCAGCGCCGGGCGCGGCGTGTGGGTACGCGGCATCGGCTCCTTCGGCAGCGCGAATGGCTTCAACATCGACAGCAAGGGCACCCTGGTCGGCGGCGGCACCGAGATCGGTCCCGGCGTGACGCTCGGAGGGGCACTCGCATATGTTGCCACGACGACCTCGAACAGCACTTCGAGCGCCCACAGCGAGTCTTTCGGCGGCTATGGGTACGGCATCTACACCGACGGCAGGCTGCGCAGCTCGTTCGTGGTGGGAGTCGGGCATCTGAGCGGCGATGACTCGCGGCAGATTCCCTCGCTGCACTTCTCCACCTCCGCGTCGAGCAGCGGCACGTACGAGGCTGTCGGGATGCGCGTGGCCTACCAGCTCGACTGGCGCCAGCTGTTCCTCACTCCGTACGGCTCTGCGGAATACCTGCACACGGGCTCGGGCGGCATGAGCGAGGGGAGCGGCAGCATTCTCGATCTCAGCTATGGCGGCCTGCGCAGCAGCCTCACCCGCCTCGGCACCGGAATCATCGCCGGCCTCGCGTTGCCGCAGCGCACGATGACCATCGTACCCTGGGCCGACCTCGGCGGCCTCGTCACGACGGGTCCGACGCATGTCAGCCAGCTTGAGACGCTGGGCGGGGTGAGCGCGCTCGAGAGCGCAACGGTGAGCCCGCGAGCCGCGCTGTCTCCGGCGCTCGGCCTCGATCTGATCGGCAAGGCGAGCTGGCGCATCAGCCTGGATTGGCAGGGCGTCTACGGCGGCGGCACCACGCAGGAGAACTTCGCGGCGACGGTGCGTTACATCTGGTAGCACTGGGGGAGGCACGCCGATCACCGTGCGCCTGCCCCGGTACGGCCGGCAAGCTGTCCGGTTCACCCCGAAGACTGGACTGGCGACCGAGAGAGGGTAAGCGGACCCGGGGACTTACGTGGAGCGTAGGCTGCTGCGAAATTTGAAATTAAAATCACAGCATCGTCTACCGGACCGCGCTGCAATCCGCGCCAAGCCCCTGATTGATGGGCTACACCATGAATACACTCTTGCACCCATGGCCGCGTAGCAGACTTTTTGCGGACGACAGGGCAATTGTGACTGGCTTTTCGCCGCTCTTGAACGGTGTTGGGTCTGATCATCCGATTTGAAGGTGCCCAGAATTCGTCCATCACGACTCCGCTGATGCCCAGTGCATCCATTGCTTCCAGGGTCAATCCGATCTTTCCCCGCCCGACATGCACTTGGGCATCAACGATGTCCATTGATCGCCCCGCCACGAGCCCGCGTCATGCGTCTGTGGTGCGCCAGCGGCAGCGGCGATAGGGCTCCACGCTCCACTTCGTCGGTCCGCCTGTCCGGATCACAGGTCGCGCAGCGCCGGCATGACTTCGCGCGCAAGGACCTCCGCATACTGGGCGAATTTCGACAGCGGGAATCCGGGCGGAACCATCAGCATGACGTGCTCTAGCGGCGCCTGGGCACGCATCGTCTTGAACAGCGCGATCGCCTGGTCCGGGGTCAGAATGCGAAGCATGCCGGCCGACTTGAATTGCTCCAGAGTCATTGTCTGTGGGGCCTCGTCCACCTGGATCCCCATTTTCTCTTCGCTCAACCACTGGCCGTACACGTTGTTCACGTGGTGATAATAAGGGGCGAGCTCGTTCATAGCTTTCTCAGGGTCCTTGGCGACCACTAGGAATATGGACTGTAGATACAGTCTGCCCGTCAGGGGGTTCTTCCCCGTCGCGCGCAGCTTCTCTCGATAGAGCTCGCTGAGCTCCAGATTGCCGAAATACCCATCGCCGTATCTCGCCGCGCGTTCAAGCGCTTTGCCGCTGAAGCCGCCAACGAAAAGCGGTATCTGCCCGCGAGGAGATCTGGGTTTGATGAACGCATTTTTCAGGTTGAAGTGTCTGCCTTCGCACGACACCGTCTCTCCCGCCCACAGCCTGCGAACGATTCCGAGGAATTCGTCCATCCGGCCGGCACGCGAGCGAAAGTCGATGCCATAGGCATCCGTCTCGAGCCGACGATAGCCCAGAGCGACCCCGACTTGCAGGCGGCCATTGGCAAGGATATCGAGAATCGCGCAATCTTCCGCGAACCGAACCGGGTGATAAAACGGCGCCAACGCGATGCCCGACCCAATTTTCATTCTCTTGGTGCGCGCGGCAATCGCGCCCAGCATCACCAGCGGAGACGGCAGATAACCGTCCTCGGCGCCATGATGTTCCGGAACCCACGCAGCCTCAAAGCCGAGGCCCTCGGTAAAGGAGATGAACTCCAGCGCTTCGGCGTAGAGGTCCACCCAGGGTCGGTGCCATTGCGCGGGGTTCCTAAGATCGTAGAGATACCCGAATGTGATCGCCTTTGTCATTTGTCCTCTCGGACGCTCGATATAGGGGCCCCGCTACTCAGCCGGACGGCCACCCGCGTGGTAGGGCTTGCCGAGCACAGCGCCCTGGAAGCTGCTGTCACGTTTGACATCCCACCCGGGCCGACCGTCCGTCCCGCCTCAGCTGCAGGCTCTCAGCCGACGAATTACCCTCAAGAATCCTCACTGAGGTGAGGCGCGCATCTCCAGCGAGCTGTTCTTGAAGGTCGTATCGAGGCCCCTCGCCGCGCAATGGGCAGGTACATACCACGACATTCCCGTTGTTACCCCCAAGGGATCTCCGGTGGTCGCCCTTCCTGCGACTGCACGCCCAGGGAGTCCTCACCTGTGATTCCTGCGTCGCCGTCACGGCCGGCTTCCGCATCCTGTGCCTGTCCATCGTAATCAAGCACCGGAATCGTCTCGTCCACTGCAACGTCACCGTCCAGCCCGGCGCCGACTGGACGTTGCAGCAGTTGCGCGACGTAGTCGGCGTTGATCTCGCATATCGATTCCTGCTCCACGACCGCGACAGCAGGCCCTACCGCGCGCTCGACAACTCTATCCAAGCCCTTGGGACCAGCGTACTCAGAGCCGCCCCTCACTGCCCAATCCCCCGTACAGTTCTCCTTGGGACGTCAGCCGCCCATCTTCTGACTTTTGGTCACTGCCAAGCGTTTACGTACGGTACGGATACCCTTTCTACAGCGATTGTCATGCGCGTTCATATACGGGACATCACACCAGCGGGATGACGTCGAACTCGCTCAAACTATCAGATGCTGCAGAACACGACCCCTCCAATTAGAATTTGGCGGAAATCTCGCCACCGACGACGCGCGGGTCGCCCCACAGCAGCTCATTGCCTAGCGTTGACGCCTCGCCCTCGGTGTAATAGGCGCGATTGAAGATATTCTTCGCGTAAAGAGTGAATGAATATTTTCCGTCATTGGTTTGCACACCGAGACGGGCATTCGTGAGCCAATATGCCGGGGTGCTGGCATTGGGCAGGACACCCGGTACCTCCGAATAACCGTAGACAACCGAGCTAATGTAAGAGGTCATCACGTTGCCGATGAGCTCGAGCCTTCCGTTTATCGGCCGATCAAAACTGGCCGTAATGGAGCCTTGCCAGCGCGGCGCGTTGAGCATGGTCTTGCCGTTGTAGTTGAAAGATGCCAGCACCGGGCTGTTCTGGAGCTGGGCGTTCGTATACACCGCATCGAGGTAGCCCCAGTTGAGTCCAACCGTCACCGGTGCGGCGATCCGCCAGTCCAGCGTCTCCTCCGCGCCATAGGTCCTAGCCGACTTTGAGTTCACGATCGCCAGAATGATGGTACTCGCGTACGCCGGCGTCGCATGGTCGGTGAACTGCATGTTCTTGTAATCGTTGTAGAATATGTCCGTGGTCAGATGTATCTGGTTGTTGAACAGCGCACGGCGGTATCCGGCCTCATAGGTATCTACCGCTTCCGGCTGGAAGATGAGTCCAACAGTATCTCCTTTAGGAAAGTAGACCGGCGCCGTCGTGGGATTGACGCCGCCTGATTTAACGCCCCGCGCCCATCGCACGTAGATATTCCCATTGTCACCGAGCTTGTAGCTCAACGTCGCCGACGGGATGCTCTTCGACATGCGCACTTGCGCGGTAGCAATCGCCGGCGAGCTATAGTTCGCCACATTCGTCTC
>JAKBCR010000221.1 GCA_021807675.1 Pseudomonadota bacterium
TTGGGGTGCGAATCGCCGCCCGCGAGCGCCGATCGAGCGAACGTGCCGCGAAGAGCCGGAGCATGGAGTTGACAAGATGATCCGCTTTCACTACTTTACAACAGTTCAATATTAAATCCGAAGGGCGCGAGTGCGATGACGCGGCCCGGCGGAGTCGGCTCGTTGCCGTCACACCGCTGAGTCGCGGCGGCGCGGCTGAACGAGATCACGGGGGTATCGTGAAGAATCTTTCCAGGACATCACTGTACGTGACGGCTGCTCTGAACCTCGCAGTCACGGCGCCCGCCGTCGTCTGGGCGGCCAACAACAGCGCCCAGTCGGCCAGCCCCGGGGTGCTCCAGCAGATCATCGTCACGGCGACCCGCCGCGAGGAACCGCTGCAGGACGTTCCGATCTCGATCACCGTCTTCAACCAGAGGCAATTGACGGAGCGCAACGTCACGAGTGCCGCGGACCTCGCGGCCTACACCCCCTCGCTCTCCGTTGACAACACATTCGGCTCCGATAACGCCGATTTCGTCCTGCGGGGATTCTATCAACAGTCGGGGACGTCCCCGACGGTAGCCGTGTACTTCGACGACGTCGTCGCGCCGCGCGGCGGAATCGGAGGCGCTCTCGAGCATGCCGGCGACGGCGCCGGCCCTGGCAGCTTCTTCGACCTGCAGAACGTGCAGGTCGTGAAGGGTCCCCAGGGAACGCTGTTCGGGCTGAACACGACGGGCGGTGCGCTGCTGCTCGTACCGAAGAGGCCGACCGGGAACTTCGGCGGCTATATCGAGCAGTCGTTCGGCAACTACGGCATGGTGCGCACGCAGGGCGTCCTCAATCTGCCCATCAGCGACAAGGTGCGGCTGCGCCTCGGCATCGACCATGAATCGCGGGACGGGTACCTCAAGAATGTCTCGGGCATTGGCCCGAACAATTTGAACAACATCGGATACACCGCCGGCCGCGCGAGCCTCGTGGTCGATGTCACCGACGACATCGAGAACTATACCGTCGCGAGCTTCAGCGAATCGAGCACGAACGGCCCGGGAGAGCAGGTATACGCCTGCAATCCCGCCATTCCCATCTTCGGGCAGCTGTCTTGCAACCAGCTCTCCGAATTCAAGGGTAATGCCGGTTACAACGTCGAGAACGATCTGCCCGACGCGCGCAGCTTCGTCCGCCAGTGGCAGGTCATCAATACCACGACCTGGCAGGCGACCGACAACCTGCGAGTCAAGAACATCGCCAGTTACGCCCGGTATGCCGGAACCATCGCGAGCTCGCTATTCGGCAGCGACTGGACGATTCCTGCGGCGCTCGATTTGAACATTCCGGGAATCGGCGTCATCCCGCTGCCGACGGGCGCCGCGGCGGGACAGCATTTGTACTTTACCGCTTCCGATGCGCCTTTGGGCGATTACATCTCCGATCAGTCGACCTACACCGAAGAGCTCCAATTCCAGGGAGAGAGCCTGGGAAACAGGCTGAGATGGCAGGCAGGCTACTACATGGAGGGCAGCGGTCCGGTGGCCCCCGCCGGGACGATGAGCCCCACCCTCGTCAACTGCTCGGATTTCAGAACCCTTCAATGCACCGATCTGCTGCAGTCGGTTCTGGGCGCGCCGTTCGGCAGCGTTCAACGGCAGACAGGCCATGTCACCTATCGCGACTACGCCGGCTATGGTCAGGGCACGTATGCCATTACCGGCAAGCTGAATTTCACGGCGGGCGCGCGCTTCACTTCCGACACCACGAATGGCAGTGTTACTCGGGACCTCTGGTCCTTCCCGACGGCAAATCTGCCGCTACAAACATGTCTCGCGGGGGTCCAGAATACGACGACCTGTCAGAGCACCCTGCGGAACGAATCGTCGGCGCCGACCTGGCTAGTAGGTCTCGACTACTCGCCGGTGAAGAATCTCCTGACCTATCTCAAATATACCCGCGGCTATCGCACGGGTGGCGTCGTGCTCGGTGCTCCGCCCGGATACCTGACGTTCGGGCCGGAGCATGTCGACGATTACGAAATAGGCGAGAAATACTCGTTTCGGGGGCCGGTCTCAGGCCTCATCGACGCGGACGTCTTCTACAGCCGGCTCTACAATGAGCAGGTACCGATCGGCTTCGTGGTTCCGCCGGGGGCGGGCCTTGGTGCGCCGTCGGGAAGCATCTCCAATGCGGCCCAATCCCGGATCGAGGGCCTGGAGCTGGACACTGCGCTGGCATACGGGGATCTGAGCTTCGATGTTTCCTATACCTATCTCGACACGCGGATCATGGAAGTCACCCAGCCGGCGCAGATCCCCGGCAGCCCGTACGTACCCACGACGGAGCTGACGGTCGGCGAGCCAAGCTACTATTCGCCGAAAAACAAGGTCGCATTGACGGCGAGCTATCGGCTGCCGGTCGCCCAGAGCCTGGGAAATCTTTCCGTCGAGGCCAACTACACCTACACCGGAAGTCAGCTCACGGGCGTCCCAGGCCCTTATGACATGATACCGCCGTACGGCCTGGTCAACTTGAACTTGAACTGGGAGGGGATCGACGGTGGGCCCTTCGATGCCGAGCTCTTCGTGACCAATGCAACCAACAAATTCTATGCGGTGAACGAGGCGGATTACACCAACATCCTCGGGTTCGCCGCTCGCTCGCTCGGCGAGCCGAGGATGTTCGGCGTGCGGCTACGCTATCACTTCGGCGGGGGCTGACCGGGTCCTGTCAGAGACTCCCGGTTTCGGCCTGCAACCGCCGCGCCACCCACTCGCGCAGCGCGGCGGTCTTGACCTTGTCGCTGCCGGTCACGGAAAGCTCGTCGTCCTTGACGAACAGAATGCGCCGCGGCGTTTTGTAGCTGGCGAGCCGGGCCCGCAGAAAATCGCGAATCGCCCCCGGCTCCAGCACGCATCCCTCTTTCGGCACGATACAGCTCACGACCATCTCCCCGAGAGTCTCGTGTGGTACGCCCACGGTTTGACTTCGCCTCACACCCGGATAGCGTGCCAGCTCGTTATCCACCTCGACCGGGGAGACGTTCGCACCGCCTGTCTTGATGACGTCCGTCAGCCGCCCGTGCCAGCTCAACCGGCCGCGATCATCCATATGTCCGCCATCGCCCGTACGGAAGAATCCCTCTTCATCCAGCGTCTCATCCACTGGGACGCCGATATAGCCCAGCATCAGCGTCGGGCCCTTCACGGCGATCTCTCCGGATTGGCCCCGCGGGAGCACGGCTCCCGTCAGCGGATCGACGATCCTGATGGTATTGCCGGGCAGAGGCTCGCCATAAGTATCGCCTGCGACCTCGAGCGGCGTCCCGGAGGGGAACCCCGTGCTGATCGTGAAGGTTTCGGTGTTGCCGTAGGACCAGACCGGATTGACCCAATTCGTGAAGACCGTGCGATGACGGCCGAGCGCCGTGCTCGTATCGACGTAGCGGAGGCTCGACAGATCCACTGACGGCCAGTTCGATGCCTCCTGGAGCCTGGCCCATTGATGGGGCCATCCGGCCGGATAGGTGACGCGCTCGCATTCCATCAACCGCAGCGCTTCCCCGGGATCGAAGGTGGCCAGCAGAACCAGTGCACCACCCGAGCTGAATGTTGCTCCTATGGCCTGACAGAAATTTCCCGACCAGAAGAGGCCATTGACCGTGAGCGTTCGCACATCGTCGCCGAGCCCGAGATGGCGCCGCCACCGCCAGCATTGTATGGCCACGGCACGGTGCGCGGAGAGTATGCCCTTGGGCCTGCCAGTCGAGCCGGAGGAGAAGAACAGCACACCCGGATCGGCCGGCTTCACTGCTGCGGCGATGACCTCGAGCAGCGGTGCCGGGGTCGCTTGGCCGCGCGCCAGGAAGCCGGCCCACGTCTCGATCATGCCGAAGGGAGCTCCCGTTCCCGCCATGACCAATCGCCGCAAGAACGGAAACTTCAGCGAGCGCAGCGCCCCGGGTCGGGACGTGTGAACATCGGGCTCGAGTTCCGCGAGCACTGCCCCAAAGTCCTTCTTGATCACGTGCCGCTCGAGCAGCAGGATGGAAATACATGAGGACCGCAGCAGATATTCGAGCTCGGGCGGCGTCGAAAAAGTGCTGAGGACGACCGCCACGCCGCCGGCGAGCCCGACCCCGAAGAATGCGAAGATCCACTCCGGTCGATTGCTCATCAGAATGCCGACACGGCTGTCCTTGCCGACCCCGCAGGCCACCAACGCGCGGGCGACCTCCGTCGCCCGGTCCCAGAAGTCCGCATAACTCCAGCGCTCGACGGCGCCATCGGGATGATGCATGACCAGCGCTTCGCGATCGGCGAAGCGGCGGGTCACCTCGCGCAGATACCCCGGCAGGGTGAGCGGACCGAGTCCCGGCTCATCGCTCAAGGGGACGCCGCGGGCCACCGAGACAGGAGCCTGAGCTGCCGAGGTCATGCCCTGGCCAGAGGTAAGAGGCTCATCCGGTGCAGGCCTGGCGCGCCGTCATGTCGCCAGAACACGCCGGTGGCGCGCGTTCGCAACGAGCTCATCTCGGTATCGGCCATCGCAAATCCGGTCATGACTTGCATCCGATAAGGGACAACGCTCATCGCTTGAAACTCTCGATCGCTTCGATCGCGGACAGCATCACGAGCGGGATCTCACGCTCCGTCGAGGCTTGATAGGCCCTGTAGGGCGGGAATATTCCGACCATGAACTCCCACACCCTGGCGCGCTCGGGACCCTGGGGCTCGCGCCACCTCGCCCGAAACGCCTGCGTCGCGATCTGAAACGAGACCTCCTTGCCCTCCCTGACATTGAGGTACCAGGCCGGGTGGTGATCGGCGCCACCCTTCGATGCGACGACCACCACCTCCCCGGCGACATCGCCGTAGATCAGGGGCGTGATCAGCGTCTTGCCGCTCTTGCGTCCAACGTACTGGAGCAAGAGCGTCGTGGTGAACTGGTGCCCGCCGATGTCTCTCACATCGACGATATGTCCCCGGGCGCCTCCCGAGCCAAGATACAATTCAAGATGTTCGGTCTTCCAGTCGCGTCTCGTCGCGGCGATCGCCGCACTTGTCTGATCACTCATTGAGGACCTCTTGCCGATACAATTGACTCGAACCTGGCGCCGCCCTCGGGGGGTCAGGCGGGTGCCGGCACGGGGGACGCACGCCGCGCGAGCGCGGCGAGCAGGGTCGCCACGAGAAGGAGCCCGACCAGGCCGCGAAGAGCATCGTCATACGAGCCCGTTCGCACATACACGCGCGCCGCCGCAGGCACGGCCAGCACACTGAAGGGCAGGCTCACGAGATAGCCCAGGCCGAACGCCCGGCCGAAGCCGGTCTTGCCGAATCGCTCCGACAGCGCCATCCCGAATGTCGCAACGATCGCCGCTCCGTGAAAGCCGAGCAATGCCGCGATCGGGAAGAGAAGCATGTATGGCGGGTGAAGCAGCAAGAGAGCGCACAGAGCCGCACTGTCGAGGCACAAGAGTGCGAGCGTCCGGGCGCCGCCCAGCCGGTCGGCAAGCCAGCCGAAAGCCAGCGGCCCCGGCACACCCGCCAGCGACGAGGCGGAGAGCAAGACCGCCGCCTCCGAGGCCCCCATCCCCCAGCTCTTCGCCATCGGCACCAGATGCGCTGCAAGCACGGTGGCCATTGCGATGATGGAAGCGGCGGCAATCGACAAACCCCAAAAGCTGCCGCGACGGAGCAGTCCGCCGATGGTAATGCCGAGGCTCTCGCCGCCTTCACCGCTCCCGGCATCCGCGCCGCTGCGATGGGACGGCACAGGCGGGTGATCGATCACGAACCACAGGGGGGCCAGCAACAATGTCATGATGATCGCCAGCGAGGCATAAGTACCGGAGAGGCCGAAGGCGCGAAGCGCCACGGCAGTCGCCATCGGAAAGATCCCGGCGATGATCGGCATGCTGACGAAGCCGAGGGCGCGCCCGCGGTTTACGTCATACCAACGCGTCACCAGGGTGGAGGGAAGTATCGTGGAGGCAAGGGCCAGCCCCGGCCCCATCAGCAGTCCGTAAACCAGCAGGTTCAGGCCGATACTGCGCGAGGCTGCAAGGATGGCGTAGCCTGCCACGTTCATGAGCACGCCGGCCGACATCAGCAGTCGGATGGAAACCCTGCTCGCCAGAACGCCGGCCATCGCCGCCATCAGATTGATGCCCAACATGGCACAGGGAAATCCGAGTGTACTGAACACCCTGTTCACCCCCAATCGGGCCTCGACCGCCGGGACCAGCACGCCGAACGATCCAAACATGCATCCCGTTGCGACATTGTAGGAGAGGAATGCAATCGCGCACATCCGGGCAGCCAGCGGATGATTGCCGTCGTATTCACTTCGCCTCATGAGGAAAGTCCCGTCGGATACGCGGAGTGCATGACGCTCGCCGTCTCACCGCGCCGGCACGAGGTCGCTTGCGGCCTCAGGGCGTCTCCCGACGTCAAGTCTGGCCTCAGGTCCGCTTCGTGGCGGCGGCGACGAACGCCGCCGCGCCGGCGTTGGCAACCATTTCGTCTTCGGCGCCCGATCCGCCGCTGCTACCGACTCCGCCGACCACGACGGCAGCGAGGATGAGCGGGATTCCCCCTTGTGAGGGACTGATGAATTCGAATGCCAGCAAGGAGGTCATGCCCCCGTGCAGCAAATCCTCGAATACCTTGGTAGGCGCGCGAAGGTGGACCGCCGTGCGCGCCTTGCGTATTGCCGCCTCGATGCTCGTCACGCACGCCCCGTCCGCGCGGTGGAAAGCCACCAGGTTTCCGGCCGCGTCGACCACCGCTATGCTGACCTTCAGCTTGCCTTGCGACGCCGCTGCTTCGGCAGCGGCAAGGGCTACCTTGGCGCCGGCTGCACTCAATGTCTGAACCTCGATCGTCAATTGATCTTGTGGCATTGGTCTTGACCTCTGTTCCGGGCAACGCATTCGCCGTTGCCCACCGTCGGAAAGAACGCCCGTCCACTCGCAGCTGCGCGATATCCGTGTCCGGGCGGCTCCATCTATTCCGCGCCGCGGCTCGATCAGTGGGCCAGCTTGAAGAGCTTGATTGCAGTTCCGCCGAGAATGGCCCGAGCCTTCTCCTCGCCGACCGTGTCGATGACCGCCCTCATC
>JAKBCR010000036.1 GCA_021807675.1 Pseudomonadota bacterium
GGCGTATGCGCACGCCAATGTGGCGGCGCATCCGGCAGAGCATGGCCATCATCCCGTCGAGCCCCACGAGAGTCCATGGGTGGTCACCCTACCGCTCATCGCTCTGGCCATTCCGTCGCTCCTCGTCGGCTACTTCACGGTGGGTCCGGTGCTCTTCGGCAGCTACTTCGGCCACTCGATCTTCGTGCTGCCCGCCAACAACGTGATCGGCCAGATGGCGCGGGATTTCCATGGCCCGGGAGAGCTCGGCTTGCACGGCTTCCTCGGGGCGCCTTTCTGGCTGATGACCGCGGGGCTCGTGACCGCCTGGGTGTTCTTCCTATGGCGTCCGGCGCTTGCAACCCAAGCGGCGCGCAAGCTCGGCTGGCTGCGCACGATCCTCGTCGAGAAGTACTACTTCGACTGGATCAACGAGAAGGTGATCGCCCCCCTCGTAAGGGGAATCGGTTTCGGCCTGTGGAAGGTGGGCGATCAGGGCATCATCGACGGGGCGCTGGTCAACGGCTCCGCGGCATCGGTCGGTTGGCTGGGCGGCGTCGTCAGAAAGGTGCAGAGCGGGTATCTCTACTCCTACGCCTTCTGGTTCGTGATCGGCCTGGCGGCGCTGCTCGGCTGGTTCCTCGTGCGCGGCTGAAGAAAGCACAAGCATGCAAGCACATCTGCTGTCCATCCTGATCTGGCTGCCGATCGCCGCCGGCATCGTCGTGCTCCTGCTGGGGGAGCGTCACATCGGCGCCGCACGATGGCTGTCGCTGCTCGCCTCCATCGCGACACTCGCCCTGTCGCTGCCGCTGCTCGCGGACTTCAACACGCACACCGCGGCCTACCAGTTCGTGGAGAAGGCGCCCTGGATCCCGCGATTCAACGCCTACTACGCGCTAGGGGTCGACGGCATCTCGCTGCCGCTCGTGGTGCTCACCGCGCTGATGACCATACCGGTGATCATCGCCGCCTGGACGGTGGTGAAGTCCCGCGCCGCGCAGTACTTCGCCGCCTTCCTCATCATGGAAGGGCTGATGATCGGGGTGTTCTCCGCCACGGATGCGCTGCTCTTCTATTTCTTCTGGGAAGCGATGCTGATCCCGATGTTCCTCATCATCGGCATCTGGGGCGGTCCGCGGCGTGTCTACGCCACCATCAAGTTCTTCCTTTACACCTTCCTCGGCTCGGTCTTCATGCTGGCGGCCCTCATCTACATGTATCTGAAGGCGGGCAGCTACTCGATCGCAGCCTTCCAGGCGCTGCCGCTCACCCTGGTCGAGCAGCGCTGGATCTTCCTCGCCTTCCTCCTCGCCTTCGCGGTGAAGGTGCCCATGTGGCCGGTGCACACCTGGCTGCCCGATGCGCACGTGGAGGCGCCGACGGGAGGATCGGTGATCCTCGCCGCCATCATGCTGAAGATGGGGGGCTACGGCTTCCTGCGCTTCAGCTTACCCATCACGCCGGATGCCTGCCGCGAGCTCAACCTCCTCGTCATCACGCTCTCGCTGATCGCCGTGATCTACATCGGCCTCGTCGCCATCGTGCAGGCCGACATGAAGAAGCTGATCGCCTATTCCTCCATCGCGCACATGGGATTCGTCACCCTTGGCGCGTTCGTGGTGTACGAGATCGTCCGCACGACCGGCCAGGTGCAGGGGGCGGCCATGGGGATGGACGGGGCCATGGTGCAGATGGTCTCGCACGGCCTCATCTCCGGAGCGCTCTTCCTCTGTGTCGGGGTGCTCTACGATCGAATGCACACCCGCGAGATCTCCGCCTACGGCGGCGTCATCAACACCATGCCCATGTTCGCGGCTTTCATGGTGATGTTCGCGCTCGCCAATACGGGCCTCCCGGGGACCTCCGGCTTCGTCGGGGAGTTCCTGGTCATTCTCGCGAGCTTCAAGGCGAGCTTCTGGTATTCGACGCTCGCCGCGACGACGCTGATTCTCGGGGCGTCCTACACCCTGTGGATGGTCAAGCGAGTGCTCTATGGACCGGTGGCCAACGATCATGTCGCGCACCTCACCGATCTGAACGGCCGGGAATTCCTCGTGCTCGGCATGCTCGCGGTGCTGGTGCTGGCGATCGGCATCTGGCCGGAGCCGCTCCTGAAGATCATGGAGCCCTCGATCCATCACCTGGTCACCCAGGCGGTCGCCACCAAGATCCCGGCGTGATCAGGCCCTAGGACCGAAACGAATGAACACCTTCCTGCACCTGATGCCCGGCATGATCCCCGCGATCCCCGAGATCTTCCTCGGCTTCGCGATCTGCCTGGTGTTGCTCTTCGAAGTGTTCGTGGGGGTGAGGCGCCCCGGAGCCACCGCGACACTCACACTCTTCGTGCTCGTGGTCGGGGCGGCGCTCACCGCGCGCTACGCCGATGTCGGCCACCAGATGGTGCTCTTCAACGGGATGTACGTGACCGACCCGCTGGCCTTCGTGCTGAAGCTCGCCGGGTTCCTCTTCGTCGCGGTCGCTCTCCTTTATTCGCGCATGTATCTCGAGAGCCGCAACATCCTGCGTGGGGAATACTATGTCCTCGCGCTCACGGCGTTGCTCGGGATCTTCGTGATCGTCTCCGCCAACAGTCTCCTCACCGTCTACATCGGCGTGGAGCTGCTCGCACTTTCCGTTTACGCCATGGTGGCGTTCGATCGGGAGTCGGGCGTGGCAGCGGAGTCGGCCATGAAGTACTTCGTGCTGGGCGCGATCGCCTCCGGCACGCTCCTTTACGGCATGTCGATCATTTACGGGCTCACCGGGACGCTCGATCTCGGTGTGATCGCGACGAAGCTCACCGCCTCGGGGAGCCTGGGAGTGATCCTCGGCCTCACCTTCATCGTGGTCGCCGTCGCTTTCAAGCTCGGCGCGGTGCCGTTCCACATGTGGCTGCCGGATGTGTACGAGGGCGCTCCGACCAGCGTGACGCTCTTCGTCGGCACGGCGCCCAAGATCGCGTATTTCGCTCTGATGCTGCGTTTGCTCGCGCACGGTCTCGCCGGCACCTCGGCGGACTGGACGCTGATGCTGACGCCGCTGGCCGTCTTGACGCTGATCGTCGGCAACCTCGTGGCGATCGCGCAGTCGAACCTGAAACGCATGCTGGCTTACTCGACGATCGGCCACGTCGGGTTCATCGTGCTTGGCTTCGTCGCCGGGACGCCGAGCGGCTACAGCGCCTCGCTCTATTACACTCTGGTGTATGTCCTCGTGGCCCTCGGCTCCTTCGGCGTGATCCTGCTCGCGAGCCGCAAAGGTTTCGAGGCGGACAAGCTCGAGCACTACAAGGGCCTGTATCAGCGCGATCCGCTGCTCGCGCTGGTCATGATGATGTTGATGTTCTCCCTCGCGGGTGTGCCGCCCTTTGTGGGCTTCTGGGCTAAGTTGAGGATCATCCAGGCGCTCTGGGAGACGAGCCATCTGGGCCTCGTCATCGTCTCGGTGGTGATGTCGGTCGTGGGCGCGTTCTACTATTTGCGGGTCGTGAAGCTCATGTACTTCGATGCGCCGCCCGAGAATCTGCCTGCGACCCTGCGGCCGCTCGGGCCCCGCTTCGTGATCGGCGTCAATGCCGCGGCAGCGCTGGTGCTCGGCATCCTGCCGAGCCCGCTGCTCGATCTTTGCAGCCGCCTCATCCACTAGCCGCGAGCGGTACGGAAGCGCTGTCCCGGAATCAGAACAGCTGATCCGCTGCCGACGCACAACCGTGTAGTTGCGGATGCTGGCGGGCAGTGAGTGTGAATTGCGCCTCGCCTTGCGGGACGAGTGCCGTGCCGAGCTCGGTCGCGCGCAAAGAGCCCTCTCGCAGACATTCCGACAGACCCCGCCGCAGCGCGAACCACGCGTGCCGCCCGAGTGACATCAGGCCGTTCAACGACGGCTCCGCGCAGGCGGCGAGCGCCTCGGCCCCGAGCCCGTCGAACGGGCGGGGCGCCAATGGCGGGCCGCCGGCCGCGGCAATCGCGGTGCTCATCGCTCACTCCGGTATGCTTCACTCATATGATCGCACAATTAGTTGCACTCGCAACCGTTTGGACGGTGAGCGGGTGAGCACCCGGGGTCCGGGCGAGCTGCGGCTCGAGCTCGCCGCCTTCGTGCCCTACCGGCTCGATCGCCTCGCGGTCGGGGTCAGCAATCATCTCTCCGATATCTGCCGGGCGCGCTTCGGGCTCGATGTTCCGGGGTGGCGCGTCATGGCCGCTCTGGGCTCCCGGCGCGGGTGCACCGCTCAGCAGATCGCGCAAAGCACCCGGATGCACAAGACTCGGGTCAGCCGCGCCATCGCCCACCTGGAGGAACGTGAGCTCATCGAGCGTGCCTCGAGCAGCGCCGACCGCCGCGAGCGGGAAGTGCGCCTGACCAAGGCGGGCCGGCGCATGTACGCGGAGCTCGTGCCGCTCGTCCTCGAGCGCGAGCGGGACCTGCTTGCGAGCCTGCCGCGGGAGCAGCTGGGCGGGTTTCTCGCGGGCCTCGAGGCGCTCGAGACATACCTCGGCTTACAGGATTAGGCGTGGCGTCGACTGTTGCTTCCCAAGATGGCCCGATCGTCGTGGCACGCTCGGCGCTCCTTGAGCTCACGGCGACTCCGGCGCACGACGCCCTTGCCCTCGAGGTCACCCGCCTTTCGAATCATCAGCTCATCGTGGGACCGGGGAAGGTGACCGCAAGGCTGGACGGCCACAGGGTGCCTCTCACCGCGGAATCAAACGGCGCGTATCTCGTCTCGATGGGCGGCCGGGATGGAGGCACTCACACGCTGCGTGTCATAGTATCCCACGACGGCATCCGGGAGCTCCTCACGGGGACCGTGAGTCTGCCCCGGCACCGTAGCATCTTCGAGTCACTGGAAGGTCACGGCATGGGCGCCTGGTGGGTACTCAACATCGTCGTGATACTGATCGCGGTGCTCGTCATCTCCCGTCGCAGGCGTTAAAAATGAAAAGTTACAAGTATTACGACCTCATCCTCGGCGCCTATGTGTGCGTGCTCCTCTGCTCGAATCTCATCGGGCCGGCGAAGGTCTCCACGGTACATGTGCCGCTCGTGGGGTCGATCACGTTCATGGCAGGGGTGCTGTTCTTCCCCATCTCCTATATCTTCGGTGACATCCTGACGGAGGTTTACGGCTATGCGCGCGACAGGCGTTGTGTCTGGGCGGGGTTCGGGGCGCTGATATTCGCGGCGGTGATGTCGTACGTCATCGTGCACCTGCCACCCGCCAAGTTCTGGGCGAGCAAGCAGGCCGCGGTGGAGGCGATTTTCGGGAACACTCCCCGGATCGTGGCTGCCTCGATCATCGCCTTCTGGTGCGGCTCATTCGTCAACAGCTACGTGCTGGCGCGAATGAAGCTGTGGACCGGCGGCCGGTGGCTCTGGACGCGGGTGATCGGATCGACCCTCTGCGGGGAACTGGTGGATTCGGGGCTCTTCTACACCATTGCGTTCTGGGGCTCCTGGACGCCGGCGGAGCTTCTCGCGGTGGGTGCCACGCAGTACGTGCTGAAGTCGGGATGGGAGATCCTGATGACGCCGGTGACCTATCGGATCGTCGGCTTCCTGAAGCGCTCGGAGCAGGAAGACTACTTCGACCGTGACACGGACTTCACGCCGTTTTCCCTCGGTGTCGGCGAGGCGCGGATGGCGCGCGCGCTCGCGCAACCGGGCCAATGAGCCGAGCAGCGGCGAGGCCCGAGAGGGGCAGGGCAGGATGAGCGGGCGGCTCCGCCTGGGATCCGGCCCCGCCCCGGGGCCGGCTGACGATCTACTTGCCGATTCGACGGCTGACGTGGCTCTCCTCGCGGTTGATTCTTGCCTGCTGGCGCTTGGTGATGCGGCCGCCGTTCCTTGCCGCCATGCGCCGCTCCTGCATCCGGATACGGTGATCGGCGTGGTGCAGGCGGGCCGCCTTCGCCCGGGAAACCTCCCCCTCCCTCACCTGCTGGTGGATGCGCGCGTTCTGCCTCGCCAAGCGGTTGTTGACTTGCTCCCGGCGCGGATGGTGAGTCTGCCAGGGGGTATCGGCCATGGCCGGGGCGGCGAGGCACGCCAGCGAGACAGTGGCGGCGATGGCAGTGAGGACGGTGCGAATCGATTTCGACATAAGAAGGGCTCCTCTCGGCACCATTGCCGGGGTCGCAATTGCGCCCGATTTGCGGGCTCACGGTCGTTAACAACGTCCCAGCGCCGCTGTCCGATGACGCTTATTGCCAAAAATCAACCCGGCCCGGAATCGAGAGCCGGATCGCGGTCTCGAGAGGTACCGCCTGAAGCATGAGCGACGCCACAGGACTGAAACGCGATGGCACTCCGAGAGGTGCGCCGCCTGCCTCTCGCCGCGGCCTGACTGCGCGCGAGGCGGCCGAACGGCTGCGGGCGGAAGGCCCGAACGCGCTGCCCGAGCTCGAGCGCCGCACGGCATTGCGCATCGTCGTCGAGGTGGTGCGCGAGCCCATGTTCGCCCTGCTGCTCGGCGCGGGAGTGTTGTACCTGCTGCTCGGCAGCCGCGGGGAGGCACTGGTGCTCTTTGCGTTCGCCTGCTTCTCGGTGGCGATCGCCATCGTCCAGGAGGGCAGGAGCGAGCGGGTCCTCGAGGCGCTGCGGGACCTGACGAGCCCACGAGCGCTCGTCATCCGGGACGGCGAGCAGATTCGCATCCCCGGCAGGGATGTCGTGCACGGTGACTTGCTGGTGCTCGCCGAGGGTGACCGCGTCCCCGCAGATGCGATGTTGATTTCCGGTGACGACGTCCAGGCGGACGAGAGTCTGCTCACGGGAGAGTCCGTCCCGGTGCGCAAGCGCGCCTCGCTCGCGCCGCCGTCTGCGGATGTGGTTCCGGCAGGCGACGATCTTTCCCTCGTGTTCTCTGGCACTCTCATCGTCACCGGCGGCGGCTTCGCCGTGGTTACCGCGACGGGACCGCACAGCGAGATCGGCAAGATCGGACATGCGGTAACGCGGATCGAGCCGGAGCCGCCGCGCCTGCAGACGCAGACGCGCGGCTTCGTGACCCGTTTCGCCATCGTCGGATTGTCGCTGAGCGCCTTCGCGGCGCTGCTCTATGGGGCGGTGCGGGGCGCCTGGCTGCAAGGCCTGCTCGGTGGGATCGCGCTCGGGATGTCGATGCTGCCGGAGGAGTTCCCTCTGGTCCTGACCGTCTTCATGGTGATGGGCGCCTGGCGACTGTCACGCTCGCAGGTGTTGACTCGCCGGCCGGCGGCGATCGAGACGTTGGGCGCGGCAACCGTGCTCTGTACCGACAAGACCGGTACGCTCACGCGCAACCTCATGTCGGTCGAATGGCTGGAGCGGGATGCGCAGTGCGCGGCGGGAGTGAGTCCGTCCGCGGGATCGCGCGTGCTGGACCCGGGGCTGCGCGATCTGCTCGAGACCGCTGTGTTGGCGAGCCGCCCCGAGGCGGTGGATCCGATGGACCGAGCGCTGGTGCGCCTGTTCGCCGCTGCCGAGGGCCAGATGCCCGGGGCGGAGCTCGTCCGCGGCTATCCGTGGCTGCCGGAGCTGCCGGCCCTGGTGCAGGTCTGGCGCGGCGTGGACGGAGCGCTCCTCGCAGCGGCCAAGGGGGCGCCGGAGGCGATCGCCACCCTCTGTCGCATGGATGGCGCGGCGCTGCAGACGATGCGCGGCAGGGTGGAGGATCTGGCGCACCGGGGCATGCGGGTGCTCGCGGTGGCCCGCGCCCGGCTCGCAGCGGCGGCTCCGCCGGAGCGAGCCCTCGATCTGCCGCTCGAGCTCACCGGGTTGATCGGCTTCGCGGACCCGCTGCGCAAGGGGGTCCCCGAGGCCGTGCGCGAGTGCCGCTCGGCTGGCATCCGTGTGGTGATGATCACCGGCGATCACCCGCAGACCGCGCGTGCCATCGCGAGGCAGGCCGGTATCGAGCACGAGAGCGTCATGACCGGTAAGGATCTGGAGCGGCTCGATGAGCATTCGCTGCGCAAGCGCGCCGCGGGAGTATCGGTCTTCGCGCGGATCACGCCCCAGCAGAAGTTGCGCATCGTCGATGCGCTGAAGGCGCTCGGCGAGGTCGTCGCCATGACGGGCGACGGTGTCAATGACGCTCCGGCGCTCAGATCGGCGCACATCGGTATCGCCATGGGACAGCGCGGGACCGACGTTGCGCGAGAAGCCTCTTCGCTCGTGCTGCTGGATGACGATTTCAACTCCATCGTGCGAGCGGTGCGGCTCGGGCGGCGTATCTACGACAATCTGGTGAAGGCCGTCGGCTACATTCTGGCGATCCATGTGCCGATCGCAGGTCTGGCGCTGCTGCCCATCGCCATGGACCGGCCCCTGGTGCTGACACCCATGCTGATCGCGATCCTGGAGCTCATCATCGATCCGCTGTGCTCGGTCGTGCTCGAGGCAGAGCGCGACGAGCGGGATGTCATGACCCGCCCGCCGCGCGATCCCGAGAGCGCCCTCCTGTCGCGCTCACTGCTCGTGAGCGGGTTCCTCCAGGGAGCGCTCGCGCTCCTGGCGGTATGCGGCGTGTTTCTCTACGCGACGCTCCACGGGCTGTCTGCGCAGGTGGTGCGGTCCATGGGCTTCGTGACGCTGGTGTGCGCCAACTATGCGCTCATCGTCGCGAATCGTAGCTTCAGCGCCTCACCGCTCGCGGGATTCCTGCGTCCGAACCCGTCGCTCTGGATCAGCGTGGTGGCCGCGGCCGGGGCGCTCATCGCCATCTTCTCGATCCCTCGCGTGCACGTTTTCCTCGGTCTCGGCCCGCTGCAGCCGCACCAGTTCCTGCTCTGTGCGGCGGCGGCGGCGGTCCTGCTCGGGGCGCTCGAGGGGGTGAAGCTGGTCAGCTTTCGGTCAGCTGGAACGTTGTAAGCTTCGTGGCGGGCTTGAACGAAGGCGGCCGAGGCGAGTCCAAATGGACGGCGGGGTACAGTGCATGAGAAGCATGGCGAGAGTGACCCATGGCATGGCCGTGGCAGCGATGCTCGCGGCGTCGTTACTGCTGGCGGCGGTACCCGCGAACAGCGCGGCGGATCCGCACCGGATCGTCTTTCCCGGGCACGTTGCCGCTCGCGGGCCGGTCGCTCGGGGACCTGTGATGCGTGGCGGGATGCAGATGCGCGGCGGGATGCACCTTGCCGAAGGACCTCGCCGGTTCGACGGTCCGCGCGACCAGGGGCGCTTCGCGGGCGGTCCGCACGAGGAGGGGCACTGGCATGGCCCTGGCGACGGAGGGGGTTGGCATGGCCCCGGCGACGGAGGGGGCTGGCACGGCCCCGGCGACGGAGGCCGCTGGCACGGCCCTGGCGACGAGAGGCGCTGGCACGGCGGGGACGAGGAGCACTTCTGGCAAGATGGCCCGCGGTACGCCGTGCCCCCGGACTGGAACGGCATGCACCCCGACTGGAACGATGGGCGCCCTCCTGGCTACTGGGTTCGCCCGTGGGGCCCGCGCTGGGAGCCGGGCTACTGGGGCGGGGGCTATTGGGACGGCAGGTTCTGGCCGCACGTCTATCTCGACTGGGACTTCCCCTGGTTCCTCGGAGCGCTGCCGGCAGGATGCGTCACCTACTGGTGGGGCAACGTTCCCTATTACTACTGGCAGGGCGTGTACTACCTCTGGAGCCCTGATTATGGCGCATACGTCGTGGCGGATCCGCCCCCGATCACGGGAGGCGCGGTCCAGGGCGCAGCGCCGCCCCCTTCCGCTCAGACCCCAGGGAGCAACAGCCAGGGCGCCTTGAGCCTCTACGTCTACCCGAAGCGGGGCCAGAGCAAGCAGCAGACGCAGAATGACCGGTATCAGTGCCACGAATGGGCGGTGGGTCAGACCGGCTTCGATCCCACCAATCCGGTCAACGATACCCATGCGGCGACAGCGACACCCTCGAACTACAAGCGCGCGGTGACCGCATGTCTCGATGCACGCGGGTACAGCGTCAGATGAGCCGTGCGCCGGAAATGGCCAACCGGTTCCCACGCTGAGACCACCGTCATGCCGCCGCCCGCGCCGACAGTATTTCTCTTCGATGTCGATAACACGTTGCTCGACAACGATGCGGTACAGGATGATCTGAGCGGCCATCTGGAGCGCGAATTCGGGCGCGCTCAGCGCGACCGGTACTGGAGCATCTTCGAGGCGTTGCGCGCGGAGCTGGGCTATGCCGATTACCTCGGCGCCCTGCAACGGTACCGCCTCGAGAACCTCGATGAGCCGCACCTGCTGCTCATGTCCTCTTTCCTCGTGGATTACCCTTTTGCGAGCCGGCTCTATCCGGGCGCCTTGGAAGTGCTCGGGCATTGCCGCCGCTTCGGGCCGACCGCCATCCTGTCGGATGGGGATGTGGTCTTCCAGCCACGCAAGGTGCGCCGGTCCGGTCTCTGGGACGCCGTGGAAGGCCGGGTGCTCATCTATCTGCACAAGGAGCGGATGCTCGATGCCGTCGTGCGCCGTTTTCCGGCATCACGTTACGTGATGGTGGACGACAAGCTGCGCATCCTCACCGCGATGAAGCGCGCTTGGGGCGACGCGTTGACCACGATCTTCCCGCGCCAGGGGCACTACGCCCGTGATCCCAAGGAGATTGCCGCGCATCCGCCCGCGGACGTGACCGTGGAGCGGATAGCGGACCTGCTCGATTGGCAGCCTTGAGGTCGCCTTGGGGCAGGATAGCCTCGCAGTCGCCTGCGGCGCCTCGAGGGGAGCTCACGTGGAGCCGCCCGGAGGCTCCGGCTTCGCGGCGGGGTCAGCGGCAAGGAAGACGAGCGAGCACTCCGCGCGCTCGAGCAGCACCGAGGCAACATCTCCGAAGTTGAGCGGGTCACCCGGTCGCGGGCTGACACCCATGACCAAGACATCATGACGGCCCGCACTGATCTCGCGCAGGATCGCGGTCTGCGCCTCACGGTGGCTGCGTACGGTGGATTGCACATTGACCGAATAAGCGCGTGCGAGTTGGACTATCTCGTCGGTGATGGGGTTGTTGGAAGGCTCCTCGTCAACTTCATCCTGTCTGCCGAAAAGAGACCCGAGGCGCTTGTGTAGCGGCCGGCGAGCGTTGCGTCCTTCGATGTGCAGGGCCGTGACGGAGCCGTGCGAGCCCTGCGCAAGCGCAACGGCCAGCTCCGCGCCGCGGCGCGAGATGCTCGTCCCGGATACCGGCACCAGAATCTTGAGCGGCGCGCGCAGCCGTCCCGAGCGGTGCTCGCGTCGCGCGAGCACTATTGCGAAGGGGCCGGAGAATCCCGCGGCGCTCTGGGCGATCGAGCGGTGAAACCGGGAGCCACGGGAGGCGGGCTCGCGCCCGATGAGCAGGAGGCCGTATCCCTTGCGATCCTCCGAGCGGATCGCATCGTCGCCAGGCTGCGGCTCCTCGACGCGCAATGTCAGATCGAGCCGCTCCGCGCCGCCGTTCTCGGCGCCCCCCGACTCGGCCGCCTCCCGGATGACGGCTGTCGTGTGCTCGGCCGCGGTGCCCTCCGCCGCCGCGCGCTCGAAGTGCAGGGCGGTGGTCGGAATCCGGCGTACTCCGGCGATCAGACCCGCCAGACGCGAGGCGAGCTGGCCGCTCGGGCTCGAGTCCGCCGCGAGCAGCAGCCGCTCGACGCCGGAGAGGAAGCCGCGCGCCTCCAGGGCCTCCCGCTCGAGACGCGCAGCCTCCTCGGGCCGCATCGGCAGACGCTGCAGCGCCCAGCGCAGCATCGGCGGCATGACCAGCGTGGTCACGAGCGCCATCACCACGATCGCGGTGAAGAAGCTCTCGTCGATGAGACCCATGGAAAGTCCGATGGAGGCGATGATCACCTCCGTCGAGCCGCGGGCGTTCATGCCGCATCCGACCGCGAGCGACTCCGCGCCCGTGAGGCCGGCGAGGCGACCGCCGAGGGTCGCGCCCGAGAACTTGCCTACACTGGCCACGGCGATGAGACCGATCGTGAGCAACAGCATGTTGGGCCGCGCCAGTGAGGCGACGTCGGTCCCGAGTCCCGCCAACCCGAAGAAGACCGGCATGAAGAGCGCGACGATGAGGCCCCGCAGCTGCTCCTCGATGTGTCGGGTCAGGATGGGAGACTCGCCGATCAGAATGCCGGCGACGAAGGCGCCGAGCACCGTCTGTACCCCGATCGCCTCCGTCGCGAGTGCCATCACTCCCATGATCACCAGGATGGCGGTGATCACCGGCAACTCGCTCACGAAGTGATCGTTGGTCCAGCGGATCACGTGGAAGACGAGCCGCCGCCCCACGGTGATGCTGAAGGTGAGGAAGGCGAGGGTGCCGAGTACGCTGCGTAAGACTCCGCCGACATCGATGTGCCCCAGTTCGGCGAGTCCGAGGAGTACCGATACGACGATCCACCCGAGCGCATCGTCCATGATGGCGGCGGCCAATATGATCTGACCGACCGTGCGCCGGATGAAGCCGAGCTCGCGCACCACGGTGGCGACTATCTTGACTGACGATACCGAAAGGGCGGTACCGATGAAGAGCCCGAGCAGGAGCCGCTCGCCCGGCTTGACCAGCATCGACGCCGGCAGCAGCTCGATCGCCACCAGCCCGAAGAGGAAAGGTACTGCGATGCCGGTCAGAGACACGCTGAGGGCGGCGCGTCCGGAGTTGCGCATGACCGACAGGTCCGTCTCCATGCCGGTGAGCAACAGCAGCAGGAGCACCCCGAGCTGTCCCACCGCGGTGAGCATTGCCCGCTGCTGAACGGAGGGCGGGAAGAGGGCGAGCTCCGCCCCGGGGAAGATGTGGCCGAGGACCGAGGGGCCGAGCACGATGCCCGCGAGGAGCTGCCCCATGACCGGGGGCTGTCCCCAGCGGGAGAGGAGCTCCCCCAGGAGACGCCCGGTCAGCAGAAGCACCACGATCTGCGACAGAAAGATGGCAGCCGATGCGCCCAGGTCCGAAGGATGCAAGCTGGGTACCCTGGCAATTGACTTCTAGGTCCGAGAGTCTAGTTGGCCATCGCTCGGCGTGCGACCCGAAGCATGGGCAGGCACAGGGGCGTGGCCGCCACCGCAAGCGGCAGGGCCCCGGCCATGCCATAATTTGACGATGCCGCCGCAGATCCTGAGATCCGACTTCGCGACCGCGAGCGCACAGGCCCCCCCCCTCGCCGAAGCCCTGAGCCCGGCAGGCCTGCCGGCCTCGAGGCATGCGCACGCGACGATTCTCATCTGCCGGCCGAATACGCGCCTCGGCAACACGTTGTTGATGACACCCCTCCTCGAGGAGATCGAGGCCTCGCTGCCCGCGGCCCGGGTGGAGATCCTGACGGCGTGTCCGGCTGCGAGCGAGGTGTTCCGGGAATTCCCCTCGGTCCGCCGCGTGCATCAATTGCCGTTTCGCGGTGTCCGGCATCCGTTGCGGCATCTGTTGACACTGCTGCGGGTGAGGAGGATCCGGTACGACATCCTGATCGATCCCTGCCCCAGATCCTGGACCTCGCGCTTTTTGACCCGACTCCTCGGGGCGCGCCTGAAGCTCGGCTTCGCGAGCGGTCAAAAAAACGACGGGGTCGATGTGAGTATTCCCTTCAATGGCGCGCCAACGCACATGGGCGACTATCCCGTGTATCTGCTGCGTCGCGGCGTGCTCGAGCTCGATGAGGACCATGCCCGCGCGCAAACGCCCAAGCTCGATATTCGCCTGACGGGGGCCGAGCGCCTCGCGGGCAGGCAGGAGATCGAGCAACTCCTGGGGGCCGAAAGCCCGGGCCCCGTGGTGGCCGTGGCGGCTCACGCGACGGGCGCGAAGCGCTTCACGGTCGACTGGTGGCGCCGCATGATCGCGAGCCTGCGCGAGCGTGTGCCTGCTGTGCGGGTCATCGAGATCCGGCCGCCGAGCGGCGTGGCGGCGATCACGGAGCTGCCGGCGTACTACTCTCGCCGGGTGCGTCAGGTCGCCGCAGTGGTGGCGGCGGCGGATTGTTTCGTCTGCGCCGACTCCGGCCTGATGCACCTCGCTGCGGCCACGGACGCCACGACCGTGGGGCTCTTCAAGGTGACGGAGCCGCGGCTCTACGCTCCGCGCCGCGGCGCGAGCTGCGCGGTGACGGCGAGCGACACCGCGCCGGAGCTGCTCGCAGAGCGGCTGGCGCAGCTCCTCGCGCGCGCCGATTGAGCGGCGGACGCCCCTCGCTCGCGCCCTCGCCTCAGGTCACGATTTCCAACCGGCCGGTCAGGAGCGAGGCGCGCGCCGCGCTCGGCCCCACGAGGATCTCGATCGCCCCCGGCTCGAGCGTCGGCTCGAGATCGGGCCCGAGGGACTGCAACTCCATGACGGGCAGAAGCAGGGTGACTGTCCCGCGCGTGCCCGGATCGAGGGTGATCTTGCCGACGCCGCGCAGCTCGAGAAGAGGCGGCGCGACGCGCGACTTCAGGCGATGCGTGAAGAGGAATACCGTCTCCTGCGCCCGGCGCTCTCCCTGATTCTCGACGTCGACCCGGATCTGCACCGTGTCCGAGGGGTTGGCCGACTCCGGTGTCACGCGCAAACAGCTCAGGTTGAAGTGTCCATAGGTGAGGCCATGGCCGAAATGGAAGAGCGGCTCGGTGGACTCATCGATGTACCTGCTCGAGAACGTGTTGCCCGAATCGGTCGGCCGCCCGCCGCTGCGCTGCTCGAAGTAAAGCGGTATTTGCCCCACTGCCCGCGGCCAGGTGATCGGCGTACGTCCGCTCGGCGAGGCTCGGCCCGTCAGGATGTCCGCCACGGCATGACCGGCCTCACAGCCCGGAAACCAGGCCGCGAGCAGGGCGCTCGCCCGCTCGGCGAGCCAGGGCACGATGAGTGGGCGCCCGCAGAAAAGGACGGCGATGACGGGGATGCTTCGGGCACCGGCGCGCCGCAGAACCGCCTCTGCCAGTTCTTGCTGACGACCGGGCAGCTGCGGATGCGCGCGCGAGGCCGCCTCCCCGCTCATCGTGGCGCCTTCACCCAGGCAGAGCACCACGGCTTGCGCCTCGTCACAAAGCTCGAGCGCCGCCGCGATACCGCTCTCGTCGGCGCCGACGATTTCGACGCCGCTCGCATGGAAGATCTGCGCTTGCGGCAACGCCGCGCGAATGCCGGTGAGGACGCTGATCTGCGCCTCGGGATCCGCCGCGGACCACCAGGGGCCGCGCATCTCGGCGGCGGCGTCGGCCAGAGGTCCGATCAGCGCCAGACGGTGGATGTCCGTCGAGAGCGGCAGCGCTCCCTCCCGGTTGGTAAGCAGCAC
Source organism: Pseudomonadota bacterium (assembly GCA_021807675.1). Lineage (GTDB taxonomy): Bacteria > Pseudomonadota > Gammaproteobacteria > Steroidobacterales > Steroidobacteraceae > 13-2-20CM-66-19. The sequence continues at coordinate 15,193 of JAKBCR010000036.1, forward strand.
GATGGAGCGCGCGGCGACGTCCCGCGCCAGCCGGCGCCGCCCGGCCACTGCGGCCGCGCTCTCCGCGCTGGCGCCGCGCCGGTAGGGATCCTCGAAGAGGCCGAGGCGAGCCTTGAGAGCCAATACCCTGCGCACGGACTCATCGATCTGAGCCAGCGTCACGAGACCGCGCTCGAGCGCGACCGGGAGCCCCTGCAAATAAGCCCCCGAGACCATGTCGATGTCGATGCCGGCCGCGAGCGCGAGAGCCGCCGCCTCGACGAGGTCGGCCGCCACGCCGTGTTGAATCAACTCGGCGACGGCGTTGTAATCGCTCACCAGAACGCCCTCGAAGCCTAGCTGCCGGCGCAAGCGCCCGCGCAGCATCGCCCCATGGGCGGTCATGGGAATACCGGCGAGATCGGTGAATGCGGGCATCACCGCGGCGACACCCGAGCTCACGGCAGCGGCGAAGGGCGGCACGTGAACTTCGAGCAGCGCTCGGTCGGAGACGTCCACCGAGGCGTACTCGCGGCCCGCGGTTACCGCCCCGTAGGCGCAGAAGTGCTTCGCCACGGCCGCGATCGACTCCGCGGCCGCGAGATCGGTGCCCTGAAAACCGCGCACCTTGGCCTGCGCCAGCCGCTCCCCGACCCAAGCCGACTCGCCGGGGCCTTCAATGGTCCGTCCCCAGCGCGGATCGCGGGAGACATCGAGCATGGGCGCGAAAGTCATGGAGATGCCATCAGCGGCCGCTTCCCGGGCCGCTTCCCGTGCGGTCAGCGCCCACGCCTGCGGATCGAACAGCGCGGCCTCCGCCAGAGGCGGGGGAAATAGCGTACGGTGGCCGTGGATGACATCGAGGCCGATCATAAGGGGGAGCCCCAGGCGGGATTCCTCGACTGCGACACGCTGCATTTCTCGGGCGGCCGCGGCCCCGATAAGATTGAGCAGATTGCCGATCCGCCCGCGGCGGATATCGTCCACGGAATGGCCGGTGATCACAGGTCCGGTCACGGTGTGGCTGGCGGCCATCATGGTGAGCTGACCCAGCTTCTCCGTGAGGGTCATCCTGCCGATGAGCGCCTCGATGCGCCGTGCGTCTTGCGGTTTCAGTGTCCTCATGAGGTATTCCGGCTTGCGGATGGATGCGAACGCCCCGTTGCGATGACGAGTACGATGATAGACGCGGAAGACGACAGCAGCGACAGCCACCTTCCGGAGACGGAGGCCGCCCATTCCGGGCTGGTGCCGCAGCTCGTCATGATGGTGCGGGCGCTGCTCGCCTCGCCGGTCGGCAAGTCGCTCATCGTGCTCATGGTGGCGGCCTTCGCCGTGATCGTGGCCACTGCCTACGGGCAGGTGTGGCTCAATCGCTGGAACCAGCCTTTCTATGATGCGCTGACCCGGCGCGATTTCCGGGACTTTCTCTTCGAGCTCGGGATGTTCTTCATCATCGCGGGCTGCCTCCTCGTGCTCAACGTCGCGCAGCGCTGGCTGGTGGAGGCGTTGAAGGTGAAGCTGCGCGAGGGCCTGGTGGGAGACCTCATCCGCGACTGGATGAGCCCGCGGCGCGCCTTCTGGCTCGCCAATGCGGGACCCATGGGGGTCAATCCCGATCAGCGCATGCATGAGGACGCCCGGCATTTGTGCGAGCTTTCGGCAGACCTCGGGACGCAGCTGCTGCAGGCCACGGTGCTGCTCGTCACCTTCATCGGCGTCCTGTGGGTACTCTCCCGGGGCTTCGCGGTCAGGATTGCCGGACGCGAGGTCCCGGTTCCCGGATACATGGTCTGGGCCGCGATTCTCTATGCGGGGGTCGGCTCGCTTCTCTCCTATTGGGTGGGCGGAAGCCTGATCGGGCGCAACGCCGAGCGCTACTCGCGCGAGGCGGACCTGCGCTTCGCGCTGGTGCGGGTGAACGAGCATCTGGACGGCATCACCCTCGCCGCAGGGGAGGAAGGCGAGCGGCGGCGGCTCGAGGCGAGCCTCGGCGCGGTGCTCCAGGCCACCTGGCGCCTGGTCACGGGACTTACCAACCTCACCTGGATCACGGCCGGCTTCGGCTGGGTGATGATCGTCGCGCCGATCCTGGTCGCGGCGCCGCTTTATTTCGACGGAAGGCTCACCTTCGGCGGCATGATGATGGCCGCCGCAGCCTTCACGCAGGCGCAGTCCTCGCTTCGCTGGTTCGTCGACAACTTCAGCCAGATCGCCGACTGGCGGGCGACCCTGCTCAGGGTGGCGAACTTCCGCCGTGCCGTCGTGACCACCGACGTCAAGCACGAGGTAGAGAGTCACATCACCTACGCGGAGGGCATCGCCGGCCGGGTCACCATCGAGGGCCTCGAGGTATCCTCCGCTGGCGGCCGCGACATGCTGCGGGAGAGGACGGTGGAGGTGCGCACCGGGGAGCGGCTCCTCATCGTGGGGGAGCCCGGAACCAACAGGACCCTGCTCTTCCGCGCCCTCGCCGGGCTCTGGCCGCTCGGTACCGGCCGGGTCGTCATGCCCGCCGGTGAGCAAACTCTCTACTTCCCGCGCGGCACGCCCTATCTGCCGCAGGGGTCGCTGCGCGAAGTGCTCGCCTACCCGATGAAGCCCGACCGCTTCGATGCGGACGCCTACGCGCAGGCGCTGCGCCGGCTCGGGCTCGAGCGGCTGGCGCCACTCCTCGACATATCGCGCCGCTGGGATCGCGAGTTGAGCGAGGACGAGCAGCTGGCGCTCGCCTTTGCTCGGGTGCTGCTGCAGGCGCCGCAATGGCTCCTCATCGACGATGTGTTCGGATCGCTCGACGGTGACACCCTGGAGCGGGTCATCGACGTGTTCGTTCACGAACTCGGGCGCACCGGCGTCATCCACATCGGCGGGGCGCAGGCGCGCGATCCTCTCTTCGCCCGCGTGGTCCACCTGGTGAAATGTCCCACGGGACGCGCGGCCGATCCGTCGGGCGTGCGCGGTAAAGCCTCCCACGTCCGTGAAAGCAGGAGTTGAGCTACGTGTCCCCTACCGCCCGATCCGAGGAGATGAGCCCGGCGCGGCTCGCCACCCTGAGTGATGAGGAACTGCTCGAGAGCGTGCAACGACAGACTTTCCGGTTCTTCTGGGAAGCGGCGCACCCGGTAAGCGGGCTCCCGCCCGACCGGCGTCCGGCCGGCAAAGGGCAAAGCGCCGATCTTGCGGCAGTCGGCGGCTCGGGGTTCGCGCTGATGGCGCTCGTTGTCGCGGTGGAGCGCGGCTGGGTCTTGCGCGAGCAGGCGCTCGAGCGGCTCGGTGCCATGCTGGATGTCCTCGGCCGCGCCACCTGCTACCACGGCGCCTTGCCGCATTTCCTGGATGGTCGCACCGGGGCCACGATTCCCTTCTCGCGCAAGGACGACGGAGGCGATCTCGTGGAGACATCCTTTCTTTGCATGGGACTTCTCACTGCTCGGCAGTATTTCAACCGCGACACGCCCGCGGAGAGGAGACTGCGGGACGCGATGACGTGGCTGTGGGAGGAAGTCGAATGGGACTGGTACGCGCGCGGCGCCCGCGGCGTGCTCTATTGGCACTGGAGCCCGAACAACGGCTGGGCGCTGGAGCACGAGATCCGCGGCTGGAACGAGTGCCTCGTCACCTACGTGCTCGGCGCCGGCTCGCCGCGCTACCCCATCGATCCACACGTGTATCACCGGGGCTTCGCCACCGGTCGGGATTTCGTGAACGGCAGAAGCTGGAGCGGGATCGAGCTGCCGCTCGGGCCGGCCTTCGGCGGCCCGCTCTTCTTCGCACATTACTCCTTCTGCGGCCTCGATCCGCGCGGGCTCACGGACCGCTACGCGAGCTACTGGGAGCAGAACCAGCGGCACGTGCGGATCAATCACGCGCACTGCGTGGCCAACCCCAGCCACCATCGTGGGTATGGCGAGCACTGTTGGGGCCTGACGGCGAGCGACGATCCCGACGGCTATGCCGCGCACTCTCCGGACAACGACAACGGCACGATCGCGCCCACCGCCGCGCTCGCAAGCCTTCCGTACGCGCCCGCGGAGGCGATGAAGGCGCTGCGGCATTTCCTCGGCAGCTATGGCGAGAGGATCTGGCGGCCCCACGGCTTCGTCGACGCCTTCTGTCCGCAGCGGGACTGGTATGCCGACACGCACCTCGCGATCGACCAGGGTCCGATCATTCTGATGATCGAGAATTTCCGCACGGGACTTCCTTGGAAGCTCTTCATGAGCGCGCCGGAGGTGCGCGCGGGGCTGCGCCGGCTCGGCTTCTCGAGCCCGCATCTTGCGGGGTGAGGATGGCATCTGTGGAGACGCTCGACGCCTGGATCGACCGGCAGTACCGGCATGCCGCACGGCAGATGTTGCGCAGCATCTCGCCCGTCGGGATCGTCAAGACTCGCCCGGGCTTCGATCAGGTCATCCGTCCGGTGCCGGGCGCGGTGGTCGCCTCGCCGGTTCCGGCCTCCTACGATCCGGACCCGGATTACTTCTTTCACTGGTATCGCGACTCGGCGATCGTGATAGACGCCCTGCGGCTCCTTCACGGCGATGGACTCGCAGGCGAAGAGGGGTTAAGGCTTTTCGGAGAGTTCGCGCGCTTCAGTGCGGCGCTCAGGGCGCTCGACGGGCGCAGCCTCACCGGCGCCTCGGATCAGTGGCGAGCGCGAGTGGCGCCCGATTTCCTTCAGTATCTGCGTCCGGATACCGAGCTCGCGCGCATCCATGACGATGCGGTCGCCGCTGAGACGCGTGTCAATGCGGACGGCACTCTCGACATCTCCAACTGGGCGCGGCCGCAGAACGATGGCCCCGCGTTGCGCGTGCTCGCCATACTGCGCTGGATGCGCTGCGCATCGGTCGAGCCTGGACTGCAGACGGCCTGCGAGGGGCTGCTGCGCGAGGATCTGTGCTTCACACGGAATCACTGGCGCGAGCCGTGCTACGACATCTGGGAGGAGGAGCGGGGACTGCATTACTTCACGCTCCGTGTCGGGGCGCAGGCGCTCGATGACGGAGCCGACTGGCTCGAGACGAGAGGAGAGGGCGATCAGGCGCGAGACTGCCGGATGGAGGCCCGGGCCATTCGTGAGCGGCTCGACGGCTATTGGCGGGCCGATCGCGGCTATTACCGCTCGCGAGTGCTCGATTCCGGCGAGCCCTCGGCGAAAGAGCTCGACATCGCAGTCATTCTCGCGGCGCTGCAGGCCGCCGACGCGGCCGGTACCCATTCGGTGTGCGATCCGCGCATCCACGCCACGCTCGATGCGCTCGACAGCCTGTTCGAGGCGGACTATCCCATCAACCGCGGGCGGCCCGCGGGACGTGGGCCGGCGCTTGGGCGCTATCGCGCCGACCGCTATTATTCCGGTGGCGCCTACTACTTCTCGACACTGGCGGCCGCCGAGCTCTGCTTTCGCGCCGCCAGGGCTGGCGGACGCAGCGCGCTGCTCGCACGGGGAGATGGTTACCTCGAGACGGTCCGCGCCTTCACCCCTGAAAGTGGCGACATGTCAGAGCAGTTCGATCAGCGCACCGGCGAGCAGAGCTCGGCCAAGCATCTCGCCTGGAGCTACGCGGCCTTCATTTCCTGCGCCGTGGCGAGGCGCGAGGCCCAGGATGGGCCGAGCACCCAATCGCCGGGACCGGGTCCCAGCCCGGGCTCGGCCCCCTAGGGGGCCCGCCGCAATGCGCAGAGCGCTCGGCATCGTCCTCTCGGCCCTGCTGCTGCCGCGGCTCGCGGTGGCTCAGTCCCTGCAGTTCCATGCACCCTCGTCGGTCTACGCTCCATCGACGCCGGCCGTCATGCGCGATCTGGCCTCGCGCATCATCCCCGTCTACCGCAACGACGACCGCGAGCAGTACCTCGCCAACCTCTCGGCGCTGCAGCTCGTGGCGGGTAGCTTCGAGTCCGCGTATTCCGCGCGTCTCGAGCTGCAGCATTTGCGCGCGGGCAGCCAGGGCCGCCCCCCCGCGGACCCCGCGTTGGTTTACGACCTCTACGTGCACGCGAAATCCCTGCAGGCGCAGTACCGGCTGCCCTTCTCACAGGCTTTCGATCTCGCCTTCTGGGAGACCATCCCGATATTCGACAACCTGGATGCTTACCGTGTGGAATCCTGGCTCGAGGCGCCACCTGCCGCGTACGCGGGGGCGCTGCAGGCCAGCTTCGACCGCCTGCGTGGCCGCACGCGGATCAGCCAATCCGAGGCACTCGGGCTGATAGGCCAGTACCTCGCGTTCGATGCATACCGCAGCTTCGGTCCCATCGTCCGCGGGCTCGTCTCGCTCGATGAGGACCGGCGCTACATCATCCGGGACGATGTCGTGATCGATAGCCCTGGCGGCAGCGCCGTGCCTGCGCTCCTCGTCCGTCCGCGCAGCTCGAGCGGCCTGTTGACGACCCTGCTCCAGTACCGTATCGCACCGGGCGGCTACGATGAGGCAATCGAGACCGCCGCGTATGGCTTCGCGAGCATGGTGGCGTTCACGCCCCGCATACGTACAGGACCCGACACTTGGAAAGTCATCCCCTTCGAGGACGAAGGGGAGCGTGCCCGCGCGGTGATCGGCTGGATCGCCAAGCAGCCCTGGAGTGACGCGCAGGTCGGCATGTACGGGGACGGGTACAGCGGCTTTGTCGCCTGGGCGGCGGCCAAGCGCCTGCCGCCCGAGCTGAAAGCCATTGCGACTTCCGACGCCATGGCGCCCGGGATCAACTTTCCGATGGATGGCGGCATCGGGCTGAATTCCGCCTATTGTTGGTTGCAACGGATCGAGACGGAGCGAGACCGGAGCGCCGCCGCCGGCGCTCCGGCCAGTCCGCGGGCGAGCGCCCGCGCACCGATGCGAGGGACGAGGAGCCTGCCACCAGGGACGGCCACCGGCACGGCCCCGCCCGCACCGGGCACGCGCACCTGGTGCCGTGCGCTCAATGCCAGATGGTATGCGAGCGGGAAGCCCTTCCGCGATCTGCCCTATCTCGCGCACCGACCGAGCGCGATCTTCCGCCACTGGCTCGATCATCCGGCCTACGATTGGTACTGGCGGCGCCTGGTGCCAACCCCGCGGGAGCTCGCCCACCTGGACATTCCCATCCTCTCGATGACCGGATACTACACGCCGGGCGAGGGCGGGACGCTCTTCTACTTCCTCCAACACTATGAGCATGACAGTCACGCGGATCAGATCCTGCTCGCCGGGCCCTATGACCGCACCGAAATGCGGGAGGGAAGAGCGGAGGAGGTCGTGCGCGGGCTGCGCACCGACCCGGCGGCGGTGCTCGATCTGCGGGCGCTCGAGCTGCAGTGGTTCTCGTATCTCTTCCTCAATGATTCCAAGCCCGCTCTGCTCTCGAATCGGGTGAACTTCGAGGTCATGGGCGCGAACGCATGGCAGCACGTCGACACGCTGGATCATCTGGCGAAGGACCGCGCGCGGCTCTATCTCGCTTCCGACCCACGGGGCGGCTCGGGACTGCTGACCCCGCGCGAGCCGGCGAGCCGCACGCCCATCCGGCTCACCGTCAACTTGGCCCGGCGGCACGGTGGCGGCGAGCTCGCGCCACGCAGCCTCATGACCGGCAGCGTGCCCGTGGAGAACGGCCTCGCCTTCGTGAGTGGCCCACTGCCCGGGGGCCTCGAGATCGCCGGCCGATTCAGCGGGCGGTTGCTCGTGTGGACCAACAAGCGGGACGTGGACCTCACCGTCTCGCTCTACGAGCTGTTGCCCGGGGGCACCTACCTGCATCTTTTCGCGCCCGCGGACGAGTTTCGCGCGAGCTACCTGCGCGATCCGGCGCACCGGCGGCTGCTCGCGCCCGGCAGAGTCCAGTGGCTCGACATCACCGGCCGGCGGATCACCGCCGTGCGGGTCGAGTCTGGCGCCCGGCTGGTGATGGTGTTGAGAATCAGCAAGCGTCCGGACCGGGAGATCAACTACGGATCGGGTGGGGCCGTGAGTGCCGAGTGGATCTCGGGGGGGCGCGTGCCGGTCAGGCTCGACCTGCTCCGTGGCAGCTACCTCGATCTGCCGATCACGGAGAACTCTTCCGCCTCGCCGGGCCCCGTCGCCGGCCGCTGACAGGGAACCGGGTCGGGCGGCGAGGCGTTGGGCTCGACAGGTGAGGCTGCGGCCCGCGGGGCCGAGGAGAAGCTTATGATGAATGCGCGAATGGCCGGTGCTCTTACGGCCTCGCTCGTGGCGGTGGCTCTCGCCGGCTGTGCGACGACGCCACACGGTGGCCTGAGCAGGTTGGCTGACAGGTTGGACCTGAGCGCTCAGGCGTTTGCGCAGGATGCGCAGGATGCGCCGCGCGGTTACGACGAGAGCCGAGGCTACACGCAGGATGCGCAGGACTTCGCCGATCGGGCTCACGAGTTCCGCCGCGCAGTGGAGGAGCAGGGCTCGGACGGGCGGGATGTTAGAGCCTCCTTCGACGGACTCTCGCGCAGCTACAACACGCTGCGGGACGATGTGGAGCGCTCGGGCGGGCGGGGGGCGAGGCGCGAGCTGCGACCCGTCACGCGTGCTTATCTCGATGTGGAGGACGACATGGGTGGCGCGCGGGCTGCGCACCGCTACTCGGACGAGGCCTACGACCGGGGACCGGGCTGAGACCCGGAAACGCACGGACGCGATTCGACTGCGGCGGTGCGCTACGATAGAGGGATGTCCAGCGCGTTCCACCACCGCTCGCGTCGTCGATTCGCATATCGCCGGCGAGCTGACGCGGCTCGCCGTGAAATCACGGGCAGCACGCATGTGAGCGCGGAGTCGGCTTCGCGGGTCCATCCCGAAGATCCCTTCTGCCGGGGATTCGTGCCGGTATGATGCGCGCCCTCATCATCCCCGTTACGGCCTTCCAGCAGAACTGCTCGCTCATCTGGGACGAGGACAGCCGGCAGGGGGCTGTCGTCGATCCCGGCGGCGATCTCGATCGAGTGCTCGCGGAGGCGGATCGGCGTGGCCTCACGCTCGAGAAGATCCTCCTCACTCATGCGCATCTCGATCACTGCGCGGCGACCGCGGATCTCGCCCGCGCCAGGTCACTGCCGGTCGAGGGTCCGCAGCGCGAGGACCGGTTCTGGATCGAGGCCCTGCCGCAGGCCGCCGCGCAGTTCGGATTTCCCCCGGCGAGCTCCTTCGAGCCCGATCGATGGCTCGAGCAGGGTGATCGCGTAACGGTGGGCGGGCAGACGCTCGAGGTGCTGCATTGCCCCGGACACACGCCCGGGCACGTGGTGTTCTTTCATCGGGGTGAGCGCTGCGCGTGGGTGGGCGATGTGCTATTCGCCGGCTCCATCGGCCGCACGGATTTTCCCCGCGGCGACCACGACGCGCTCATCAGATCGATCCGCGAGCGGCTCTTTCCGCTCGGCGATGACGTGCGGTTCGTGCCGGGTCACGGCCCGATGTCGACATTCGGGGAGGAGCGCAGAACCAATCCCTTCGTTGCGGACCAGCTGTTCGAGAAGACCTGAGAGGGGATTGCCATGAACGGTGCGCAGCTTCTGGTGGCGGCTCTGGAGAGCGAGGGCGTGAAGCGGATATTCGGGGTTCCGGGGGAGGAGAACCTCGATGTGGTCGACGCATTGCGCCGCTCCAGCATCGAATTGGTGCTGACCCGCCATGAGCAGGCAGCGGCATTCATGGCGGCCACCCACGGCCGGCTGACCGGGGAGGCGGGCGTTTGCCTCTCGACGTTGGGTCCAGGAGCGCTGAATCTGGCGACCGGCGCCGCATATGCGCAGCTTGGCGGGATGCCCATGGTCATGATCACTGGCCAGAAGGGCGTCTTGAGCCGCAAGCAGGCGCGGTTCCAAATCGTCGACATCGTCTCGACCATGACCCCGCTCACCAAGATGGCGCACCGGATCGTCGGTACGGCGACCATTCCTTCGCTGGTGCGCGAAGCGTTTCGGGTCGCTCGGCAGGAACGTCCGGGCCCGGTGCATCTCGAGCTGCCGGAGGACGTCGCCGCCGAGCAGGCTTCCGACATTCCGCTCGTGCCGCCGCATCCGACGGCGATGCCGGTCGCTCATCCGGCTGCGGTCGATCGCGCGGCGGAGCTCATCCGGGCAGCCGAGTACCCGTTGGTGATGCTCGGTGCGGCCGCGAGCCGCCCGCGGCTCGCCGAGGCGCTGTCGGATTTCGTCAGGCGGGTGCAGATCCCGTTCTTCAACACGCAGATGGGCAAGGGCTCGGTCGCCGGCGGCTCCGGACTCTACATGGGAACTGCGGCGCTCTCCGCGCGCGACTACATTCACGAGTGCGTCGATCGTGCCGACCTCATCATCTCCATCGGCCACGACACCGTCGAGAAACCGCCGTTTCTCATGGGGCCGGGCGGGCCCACCGTCCTTCACGTCGGATACTTCCCGGCGACCGTGGAGGAGGTGTATTTCCCGCACGCGGAGCTGATCGGCGACATCGGCCCCAGCCTGACGCTCCTCGCCGACCGGCTCGAAGGAAGGCTGCCCCGCGCGGGAGCCCTGCTGCCGCTGCGCGAGCGCATCCTGGCTCACATCGCCGAGCGGGCGGAGGAAAGCCGCTATCCACCGACCCCACAGCGCATCGTGCGCGACGTGCGCCGGGTGATGCCCGAGGACGGTATCGTCTGTCTCGATAACGGCATGTACAAGATCTGGTTCGCCCGCAACTACCGCACGCGTGTCGCCAACACGCTCCTCCTCGACAATGCGCTCGCCACGATGGGAGCGGGACTGCCGTCGGCAATGATGGCCTCGATGTTGTATCCGGACCGGCGTGTGCTCGCGGTGTGCGGCGATGGCGGCTTCATGATGAGCTCGCAGGAGCTCGAGACGGCGGTGCGGCTCGGGCTCAACCTCGTTGTCCTCATCCTGGAGGACAACGCGTACGGGATGATCCGCTGGAAGCAGGCTGCCGACGGATTCGCCGATTTCGGCATGACTTTTGGTAACCCGGATTTCGTGGCTTTCGCCCGAGCGTACGGAATGCAGGGCACCCGGGTGCAGAGCGCCGACGGTCTCGCGCCGGCGCTCGAGGCGGGGTTCGCCGGCGGGGGGATGCACCTCGTGGTCGTCCCGGTCGACTACTCGGAGAACATGCGCGTGCTGGTGCAGGAGCTGGGGGCCATTCGAGAATGAGCTGATTGCGCGCACTCGCCAAGCGGCGATTCCAGGACATGGGCGGTGCCCGGATCAACGAATCCGGGATCGGCCTCGAAGTCGTTCTGAGGAAGTGGGTCAGGCCGCCGATGCGCCGGCTCGCGAGCGCGCCGCGAGCAGGGCGTACGGAGAGAACTGCGGGTGCTCGAGCGCCCTGCGGGACACGATGATGGTCGTCACCAGCGCGAATTGCCCCGAAAGGCTCGCATGGCTCACCCCATCGGTGAATACCATCCAGGCGGAATAAGGCGGGAATCGAAACTCCTCGTAACCGCGCATGTCACGCCTGAAGTCCTCGCTGTCCTTCATGTAGTTGTGCAGGCGGCGCATGGTGCGATCGTACGGACTCGAATCGAGCGTATGCGCCAGAGGGTTGAGCCGTGCGAGAGCGCCCACCGCGGCGCTGAAAGCATGATCGGCGAGGCTCTTGTCGATGCGCATCCGCAGCCTGCCCGAGAGATCGAGGATGCCGGCCGGCGTGCCGTACCGCTCCAGCATATCCTGCAGATTCCCCTTGCTCGCCCAGACTCGGTCCTCACGGGCGTTCACATTCACGAAGAAGCGAAAGATGCGATCGCCGCTGGTAGCGCCGTAGGCACCTGCGTCGATATGGACCAGCTCGTTGCTCGCGTGCGGCTTGAGGTCGCGGCCCTGCTCCTGGATCGGGCGAAAGCTGCACGTTCCGACCCGGCAGGCGCCGCGCCACCGCGGCATGGTCCGGTACAGGAGCCCGGCGACGTCGTCGAGGTGGCGCTTCAGGACCTCGCCGGTGCGCTCGCGCACAGTGGCGTCGCCCTCGATGCCGGTGACTCTGGCCCCTTCCGGATGGTAGCTGATGTTCTTCAGCTTCAGGCGCGAGGGCAGCTCCGTGCGCAGGTACTCGAGCGTCGCATCGTCAGGCAGGGGAACGGGACACTTGGGGAAGTAGACGATGTGGTTCGACTCGAGCGCGAGCGCGATCCGCTCGGAAGCATCGGCCGCGGCCGGGTCGATCTGCGAAAGTACGCCGGCCCGGTCCGCCGCAGGAGCGGGAGCGGGCGAGACGTCAGGGTCTCGATAGCTTTCCACAGTGAGCCAGGAGCACGCGTGAGAGTCTTACTATAGCTCGGGCGAGCCCGCTGCGTCTGCAGCCGATAGACTATGCAGGGCAATCCCGCCGGGTGAGACAGGGGCGACAGAGGCGTGGCGAGTCGTAAGGGCCTTTCGGCCTGCATCATCACCTACAACGAGGCCGACCGGATCGAGGCCTGCGTGCGCTCGGTCAGCTTCTGCGATGAGGTGATCGTCGTGGACTCCCACTCGACGGATGCAACGCGGGAGCTGGCTGGCGCGCTCGGGGCGCGGGTCATCGAGCGGGACTGGCCCGGCTATCGCTCGCAGAAGCAGTTCGCGGTGGACTCGGCCCGCCATGACTGGGTGCTCTGCCTCGATGCGGACGAGCGGGTAAGCGATGCCTTGCGCCAGCAGATCGAGCGTCTGCGCGAAGGGGGCTTCGAGGGGTACGCGGGCTGGTCGGTGCCGCGTATCACGGATTATTTCGGGCGCTTCCTGCGGCACGGGAATGCCTATCCGGACCGCCTGATCCGCCTGTTCGACCGGCGCCGCGGCGGCTGGATCGGCCGCGAGATCCACGAGAACACCCGCGTCGAGGGCCGCGTGGGGAGGCTGCGCGGGCATCTCGAGCACTACTCCTACCGCAGCCTCACCGACCACCACAACCGCATGCAGAAATACGCGGATCTGATGGCGCAAGCCCTCTACGCCGGGGGCAAGCGCTGCGGTTTCGGCAAGGTCCTTTTCAACCCGCAGTGGCGGTTCTTTCGCGGCTATGTGCTCAGGCTCGGCTTTCTCGACGGCTGGCGGGGGCTCGTGTTCGCGCTCGTGGAATCGAACTACGTCCGCCGCAAGTATCTTCATCTCTACATTCGCTGCCGCGGGCTGCCCAGCTGAGGCGGGATCGGGGAGGGCAAGGCTCGCCGCCAGGGTCGCATCACCGTCGAGGACGGGCCCGTGACCGGCATCGAGCCTGACGCCGGCGGCAGGTCATGCGCTTGTGCGTGCGGGCTCGCGCGAGGAGCTCGCCCGCCATGCGCAGACGTTTCTGCAAGTCACCACGGGGGAGGGGACCCCTGTGATGTCGTCTGAGCGAGAGCCGGGCCGGCCGTCAGGCCAAAGGCCGCGGGAACCAGCGCGCCTGGGGCAAAAAGCGCGGTTTTTTGCCCCAGGCTCCGTCACCTGCGGCGGCGGGGCACATCCTGTGCCTGGGATGCCGCTCGCGCCGCTTCATGATATCGGGGTCGACATCGATCGATGGGCAACTCCTGACTTTCGGAACACTCAGGCG
>JAKBCR010000037.1 GCA_021807675.1 Pseudomonadota bacterium
CCTCGATCGCGTGGGCGGCGACACTGGCGTACGTCAGTTGGCCCGCCTATCGCGCCCTGCGAAGGCCGTTCGGCCGGTCCGCGACCGTGGTGGCGGTGGCCATGGCTCTTCTCTTCTCGTCACGTCCTCGGGGGCTTGGGACGCAACGCCGCGAAGGTCCTCCTCACGCTCCTGCTCCTGGTCTTCCTTTATCGCGACGGAGATACGCCCGCCCGCGAGCCCGGGCGCGCTTCCAAGGGACTCTTCGGGGTCGGACACATCCGCTACGTCCGGGCGGCGGGCGCACCATTATCCGCGCCGTCTTCTTCGGCATCGTCCTCTCGGCCCTGGCGCAGGGACTCATTGCAGGTATCGGGTACCGTCTCGCAGGACTGACTGCCCCCGTCGTCCTTGGCGCACTGACCTCCGTCCTGTCCGTCATACCGCTCGTCGGGACGAGCCGTTGCGGGCCCGATCCTTCTCGGGCTCGCCATGGAGCTCTGGCGCGAGTGGCCGGACGGGCGCGGCCGCCGATCGGGTCGGAGCTGACCTGACTTCAAACTGGACCGACCCCGGCGGATTTCGGCCGGGTGGCCGGTAGCATGCGCCGAATCAGACCGTCATGATCGACGAGCCCGTGCTTGAGCGCCGCGAGGAAATGGAGGCTGACGAGAATGAGCAGCGCGTCTCCGAGCAGCTCGTGCGCTTCCTCGGCCAACTCCTCCAGATGACCTCGCTGAGATTCTTCATTCCCATCTCGATGGGATTGGCCGGCGGTCGCTTCGCCTGATCCTCCAGGGTCGCCGCCCTGCCGTCCCAGAACTGCACCGAGAGAAATGCGGCGTTGAACACCGTTGGGGTGGTACGCCCTCCCCGCTGCGCCTCGACACCGATGGACACCGGCCGGTGGTCATCGCCACCCTCCATGATGTTGCCCTCTCGAGACCGGCTTGCGAGTCATCAGCGCGCTCTGGAGCCACGCCACAGAGGAAGCCCCTCGACGGTGCGTAGCCGCAGGCTCTCCTCGCCCTTCTTGACTTCGGCGGCGATCAGAGCCGGCTTGCCGTCGTAGATCACTCGCGAGCCGGTGACCTCGATGACATCGTGGGGCCGGATCTTCACGGTCTGGCGATCGACGAACCAACTCGGCCCGAGATGCACCGGCATCTCGCCTTTGTCCGTCCTCAGCAGGAGGTGAACGCCGTAGTACTCGCGCCGACCGTAGACGACCTTGTCGACCGATATCACTTCGCCCGAAACCGTCTCGACGGTTTGCGGATCGTACCTGCCCCCATAACCGCCTCTCATGGCGCGCTGGGCGAGCGATTCACCTGGGAGGGCCAGCATCAGCGTGGCGGCGGCAGCCGCTAATACGAAGAAGGTCTTCATGATCGGGTCTCGCTGCAGATGACAGGATGCGAGGCCCGTTCTACTACCGTGACCGCGGTCACGCGATCAGGACAGTTACCTAAGGATTGCGCGAGACGCTCTCACCCCGGCGGCGCGCGCCGCGGTGGCTCGGCCGGCTATACCCGATGCGGTTTGGGGCAACCTTGAGCCGGGCCCTTTCTACCGGATCGAGCCCTGTCGGGCCTCTTTGAGCATCCTGTAGACCGTGTTGCGCGATACGCCCAGCGCCCGAGCGGCGGCCGAGACGTTCCCGGCGCAGTGGTGCATCGTCGAGACGATCACCGAAGCGCGCACCTGCTTGAGCTTTGTGCCGGCGGGCACGGCTCCCGCGGCACAGTCCTGTGCGGCACAGTCCTGTGCGGCAGCCGGCTGCGAGGTCCGCATCGCACGCAGGTCCTGCAGGAAATCCTCCGGAAGGTGATCCGGTACGATCGTGCCCTGCCCCTCCGCCATGGCGCTCGAGGCTCGCAGAACGTTGGTCAACTGCCGGATGTTGCCCGGCCAGCCGTACTGCCGAAGCAGAGCGAGGGTCTCGGGTGCCAATTGCACCGGCCCCGACGCCGCGCACTCGCAGCGCAAAATCCTGCGAGCCAGCGCTTCGAAGTCCTGACGCTCTCGGAGCGCAGGCAGCCGCACGGCCAGACCGTTGAGCCGGTAATACAGATCCTCGCGAAACTCGCCGCGTTGGATCATCGACTTGAGGTCGCGGTGCGTCGCGCATATGACGGCCATATCGACGGCGAGGGCCCGGCGACCGCCGAGCGGCTGGACGGCCCGCTCCTGCAGGGCACGCAACAGGCGCGGTTGCAGCCCAAGAGGCATGTCACCGATCTCATCGAGGAACAGCGTGCCGCCATTGGCCGCCATCAGCTTGCCCGGATTTCCGCGGCGCCGTGCGCCCGTGAAGGCGCCTTCCTCGTAACCGAACAGCTCCGCCTCGATCAGCGACTCCGGAAGCGATGCGCAATCCACTGCGACGAACGGCTGGGCTCGCCTCGCGGACTCTTCATGGATGGCCTGAGCGAGAAGCTCCTTGCCCGTGCCGGTCTCTCCCAGAATCATGATCGGAATGCCATGGCGCTCCATGCGGCGCACTTTGGCAACCACGGCCGCGACGGCCGGGTCACCCGTATCGAGATCGGCCAGCGTAGGAAGGCCTCTTGTTCCGCGCGATGCGCTCTCCGATCCCTCCCTCGAAGGATCACTCCGGCCCGTGCGGTCTTGCGGACGCCGCGCGGGCGGCAATACCGGCCGCGCTGCGCGAAACGCCACCCGCGCCGCAACAGCCACGCTGCCTCGCACCCACAATCGCACCGGACTCGGGCCGGATGCCCGGCTGCGATCGAGCAGCGTCGCCGGGTCGATGCCGAACAAGGACGAGAGAGTCTGCTTCGAGAGCGCCTCGGCATCGACCCCGAGCTGGAAGAGGCCGCTCGAATTCGCCGCGAGCAGGTGTCCGTCCTCGTCGAACGCGGCGATCCCCTCGATGAGGGTACCGAGGAACTCCGGCCGGGCATGGAAGTGAACGCGCAGGGACTCCCCGAACCGATCCACGAACAGGTGATTCTCGATCATCTGAGTCGACATCCGCACGAGGCCCAAGGTGTGCGCGTGCTGGCTCTCCTGTGAGCCGGACACATCGAGCGCACCGATCACATTGCCGTGTGGATCGCTGATCGGCGCGCAGGAGCAGGTAAGAAAGCGGTTCACGGAGAGGAAATGCTCGCTGCCGTGCACCAAGGTCGCTCGGCGATCGGTAAGCGACGTGCCGATCGCGTTCGTGCCCTTGCTGTCCTCGGACCAGAGCACACCCGGCTTGAGCGCGACGCGCTCGGCCTTCTGCAGGAAATCCGCGTCCCCGAGCGCATGCAGGATGAGTCCGCGCTCGTCCGTGAGTATCACCATGCTATGGGTATCCAGGATCTGCTGGTGAAGCATCTCCATCACCGGCAGCGCGTGCCGGTGCAGATCGCGGCGCTCTTCCGTGAGGTATCTCAGCTCCTGGCGGGTGACCGGCCCGAAGTCGGGCCGCAGCTGCTCGGTGAGTCCGAGACGGCGCGCACGGTCGTGCCACAACGCAACAGTCCGGGCGCGATCGCGCTGCGGATCGTCTCCGGACGGCCGCCCCGGCCGTTGCGAGGCAGCGAAATCGCGAATCATAAAGCGCCCCTTGGAGCCGGATCCACACACCATAGCGCACGCTGTTCGCCGCCGCATAGGGAGAAACCCGTACACGCGATCGCCGCGGCGGCGATGTTCCGTTTCGCAACACTGGGCTGTCCGTGATACGCCGAAGCGGAGCAGAGACGGCTCTTCACTCGTCTTTATCTCGCCTTTTTCCGCATTAGCGGTAGTGGCACGAGCATTGCACGACAGAAGCCACATCCTCTCGCGTATGAGGCGATTTACCATGTCCATCGACCCAAGCTCACACGGACGCGTACGGCTCCAGCTGAAGAAGCGCTACGCCAATTTCATCGGCGGCAAATGGGTGCCGCCGGTCAAAGGCGAGTACTTCCCGAACATCACCCCCATCACCGGCGCCTCGTTGTGCGAGGTGCCGCGCTCGACGGCAGAAGATATCGAGCTTGCGCTCGATGCGGCCCACGCGGCCCGGGCGGGCTGGGCTGCGGCAGCACCGGCCGATCGCGCGGCGCTTCTCAACAAAATCGCGGACCGGATGCAGGAAAAGCTCGAGTACCTGGCGACCGTGGAAACCTGGGACAACGGCAAGCCGATCCGCGAGACTCTGGCCGCCGACCTGCCGCTCGCCGCCGATCACTTCCGCTATTTCGCCGGCTGCGTGCGCGCCCAGGAGGGCTCGATCGGTCAGATCGACGAGGACACCGTCGCCTACCACTACCATGAGCCGCTGGGTGTGGTGGGGCAGATCATTCCCTGGAACTTCCCGCTGCTCATGGCGGCCTGGAAGGTCGCGCCGGCGCTCGCGGCGGGCAACTGCGTTGTGTTGAAGCCCGCCGAGCAGACTCCGTTGTCCATCCTGGCTCTGCTCGAGCTCATCTCGGACTTGCTGCCGGCCGGGGTCCTCAATGTCGTGAACGGATTCGGCGTCGAGGCCGGCAAGCCCCTTGCCTCGAGCAAACGCATCGCCAAGATCGCATTTACCGGGGAGACGACCACCGGCCGGTTGATCATGCAGTACGCCTCGCAGAACCTCATCCCCGTGACGCTCGAGCTCGGCGGCAAATCCCCCAACATATTCTTCGCCGACGTTTACGCGAAAGACGATGCCTTTTTTGACAAGGCTCTCGAGGGGTTCGCGATGTTCGCCCTCAATCAGGGCGAGGTATGCACGTGCCCGTCGCGCGCGCTGATCGAGGAGTCCATCTACGAACGCTTCATGGAGCGGGCTCTGAAGCGGGTCGCGCAAATCAAGCAGGGCGATCCTCTCGACCCGGCGACCATGATCGGAGCGCAGGCCTCGAGCGAGCAGCTGCAGAAAATCCTTTCCTATCTAGACATTGCGCGACAGGAAGGAGCCGAGGTGCTCGCGGGCGGGGAAAGGGCGGCCCCGGGCGGGGATTTCGCGGACGGATACTATGTAAAGCCGACCGTGCTCAAAGGAAACAACAGAATGCGCGTGTTCCAGGAGGAAATCTTCGGGCCGGTGGTCTCCGTGACGACCTTCAAGGATCAGGCCGATGCGCTGGCGATCGCCAACGATACGCTCTACGGCCTTGGCGCCGGCGTGTGGTCGCGGGACATCAACACCTGCTACAGGATGGGACGCGCGATCCAGGCGGGGCGGGTCTGGACGAACTGCTACCATGCCTATCCGGCGCATGCCGCATTCGGCGGCTACAAGCAGTCCGGCTTCGGAAGGGAGACCCATAAAATGATGCTCGATCACTACCAACAGACCAAGAACCTGCTGGTCAGCTACTCGCCGAAGGCGCTCGGGTTCTTCTGAAGGTCATGGAAGCGGTCACGAGAGTCAGCGCCACCGCGCCCGCGCTCGAGCTCGTCCGCGAGCTCGCCGCGACGCACGGCCCGCTCCTTTTTCACCAATCGGGCGGCTGCTGCGATGGGAGCGCACCCATGTGCCTCCCGCGCGGCGAGCTGCTGATCGGGGAGCAGGACGTGCTTCTTGGCGAGATCGGGGGTCAGCCGTTCTATATTGGCGCCGCCCAGTTCGAGTACTGGAAGCATACGCATCTGATCATCGATGTGATCGCCGGCCGCGGCGGCATGTTCTCGCTCGAGGGGCCGCTCGGGCTGCGCTTTTTGACCCGGTCGCGTCTCTATACCGAGGAGGAAGAAGCTCTCCTGCCACCCGTCACGCGAGGCCCGGCGCAATAGCCCAGCCCGGAGCGATTCTCGGGCTCGTATCCGACATTCGCGCCTGGCTCACCGGCGGCCTTCGATCGCTCTCCCGCGCCCCCTGGAACGCCCACCCGGGGAGGCTCGATCATCTGCTTGCAATGAAATTGCGTGCTGCTATAACGTGGTGGGAAACCAACGCTCGAGACTGGAGCACGAGGAATGGCCAAGATCGAAGTTCTGCCGCTAGAAGCCGGCCTGCCGTTCGGCGCGCGCGTTCGCGGCATCACTGGTGAGACCCTGGCCGACCCCTCGGTCGGCAAGCAACTGAAGAGCGTCTTCGAGGACCGCGGGGTGATCGTCTTCGAGAACGTCGAGCCGACCAGCCAGATGCAGCTCATGATCAGCGAGGTCTTCGGCCCACTGAAGGAACACCCGGTCAAGACGGTGGAGCGCGTCGATCGGGAGAAGATGCCAGGCGTCATAACCATCCGCACCGGTCCAGAGGCCGGAATCGTCGAGATCGACGGCAAGCCGCTGGCGACCTGGCAGCCTTGGCACTTCGATCACAGCTACAACAACGAGCTGAACCGTGCCGGCGTACTGCGCGCCGAGACGGTAGCCAAGGAGGGTGGACTCACCGGTTTCTGCGATGGCATCCAGGTCTACCGTGACATGGACCCGGCCATCCGCGCGAAGATCGAGGGGAAGAACCTGCTCTACAACCTCGACCTGCGTTACTCGCAGCAGCGGTTCGGCCTGCCGAAGAATTTCCGCGAGCTTCGCGGCAAGGGCGAGGAACTGGCCCGATACGCCAAGACCCTCCCGAATGCCGTCCACCCGGCCGTCTGGACCTGCAAGAGCGGCGAGAAGGTTCTGCACATGTCGCCCTACGGCTGCCGCGGCATCGAGGGCATGGAAGAGGCCGAAGCTTACGCGCTGGCCTCGGAGGTCTGGGAGGAGGTGGAGCGGGTGATGCAGACTTACTACCATCGGTGGCACCCCACCGACATGCTGATCTGGGACAACTGGCGGACCCTACACAAAGCTTGCGGCTGCGACCCCGCCATGGACCGCGTCATGCACCGCACCACCATCAAGGGCGACTACGGTCTGGGCCGCTGGCAGACGGCTCCGACGCAGAACGCTGCCGCCGGCGATGCGATGGCGATGAGCTGAGGGCGCCACCCGCAGCCTTTCTAATCGGGCGCGGAGATTATCGCTGCCCGGTGTATGAGCACGGGCCCGCGCCTTCTGACGCAGCCAGGCGTTCTACGACACAACGCCCTTCTGGCAATGGATGCGGATGCGCGGCGGCGCTCGATCTTGCCCGACACGAGCCCGGGATAGAGATACTGCTCGTGGAGGACCACTTGCCGAGCGGCCTGATCGGCAGCCGGGCGATCGCCTCCGTGCGGGAGGTCATCGGGCCGCGCTTGAAGGCGTTGCTGATCACCCAGCACATTTCCTCGACGCAGCGTGCCCTCGAGCAGAATGGATACGTGCGCCTTGCGACGACCCTGATCGGCGCCGATGCGCTCATCGCCACGCTGCAGGCCATGCATCAGTCCTGATGGCTGACTTCCGGCCGTGCAGATACGCGCACGGATAAGCACATGTGCGGATTTCTCGCCGACGTGGAGGATTGCAGTCTTGGGCCATGATCGAGAGATGGAACTTCACTCATGCAGCGTGTCGGCGCCTCGTCCTGGTCACCCTCGGCCTGCTGCTTGCCGGGTCCTCGGTGGCCTTGGCGACGCCAGGCTGCGAGGCGCGCACGCGGGAATCCATTCCGGCCGAGAGGCTCGCCGATTGGGAGCCCCTCGACGATCACACTCTGCTCGTCTGGACTTTAAACGACAGGCGCGCACATCTGCTTACGCTCGACCGTCCGCTTCCTGGGCTCCTCGGCGCACCGACACTCTTCCTGGTCACCCACGACCACCGCCGGGACATCTCACCATGCGGCCAGGATGAAGTTGTGGTGCCCGGGAGTGGAGCCGCACGGATCACCGCCATCCGATATCTTTCCGAGAAACGCACGGCGGAGCTCGATCGAAACAGAGGCCGCGCGAGCCGGGCGAAAATGACTTCCATCTGAGATGGCGCCCCGAAGCGCGTCGCCCGCCTCGCGGCGCCACCGCCATCAGAATCCCAAATCCAGAATCTTGCCGTCGAAATTGCCGCCCAGCATGTTGGCGGCCTTTGTCAGCTTGTCGGCAGCGACGCCGGTCAGATAGCCGTCGATGAGACGCTGATAGTTGCTGATCAGCCCTTCGATGTCCTTGGCCAGGCGCATGAACTCGAATCCCTGCGCATGCAGCCCCTTCTGCTGTATCGGGATATTGGAATAATCCTGCCGCGGGATGGGCGGGAAGTCCTTGCTGTCATAGGGCAGGAAGGTCGGCTCCATGAGGGGCGCCGGCTCTTCGCCCTTCGGGAAATGGGTCAGGGACCAGATCTCGAAGAGACAGCTCTCCGGGCCGAGCGGTCGGATCCGGTACGAGGACATGCTGGTGAATGTCGGCAGGAGGAAGAAGTGCGGGAACAGGAACTCGACCGCCTCGACGGGATCGGAGACCGCAACGGCGTTCAAATCCGGGATATCCTCGCCCCTGGCGCGCAACTGCTTGGTGATCTGGTCCTGGACCATGCCGAACCACATCGGCACCGCCTGCGCAGGATCAGCAGGCAGCTCGGCGTCCAGAAGCTGGCGCGCGATACCCACCTCCTTCGCATGTACCATGCCGGCCATGCCTTCGCTCAACAGCTCGAGGCCTTTGAAATGTGCCTCTATGTTCTGGCGCGCGGTCATGTCCGGGGTCACCGCCTGGCCGATGCCGCCGGTGTCGCTCCCATAGCGAACGCGGTACATCGCCGGGGTCGCTCTTTGCAGCTGCGGATGCGTGCGCATCACGTGGTAGCCTTCCATGAAGGCTTCCATCGCGACCTTCCAATTGGCGGGGAGCACCGTTGCATACCACCACTCGGCGCGAAGCTTGCTCATGCCGTGGGCCTCGAGCCGGTCGGCCACCGGCCCGATGGTCTCGCGGAAAGAGGGGGCGCTGTCGTCGAAATTGATGAAGGCGCAGCCACCCCACTCCTCCACACGGCAGGGTCGCAGGGCGAGGTCGGCCTTCTCGAGCTGCCGCTCGCTGAAGAGATGCTTGCCGTAGACGAAGGTGCTCTCACCATCCATGTTCCAGCCCCAGCCGTGGAAGGGGCAGACGAATCCCCTGCCGCGGCAATTCCCGTGGCTCCTGCCTTCGGTGATCTTCACACCACGGTGCCGGCAGGCATTGTGATACGCCTTGACCCCGTCCCGGGTCCTCACGAGAATGACCGGCTTGTCCAGGATCGTGTACTCGATCCAGTCACCGACATTGGGTATCTGCTCGAGCCGGCAGGCCATTTGCCACACTCGCGGCCAGAGCCGCTCGCACTCGAGCTTGTAGAACTCCTCGTCGTAATAGCGACGCGTCGGGATGCGCTCGGGGTCGGCGATCCTGAAGGGACCGTCACCGCCATGCTGTTGCTGCGGCTGCGTCTTGAAGGTCATGCCTTATCGTACCTCTAAGAGGCGTGCCCGGAGCGGGGACGAGATCACCGCGACGCACAGCACGCCCACAAGTTAGATAGCGTGCGCTATCATAGTACCAGGTGACTGCCTCCGCAAGCGCACGAATTTCGTGCCGCGGCACCCGCGAGTAAACCGTCGGAGCGAACGATGCCGGAAACGAAAGACAAACACTCGGCAAGCACCGCACGTACGCGGCGTCGTGCTCCTGCCGGCGGCGAGAATCGCAAGCCACCCGACAGGACACCCGAACGCCCGATACGCAAGCGCCGCGCTTCGGGGGACCTGAAGGACCGCATCATCAAGGCGGCAGCCGACGAGTTCAAGCGCCTAGGATACACCTGCGCCACCACCGCCGGCATCGCCTCCAGGGCCGGTGTCACGGAGGCACAGCTGTTCCGTTACTTCGGCTCCAAATCCAATCTGTTCCGTGAGTCGATCTTCAAGCCCCTGGATGAGCATCTGCGCCGGTTCACCGACTCGCACATCCCCGAGGCGGGCAGCGTCGCGAGCTTCAGGGACATGACGGCGCTCTACGTCAATGAGCTCGGTCGTTTCATTCACGACAACGCCGATATGATCACCTCTCTGGTCGTGGCCCAGACCTACGAGGCGCACGCCGGACATGGTGTGGGCGCAATCGCGAGCCTGGGAAGATACTTCGAGCGCGGCGCCACGCTCATGAAGCGACGCGGCGCCACTCGCATCAAGGTGAGGCCCGAGCTGATGGTGAGGGTGTCGTTTGCCGCGGTGCTGGCCTGTGGCATCTTCCGTGATTGGATTTTCCCGACGGGCCTGGCCGACGAGGAGGAGATCCGCAACGCCATCAATGTCTTCGTCCTCGAGGGCGTCAGCGCGAATTCCTGAGCCGGCAAGGCGCTCTCGACAGGGAAGATAGCCTCGACTATCTTACCCGCGGCCGCTCGAGATGTTGAATGCCTGCTCCCTCAGGCGAAAAGTGCCCCACCAGACCGGAGGAACGGAATGGACTTGAATCTCAAAGGCCGACGCGCGCTCGTCACGGGCAGCAGCAGCGGCATCGGGGAGGCTATTGCGCGCATGCTCGCGCAGGAGGGTTGCGCTGTCATCGTCCACGGCCGAAACCGCGAGCGCGCCGAGAAGGTCGCGGCGGACATCAAGGCCGCGGGCGTCGCCGTCGGAGACCTGTCGACTGACGAAGGGGCCGCGGCCGTCCATGCGCAGGCGCGGGCCGCGCTGGGCGGAAACGTTGAGATCCTCATCAACAATGCAGGAGGCAGCTCGACGGGAAACACAGCACGCGCACCCTTGGATATCAGCGTGGAGCACTTCGTCTCGAATTTTCACGCAAACACGCTCGCGGCAGTGCGCATGATCCGGCTGGCCGTGCCGGACATGGTCGCCGGCAGGTTCGGGCGGGTCATCCAGGTCTCGAGCGCGGTCGCGGTCCAGCCCAATAATCTGGGCACGGACTATTCCGCCGCCAAGGCTGCCTTGAACAACTTCACCGTCAGCCTCGCCGGCTCGCTGAAGGGCGCTGGCGTGACCGTCAATACCATCACGCCCGGCGTGATAATGGTGGACGGCCTGATCAGATTCGCCCGCGCAAAATTCGGCGACACCAACATGTCGGTCGAGGACATCACGCAGCGATTGGCCGCCGAGAAGGTTTTCGACCTGCCGCCGGTTGGGCGGCTCGGCGATCCCGAAGAGGTCGCGCTGGTTGCCTGCATGCTCGCCAGTCCTCGCTTGGGCTACGTCACCGGCTCGAATTATCGTGTCGATGGCGGACAGATCCGCTCGGTCCTGTGAATCCGATACACGGGAGAAGACGGTTGCGGTTCAGGTCCGCCGAATGAAGGAAACGCTCTCGTGACCCAGAAGACTTATCGCGTAATCCAATGGTGCACCGGCGTGGTTGGCAAGGCCGCGCTTCGGCATTTCATCGAAAATCCGGTTTTCCAGCTGGCCGGCGTGCTGGTCACGAATCCCGAGAAGGTCGGCAAGGACGCCGGTGAGATCGTTGGTCTTCCCGATACCGGCGTCCTCGCGACCGACGATGTCGAGAAGATCATCGCGCTCGATGCGGATTGCGTGCATTACGCCCCGTTGGCGGCGGACCTCGACATGATCTGCCGGCTCTTGCGATCGGGCAAGAATGTCGCTTCGGTGGGCGGACCGTTCTCCCCGCAGCACTACCCGGATAAATTCGCCAAGATCGAGGCGGCCTGCCTGGAGGGCGGCGTGTCGTATCACGCGTGCGGCATCCATCCGGGATTTTCCGGCGACATCCTGCCGCTGACCCTCGCGCGTCTCATGAACCGGATCGACCGCATCCAGGTTTATGAGTTCATCGACAAAGTCAGGAATCCCATGATCTATACCGAGATCATGGGCTTTGGACGCGATCCGGACGAGCTGCTGGCCAAGCCGGCCCGCTCGCCGGAAGCGCCGTACGCCTTCGCGCAATCCATGGCCATGGTCGCGGAATCGTTGGGCAAGAAAATCGAGAGGGTCACGACGAAGCTGGAAGTCGCCAAGGCCACGAGGGACATCCCTTACACCCTTGGCGAGGGCCGCTCCGGCGGGGGTGTGATCCGCAAAGGAACGGTTGGCGGTCAGCATTACGAATGGACCGCGTGGGCGGATGGTGCGCCGCTCATCATCTATCACTTCTACTGGTCCATGGGGGCGGACATCGAGCCGCGCTGGGACATCGACAGCCGCTACCAGGTGGTGATCGAAGGAGATCCGCCGCTCGAGGCTCGGCTCATGGCTCCGCCGGGCGCCGATGGCATTCGTCCTTTCCTGGGGCTGCCTTGGACGGGACTGCTCGGCGCCACCGCTCTCCCGGCGGTCTGTGATGCCAAGCCAGGCATCGTGACCCATCTTGACCTGGGCGTCGTGCAGCCGCGAGGCCTGGTACGGCGACAATAGCCTCGCGCGCGCATCGTGAGTCGCCCGAGGCGCGGGTCAGGATCCGTGGGCTGCGGCCACAGAGGGCTTTGTCTTGCTCGAGGTCGAGTGATGCGTCTGCGATCCGGGCGCACAGTTCGGCGAGGCGCAACGAGAGGTGCTTTGAGCCGCGGTGGGCCGCGGAAGATCGTCGACGGCCGCCAGCGCCTTCTGCTGCTCCGGTGTGAGGATCCCGGCGTCTACCTTCCGGAATTGCACGTTGGTGAGCGGCAGATCCGTCTTGCCGTTCCAAGTGGATCCGGCGGGAAGCCGGTTCTGCACCGGAGTCGCATCGGCGAGAGCCTGCTTGAGCCCTCCGCTCGCCTTCCCGGAGACGGGGACGGGCACACCGCGCGGGGAGGCGACGAGCTGCGCGATTCTGGTCCAGTCGATCTTCTGCCCGTGCGTTCGCAAAGACACACGCTCGGCGTGGGTAAGCAGGGTCGGCAGGAGCCGGCTCCATTCCTTTTTCCAGGGCCGCTTGTCTCCCTTCAAAGGCCCGTAAGCGACCATATAAAGCCTGCCGTCCCGCCAGCCGAAGAGGTACGGCTGGTCGACGACGCGTACCTCGGTGCCGTTCGGCACCATGTAGAAGATCTGCTTGATGTCCTCGGGAAAGAGGTGAATACATCCGTGGCTCACCCGCCATCCCACGCTGACCGGTTTGTTGGTGCCGTGAATCAGGTAGCCGGGCCAACCGAGATGCAGCGCATAGTTGCCGAGAGGGTTTTCGGGCCCAGGGCCAACCACTCTCGGTAGAGGCGCGCCCTCTTTGGCGTGCTCGGCGAGAATCGACGGTGGCACGTCCCATACGGGATGCTTCTCGTGCCAGAGGACATGGGTCACGCCTTGCGGCGTGACAAACCCGCGCCTGCCAATGCCAACCGGGTGTGTGATGACGACCTGTGGCTGACCCCGCTTGTGAGGCGGGAAGTAGAAGAGCCGCATCGCCGCGAGATTGACCACGATGCCCCGGTGCGGCGCATCCGGAAGGATGAACTGCGTCGGCAGGAGCACGGAGGCCCCCACAGGGGGAATCCAGGGATCGATGCCGGGATTGGCGCGTGTCATCTCACGGTAGCCGAGATTGAAGCGCCGGCCGATGTCGGTCAGGGTCTGTCCTTTCAGGACCTTCACGACCTGCAAGGCGCCGATGACATCCTGTCCTGGCGCGAGCACGAATTTCTCCGTCTGCACAGGAAGTGGTGGAGCGGGGCGCACCACCTTCGGGGGCGGTGCTGACGGTGCGGGACGCGGCGGCGGCCGCAGGAGCGAGCAGGCACCGACGGTGAGCGCCACGCTTGCGGCGAGCGCGAGACGGATGGGGAAGGCTCTCATCGGCTGATTATGACATCCCGCGCCGGCGGTGACGCAGCCTGTCGGCAATCCGCTACAGCCCGGCCCGGGGTGGACGCAAGCCTCGCGTGCGGCCCCAGGTCTGTTCCACGTGCAGCGCGTGCGGCGGCCCACAAGGTCGAGACGACCTCGTAGCATGAGAGACGGGGTCTGTAGCGGCTGTGCCCGGCATGACCGGGGCATCAACTCTCGGCGCCGCCGCGGCACAGCTTGGCACTGCCTTCGTAGCGACCGACGAGTCGGCGGCCGATGCCGGGCATCGCGCTGCCCTCTTCAGCGATGCGGCCAGCCATACCGTCATGACGCGCGCCATTTCAGGGCGGCCTGCGCGGTGTCTTGCAAACCGCTTCACTGCCCTGGGCGCGCGCATATGTCCGGAAGAGGTCCCGTGCTATCCCATTGCTTATGATGCCGGCAAATCGCTCAACCAGGCGGCAAAGCCGGCCGGCGAGGCGGGATTCGGTGCGCAATGGGCAGGGCAAGGCGCCCCCTTGGCGCGATCGCTGCCGGCCGGAAGGCTGATGACGGCACTGGTCGATGAGCTGAAGATGATCTAGCGCCGCCAGCTGAGCGATTTCCTGCCCGGCAAGTGGTACCCTTGCCTCGGCCTGCCGATAAGCGACCGTCATCATTCCTCCAGCGCCGGGCATCCCTCTCCTTTTCCCATAAAGAGCGGACCCACCCATGAACCGGCATGCCGAGACGAAGGACTCTTCGTCTCCACCCGTTGAGACTCCCACTGCGAGCGAAAGGGAGCGCTCTCGGAGAGCCCCGTCATTCGGCGAGCTGCACGGACGTATCCTCCAGGTCTCGCGGCTGGCGACGATCGGGGAAATGGCGGCCGGCATCGCGCACGAGCTCAACCAACCGCTGACGGCGATCGCCAACTACGCCCAGGCCTGCGACAGGCTGCTCGGTCGGGCAGGCACCGACCAGGACGACGCGCGCGCGGCCCTGCGTGAAATCGCCGGTCAAGCGGTTCGCGCCGGCGATATCCTGAGCCGGCTGCGCAGCCTGGCTCAGGCGCAGACGATGAAGCGGCAGGCGACTGACATCAATCTCGCGCTCGAGGAGATCCGGGATCTGATGCTCGCCGACGGGCACGCTCACGGCGCGGAGGTCCGGTTCGAATTCGGCACGCATCTGCCGCGTGTCGTGATGGATGCCGCGCAGATACAGCATGTCATCCTCAACCTCGTGCGAAACGGTCTGGAGGCGCTGGAGGCGGAGGAGCCGTCGAGCCGGATGCTGCGCGTGCGCACGGAGGTCACCCGTGATGTTTCTATTTCAGACTTGCGTCGGAAGAGAGCGCCGAGGAGCATAAGTGAGCCGGCCCATGCAGCCACCGAGCGACAGACGCGGCTCCAAGAGAGGCGGGTTGTGCGAGACCCGAGCGCTCGCCGCAGGAAGGTCCCCTACAATGTCACCGCAAACGTGGTCTGGCTGACGTCTCCGGCGAGCGACCGCGACTGCCGGCACATCGATCCCATCAACTCGCTCAAGCAGAGCGTCGCGCGAGTCGCTGCCGAGGTAGAGCGGTCCGGAAGGCTCAAAGCGGAAATTGCGGCAGCCGTCGATGCGAGACGCTACCCGCTTTACGGACGGTCGATGACGTTGGGCACACGCGCCTCGGAGCGCAGCTTGGCCGCCTCGCAGCGGATTCACGTCGGCAACCTTCTGAGCTTCGTCCACGCGATCGCTGCTGCAGGATCTTCTCATCGAGCCGGCAAGAGCGAATCAGCAGCTCGGCTCGATCCTCTCACCGCGAGCATCCGTGAGCTCGAGGCGATCCTGGAGCGTGCCCGACGGTTATCGCGGGATGCTCTGGCCGAATGTCAGCGTCGCGACTGGGGAGAAGGCACCTCGCCGCTCGGTGGGCTTCAGCACTGAACCCCACCCCTTCGTTGCAGGCCGGGATGACTACGGTCACGCTGGGCGCCATCTCTCTCGCCGCCGCCGGCGAAGGCCTGTAGACGGTCCAAAGGACGGTTCGGACGATGATCAGAAGAAATCCCAGGGTCATCCACAGCACACCCACGTATGCGAGAAGCTGGATCCCCTGTCTTCTCGCCGCCACGTCGAGTGAGCATGCGCGGGACGACGGCCCCGAATTGGAAGTACGCAATGATCGTGATGCCAATCGCGAGAAGCACGTAAACCGTGTAATTCCACAGCGCACCCGGGTGCCGGGCCTCCCGGAAGGGCGCACGCAGGCACGCCTGACTGAGACTGATGCCTTCTTCGATGAAACTGTCGCGGACATGGCGAACGCGGCCGGATCCGTACGCGGAAGCCTGTGCGACCGGAGGCTCTCCTGCGAAAGTCGAGCAGCTTGGCAGGATGTGCTGTACTGTGTGCGACTGGCTCGTGACTTTTCGGCTTGTCTGCCACGGCCCTGGCTTCGCCTCCTGCACCAGGTTGCCTGACTCCCATCCCTGCAAAGCTCGACGAACCAAAAGAGCGGCGGCTTGTTCCGCCACATCCTTCTGCTTTCCGAGAGCTGCAGTGACCAAGATATACGTTGGAAATCTTCCCTTTACGGCTACCGATGAGACCGTCCGCACGCTGTTCGCCAGCCACGGGACAGTCGAGAATGTGTCTCTGATCACCGACCGCGATTCCGGTCGCCCGCGTGGATTCGGCTTCGTTGAGATGTCGAGCACTGATGCAGCACGCGCCATGCAGGCGTTGAACGGAACCGATTTCGGCGGGCGCCCGCTGCGGGTGAACGAAGCACAGGAGCGCTCGGATCAGGCAAACCGCGGCGGCTCGCGGCGTTACTGAACAGGCTTGCCTCGGCCGCTGGTGTGACCGAGGCTGCCGAATAGCGACGATGGCTCTCGACCTGTCCTCGCAGTCTGCCGGCTGTTCAGCGACACCCACGGCGCCGAATCGTGGTGTCACTCGACAAGGCCGGACAGACGATCTGCGGCGCGCCAGAGCCGCGGCGCAAGCGCTCCGTATCGCTTTTCCGCAAGTAGAGCAGCTGCGGATCGAGCTGAGCTTCGTGGACGCAAGCTCGATCAGCCCGGCCTCACAGGTCCATACTCTGTATCCGCCGGCCCGCGCATTCTTTACCTATCAGTGTCCGCATTCGGACTGCGGGGGCGAGTTCGACCTGGCAGACATCATACGCATTGCGGTGAGTGATGAGACCCATGAGGCGCGCGGTTCGCTGCTCTGCACCGGCGCACGACCTGGGGAGAAGGGTTCGAAACGAGCCTGCGAGCTGCGGCTGGTTTATGCGATCAGCGCCCACCTCGGTGGCCGCTGATCGCGGATGCAAAGCAGGATCTCACGCGTGGCTCCCCCTGCCGCCCTCGTCAGCACCCGACGCCTGATCGCCCGCGGCCACCGACTATCAGCAAGTGCGACCTGAGACGAGAGATCGTGCGAGGACTCGCTCGTATCGTCTCGAATCGATCACACCGATTCCACAGAGCTGAAGCGCACCACGGTGCCCGTGCATCCGAGGGACCCAGAGCCACCTGGGCGCGGTGCTTTCCCAACTGGAGACGATTCCGACACACACGGGGGGTTACATCGTGAGGTCGAATGATTCCTTCAAGCGCCAGAAGTGCGCCATGATCACCCAATACAGCAAGTCCGAAGACGTCAAAGGACTGACGCAAGTCTTCACGACCCTGGTGCCGTTCGCGCTCCTCTGGTGGGCCGCCATCCGGCTTTCCAGCGTATCGCTGTGGCTCGCAGCCGTTCCACTGCCGCTCATTATTTTGCTGACCGTGCGCTCCTTCGGTCTGATGCACGAGTGCGGTCACGGCAGCTTGTTTCGTAGTCATTGGCTCAATCGTGCGGTCGGGTTCTTACTGGGCATCCTGTCCGGGATGCCGCAGTATGTGTGGTCACAACATCACAATTACCACCACGCGCACAACGGGAACTGGGACAAGTATCGCGGACCGTACGCGACGCTTTCGGTCGACGAGTATGCGTCCTTGACCCGTGCACGACAACGCCTGTATCGGTACAAGTGCAGCATGTTGGCCGCGCCGCTCGCGGGATTTATTTACCTGATATTCAACCCGCGGTTCACCTGGATCAAAGGCAGCATCGGCCTGGTGATCCATACGGTCGGATCGAAGCTGTCCCGGCCGAGCATATCGCTCCAGGCGCACGCCGCATCTTACCAGACGCGCTACTGGAAGTCGGCCAGGGAGTACCGGCACATGCTCGCGAACAACCTCGTGCTGCTCGGGGCCTGGGCCCTGATGTGCCTCGTGTGCGGCGCGGCGCACTTCTTCTCGATCTACATCCTCAGCGTATCGGTCGCAGGCGGTGTGGGAATCGTGTTATTTACCGTCCAACACAACTTCAAGCACGCGTACGCAGGCGACAGCGATCACTGGGATCGAGATACCGGCACGATCGCGGGCACGAGCTACCTCGTGCTGCCGCGCTGGCTGAACTGGTTTACCGTCGATATCGGCTACCATCACATCCACCACCTGTCGGCCAGCATTCCGAA
Organism: Pseudomonadota bacterium; assembly: GCA_021807675.1. Lineage (GTDB taxonomy): Bacteria > Pseudomonadota > Gammaproteobacteria > Steroidobacterales > Steroidobacteraceae > 13-2-20CM-66-19. The sequence continues at coordinate 18,024 of JAKBCR010000037.1, forward strand.
TTACCGCCTGGCGGCGTGCCACGACCGATATCAGCACTTGTTCTCGACCGTGACCCGCATAACGCTGGGCGAGGTGATCGGCGCGCTGAAATGTATCCTATGGGACAAGCGCGCGCAGCGAATCATATCCGTGGCGGAATACCAGTCCGCGTGCGCGATGAATCCGTAGAGCTCCTTCACCCTCGTCCGGCCTCACGAAGCGCAGAGCAAATGTTTGGCGCGAGCTTATTGGCGCGCTCGCGCTCCGGCGGCAGCGGCGCAAGAGGCGAACGCTCGCTCGCCGCCAGCGCGAACTGATCGTGACCCGAGCGGATGCGTTGAGTGCACCGTGGGGCCGGCATGCTGTTGGAGCAGTGGCTCAAGTTCCAGGATGCGCTTCCATGAGGTATATGGTCGTGGTGTTTGAGCCGACCGGCGCGGTAGCCGCGGCCGCGACCGCCGGGCTGCCGGAGGTGCTCGGCGGCAAGCGCAATTACGACTGCCGCCACTCGTGGCTGCGCGACACGGCAAAGGTCGTGCGTGCCATGCCTGCCGGCTCTCCCCTTGGCCGGCGCCAGCCAGTGTCCGATACAGACGTTTCCCCCAATTTCCGTCACCATGAATGGCCTGCGGCCCATGGTGCATGTCGAGATAAACGGGGCCCAGGGACCTTTCATCGCTGTACGAAGCGTGGGTTGCGCCGTGGCTCTATTTGAGATCGGCGAGAAAATCGAGCACACCCATCTGCTGTTCGGCGATATCCGGGGGCTCGGCGATGTGGATATGTACCTCGGCGCGGATTTCTTCCTCTCAGACCACGTGTATGTGGCATACGGACAGCACAAGCTCTATTTCACCGACAACGGCGGCCCTGTATTCGCTCTCGGTCACCGCTACCTGATCCAGCGTTCTGGCGCGGCTCCAGTACTCGCCGGTCCAGGCTCCTCCGCTGTGGCATCCGCCGCAGCGGCTTCGGCGGCCAGCGCCGCAGAGCTGGCGCGACAGGGCTCGTTCGCCCTCGACCCACGGTATCTGATCACTGCCCTCCAGCAGGCAAATCTGGCGAAAACACCAAGAAGAGCTCGAGCAAGGAGCTGAGATTCTCCTCGCTGCCGAAGCAGCCGCATTCGATCGCCGCCGGGATGGAAGGGGCTCGCGTGTACACGCGCGCGCCCCGGGAGCGGCCGCGCGCCGGAGCGCTATCAGGCGCTCGGCCGTCTCAGCAAGTAACCGAATCCGTGTGCCCGAATCCTTTCGAATAATCGAGCACCGATATCACTTCGGGTTTTACGCGGAAGATGGCCACGTTCCCCGGATCGGGCATCGGCACCGGCGGGGAATGCTGCTCAGGATAGCGTTGCATCAGGAGCTGCAGCGCCTTCTGCGCTTCAGCCCGGTCGACGACCCGCTGAGCGTGCGCCGCCATCGAAAGCCCATTGATTTCCATCACCTGTGATGTGTCGTGATCTATGGTCAGCGATACGCGATCATCGTGAGCCAAATTGCACGCCTTTTGACTGGCCGGTCCACAAAGAAAGTACAAGGTCAGCCCATCATGTGCAAAGCCGACGGTCGTCGCCTGGGGCCAGCCATCGGGTCGCAGCGTAGCGAGGCTCATGGTGCGATGCTGATCGAGCAAACCGAGTATCTGATTCTGAAGTGCCGCAATCATGGGATCACTCCCGGCGTGCCTGACGTAGGCGGACCATAACCCCTCGCCGCACGAAGTCCATACGGACTTTCCGTGCAGCGCCGTCCGCACTCAGGATCCTGGATTCTCGAAATTCCCGCTCCGAGCCACCGTTACGGAAAATACGGACGCGGCCAGGCCGATCAATCTCTATCCTAAGCGCACTGAGCATTCTGCGAGTCAACAGTATCGTCATGGTGAAGATATGAACACAACTGCATCTGGCAGCACGGCCACCACGGCCGAGCTGCTGGAATTCATGAAACTGCAACGCTATGCCGTGGTAGCCACCACGACCGGGGATGGCGCACCGGAGGCCGCACTGATCGGATTCGTGGTGAACGACCGGCTGGAGCTGCTCTTCGACAGCTTCGATTCGACTCGCAAGGTTGCGAACCTTCGGCGTGATCCGCGTATCGCGTTGGTGATTGGCGGACATACCCTCGGGGACGAGCGTACCGTACAGTACGAGGGCACCGTCGATGTGCCCGAGGGCGCGGAGCTTGAAGCGCTTCGCAACGCCCTGTTCATGACCCACCCAGACGGTGTGCGGCGATCGAAGCTGAAGGGGATCGGGTACTACCGCGTCCGTCCGCTATGGATCCGTTACACCGATTTGAACTCAATGCCGGCGCGCATCGTCGTCTTTGACCGCGATGCGGTCCGCTCCGAGGCGCCGGCCGAAGGGCGGCCGACTGTCTCGCCCTACACACAGCTGCAAGAGCCCTGGCGGCCAGCAATCGAGAGCGGGCCGCTGTTCAATGCCTTTGCGGACACTACGCACCAGGTGAAGTCCGAGAAATAGACGGGATCCGGTGCGAGAGCGTCGCGCTCGTGAACGATCAGGATGCCGAGCCGCTCTACCGCAACCAGCGTCGCGAGCGACAGGCGCTGCCTGGGAGGGCCGGAAGCGGATCTACGTCAAATCGCCCGAGCCGAAGAGGCCCTCTGCCACGTTCACCGCGCCGTACCGGGTATGTTCATGTGCCAAACGTAAGGTGGCAGGCGGTCCGGCAAGGCGGATTGACGGCGTCCGCTCGTCCCGTCTTTTCCGGGGCGAGTTCTGAGGCTCACCATCAGTGAAGTAATACGTCCCGCAACACGACGGCCTGGTTATGCTGCTCGTCATGCGCTGAGTAGACCAGAGTCAGTGCACGGTCGCGACCCATTCCCCGCAGTTCCCGGAGCAACTCGGTCTTGCCCTCGAGTTCGCCGCGATACCGGTGCTGAAATTCGTTCCAGCGGGCAGGATCGTGCCCGAACCAGCGGCGTAGCTGCGCGCTGGGCGCAATCTCCTTCATCCAGCGTTCGATTGCGGCGTCGTTCTTGCTCACACCGCGAGGCCAAAGGCGGTCCACCAGGACTCGAACGCCGTCATGGGGTGAAGAGGGCTCGTAAGCGCGCTTGATCCGCACTTCGAGAGTCTTTTGTGGATGTCTCATTGGAAAGCTCGGTCTGGGACGATATCAGCGCGGCTCGCCATGCTGGGCTTGCGCCTCCTCCATGGCGGATAGAGCGACGATTGAGTGGGCGTCGCGCCTCCAGCCCGCATTTCCGCTGCGACCCAGATTGCCTCCCTGACCTCCTCGCGAGTCGCCCCATGCCGGAGGGCCGACTTCGTGTGTCCGCGGATACAGTATGGACACTGCAACTGAACAGTATGGCCTCCAGATCCACCAGTGATTGCGTACCAAACGTGCGCGACACCATCCGGTCATGACTCAGCCGACGTCAGCTATTGATGTGGGCCTTTCGTTCCCATGCCCATCCCCTCCATGGCCTGCATCTGACCCATCATTTGCTCCATCATCATCTGCATCATGTCAAGCCGGTCTTGCATCCACTGTCGCCGCTCGGATGGCGTCGCGGCGGTATTGCCGCCACTCATCATTCCGCCACCCGTCATGCCTCCGCCCATCATTCCGCCCCCCGTTCGTCCTTCCCGCATCATCCTGCGGCCCATCATTCCGTGACCCATCATGCCGTACATCATGCTCCCACCCATGGCGCGCATAGCCCGCATTTGCTCGAACATGGTCTGCATGTGCTCGCGCAGCAGCCTTGAACGTTCGGCCGGACTCTTCGCCTCACGGAGGCGACGCATCTGCTCCTGCATGAGCTTCATACGCGCCTCCATTTCTTTGAGCTGCTCGGAGCTCGTCCCGGAGGCCGCCGGAGCCTGGGTAGCCGGCGGCTGAGCAGGCGGCGCGGCATGCAAAGCCGTGACCGACATCGCGACGACAGCGCTTATCACCACCGCAGTTGACTTTGTTTTCATGTCGTCTCCTGGTTGCGACGCGATTTCAGACCGGGCTTCGAATGGAGCCTCACCCCTTTCGCGCAATCCCTTGCGCAAAATGCCGGCAAAACAGCCAGGAGTCGGCCTGTTCCAATGTTGACCGGCCACGCCGTCGATCGCATCGGGACATATGCGTATGGTCGGCAGGCTAAGCGACGTACAACCTTATGCGAAGCCGACGGAACCAGAATCCGCAGTGAGTAGAGAGTCTGAAGTGCAATATGGCTGTCGAGGCGTCGATCCGGCCCTCCAGGGCTCATATCGGCGGGGGCCGCCCTTCCTGGCTCGGAGTGCCCGCCGTTCTCGCAGGTGAGCGGGCAGCGCGAACGTGGCCACAGCCTCTGAAAGCTCGACTATGAAGCGATCGCTATGGTGGAGCGACCGCACGTTGAAGAGCTGCCGACGCCTATGAGAGCGGCCGCTCGCGTCGGTCACCAAGGGCGCGCTCTCACCCGTACCGTAGCCGATTCAGATAGGACCGTGCGGTCGCTCGGGTGCGCCGTGCCTCCGGGTCCGTGCGTGCAATCCCAGCCAGAAGGAGACGACGAGCCCCGCAAGAGCGGTGGCGGGAATGGTCGCATATCCCCATCGGGCGACCAATGGACCGCTGAATACGATTCCTACGGCCGTAGCGAGCGCGAAGGCTGCGTTCAGGAGACCGACCGCCGCCCCCTCGCTAAATGGCGTCAGGCTCGCAGCCAGATCGGTCCCGGAAACGCTGAGCAGAGGCCAGGCGATGACGATCACTGCGAAGCCCGCCACGCCGCACAGCGACCGGTTCACCGGCGGCAGTACAAACGGCACCAAAAGAAGTCCGAAGCCGGCGATGCGAAGCATCAGGGCGGCACGGTAGACGCGGTCAGCCCCATACCAGGCGATGAGAGGACTGGTGAGAACGTAAAGACCGATCCCCAGAGCGGCAACCGCCGCATAGATCATGGCGCTGGCACGGGCGGTGATGGCGTAGCTTTCGGACAGCATGAGCGGAAAAAAAGAGAAGAATGCCGCCACCGCCAAGGCGAGAGCGAACCAGGAGAGGAGGAACCGTCCAAATGGGGTGCCGAGCGCCTGCCGGAGGCGGCGCAATCCGTGCAGGTTCAAATGATAGAGATGCAAATCGACACCGGATGGGAGATTCAGTTTCGGAAAGATAGCGAGCGCGCGGATGTTCAGGTGGACATGCGGGTGTCGAGCGCCCATGGCCCCGCGGTCGGCCGGCTTCAACAGCGGCAGGCCGATCCCACCTAACACCACGGCCAGTAGCAGAAATGCGATGCAGACCCAGAGCGCAGCCGCGAAATCTCCGCCGGTGAACGCCGCAGCCAGCATCAAGCCGGCGACCTGACCGGTCGCATTGAAGCTCTGCAGCCAGCCTATGCGCGGCTCCCATTCGCTCCGGGGCGCAAAATCGATCACGAAAAGCGTCGCCAGCGTTGCCGCGCCCCCCGAGCCGGCGCCCAACGCGAGCGCGGCAGCCAACCACGCCGGCAGGTCTCCCAACAGCAGCATGCCGAGAGTGCCGGCCGCGGTGAGCAGAAAGCTCTCGAGAAACACCTGCCGGTAGGCCTTGAAGCGCTCTGCCAGCATGCCCCACAGCGGCGAGGTCAAGAGACCGAAGTTGTATGCTCCCATGACATAGGCCACGGTGGCGAGCTCGTGGGAGCGCGCCTCGACCGTCAGAGGCAGTAGTACAGGCAGTACTCCCGCGGTCACCATGCCGAGCAGCAGGTAAGCGAAATACCATGGGCGAATGTAGCGACGCGGCGACGCAAGTGCGCGGATCGCGAGCGCAAGTCGCTCGCCCGTCTCGGGGCTGTCGTGTAGAGTGTCTTCCGGCCGGCGCGTCTGCATCTTCGCATCCAGCGTACAATAAACTACCGGACGCTCGCCATCCGCTCGACCCGCCGGTCCGGCTCGACACTCCGGGCGCATCGGAACTGAGCCTCCAGATCCACGCCTTCAGCCGAGGGCGAATATCGTCATTATCCGCACGACGCCAGCTCCGCCGGCCCCGAGCGCTGGGTCCTCGAAGATGGGGGACTCTTCGCGCCTTTGGCCCGAAGCGGCGGAAAATCAGGCGCGTGCCCAATGATCAGCACCGGCGGCCCGCCCACCAGATCATGGAATCGACCGTCATCCGGATGCGAAGCGATTGCCCACTCGTAAAGCGCCCGCGCATCTTCCAGTATCGGATCGCGGGGATAGCCGTAATATTCCTCCTGCATCTGCTCGTCGTAAAGTCCGATGCATCCATGCGACGCCGCATAGCCTGGCACGTCACGCCCATGGATCCAGACCGCTGCCCCTTGTCGGTTTATGAGGAATCTCAGGGCGTAATGCATCGGATAGGGCTTGTCCGTATCAGCCAGATCGTAGAGCGATGAGGTGTGCTGCGGGTCGTAGGCAGTGACCTCGAAGAGACCGTCCGGTGTGCGAAGTGCCGGATCGGCGTTCTTGCCCGAGGTGATGGGAAAGGACATGACGAGCTTGCCGTGGGCATAGGCGCCCAGGAATTGCTCCGCGAGGTTGACGAGAATGAATTTTGCATCGTCGGCCGCGGGCGGATAGTGCTTCGGCATGGGCGTAAAGTCGTGCACCTGCTGCAGCTCATCGGGAACTTTGATGCGGACCCCCGGGTAGAGGTGACGCCGGTCGATGCGATTGAAGCGAAGCACATCCTGCCAGTGCGCCCCGAAGAGGCCAGTCAGCGTGTCGTGGGGGCCGATGCGATGGCAAGTCCACGCGATACGGGCATCGCTCGGATAGTGAATCTCGCAAGTATCGGGGACCGGCTCTGCAAACGCCGCGGGTGTAGCTGCCAGCGCCAGCAGGACGATCACCCAACAGGCACGATACGATGCCCGGCCCTTCGATGAGAAACTCTTCCGCAATTACCTGACCCGCATCTCGTCTTCTCTGTCGCGACTCTGCCAAAGCTCCGTCCGTTTGCCTCTGCGGAAAAGTACTGATTGCCGGCCCGCGCGGCTTCGGCTTCAATAGCGAACCACTCGGCAGCGCGCCAGGTGCGGGCGCGGGTAGCAGCGCTCCGGAGGCGCAAGCAGCACGCGATTACGAGGGAAAGGCGATCGGCTCGTCCGTCGAGCCTCCGCCTGGCTGGCGTCAACAACTTCTTTCGGCAAAAGTTCTAATTGTCGCTGACCAGCCGCCCGTGAGTTGTCGGTGCCGGTTGCTCAGGCGCTCACCGAGGGAGGCATGGCGCGCTTCTCTGAGCGTGGCGAGACTCTCGTACAGACGATATTTCTCCTCTTCTCCCGTCTGCGCTTGGCGCAGCAGCTGTCGCACTCGAAACAGTTGCCGCACGAGAGGCAGCGTTGGGCCTCGTAGCGCGTCTGCGACTCCGTGAGCCCCGCGATCACCGCCTCGAAGCCGCGGGTGCGGTCCTCGACAGGGAGCGTCGCCAATGCCCGGTCGCCGTGCCGACCGGCGAGTGAGCCAATCGGACTTTTATCAGTCGTTCTCGACCCGTCTGCGCATCCTGCTGCTCGACGCCCGGGCGGGCACGCCACCGTCCGCGCCGCAGTTCATTCTGTGCCGCGGAAGCGATCCCACACGACTCGAGCAGCGCCTGGCATCAGCTTGCCGAGACGATCCCGGCGCCGATGCAGAGCGCGACCCAAAGGGTCAGATAGCGTTCGAAGAGGGACACCAGAAGACTCCTAATGGCCGCACTTGCTCCGCTGGGCGCCGACGGCGCCCATTGAGCCTTTGCTCGGAGCACAGCACGCTGGCTTCATTGTCGTAACTGGCATGAGCACATCCCGCCCGTACACCGTGCTCTCACCGATCGTCAGGAATGTCTCCCACAGGACGCTCTGTGGATCGGAGATCCAGCCCTTCCCGCTGTTGGCATAGCAGCGGGCGGCTTCGCCTTCCTCCAGCACAGGGCACTCAGCTCGCTTCGGCTTCCCGTGGACCTCCTCCAGCTCGGCCTGATCCTCGACCTGAATGCCTACTTGCTCGAGGCCGGGTGTCGGCCCTCGCTGGCTGATCGCGAAGTTCACCCGCGGGTCCTGCAGCATCCACTTGGCGTAATCGGGCTTGAGCACGGCCGGCTCGGCCGCAAAGAGCGCGGAACAGAAGCTGACGGACGCCGCGAGGTTCTCGACGGCGAGGCGGACATGGCATCTTTTCATGCGGGCCCCGGGCGGGTTGCGAGCCGGCGATATTTTTATATAATTGCAACCATGAAATCAAATGATGCGATCGTCGCCCTGGGCGCCCTCGCCTCCGAAGCGCGCCTGGCGGTCTTCCGCCTCCTCGTCAGGCGCGGACCGGCAGGCTACACGCCGACGGACCTCACCCGGCGTGTCGGCACCGACTCTGTCGTTCCATTTGCGGGAACTGGTCAATGCCGAGCTCGTAGCCAGCCGCCGGGAGGGACGAAATCTCTTCTACAGTCCCAATCTGGGGCGCATGAACAGCTTGGTAAACTTTCTGACCGAGCATTGCTGCGTTCTCGCCGATGAGGCGTGCGGGCTGAACTGCAAGCCCGTTGCGGCATCGGATCAGGCCAGCCCTCCAGCAAATCGGAAGGGCGCATAGCCCGCGACTGCCGCCGAACGATGTCCAACACCGCATTCAACGTTCTTTTCCGGTGCACGGGCAACTCCGCCCGCAGCATCCTGGCAGAGGCCTGTCTCGATCATCGCGGACGCGATCAATTTCGTGCTTACAGCGCGGGTAGCCATCCCGTAGGGCAGGTGAATGCGTTGGTTCTCGAGCTACTCAAGAAGTGCGGGATCTCGATGAGCGGTTTGTGCAGCAAGAGCTGGGACGAGTTCTCTGCACCCGCAGCACCTGCGCTCGACTTCGTCTTCACCGTCTGCGACAGGGCAGCCGGCGAGGTCTGCCCCGTCTGGCCAGGTCAGCCAGTGACCGCGCATTGGGGCAAGCCCTTGTTTCCGGAACACAGGAGCAGAAGATGCATGCCGTGCAGGACGCGCTCAGAATTCTCGAGCGGCGCATCGATCTATTCATGTGCCTGCCGATCAGCAGCCTCGACCGGATGTCGTTGCGTGAACACGTACAAGACATCGGCAAGCGCTGACGGCATTCGCAATTGGGAGACTGCTAAAGTGACCGACAATCAGAGATTTTCTGCGCACGAGGGCCCATCGCCTGCGCCCGCGACTGTATCCGTCACGATCTATCACAATCCCGCCTGCGGGACCTCTCGCAATGTGCTTGCGCTCATCCGCAACGCCGGCATCGAGCCCACTGTCGTCGAATACCTCAAGACCCCCCCTGATCGTGCAACTCTTCTCGATCTCCTGCAAAGGATGCCTGCGCGTCCCCGAGATGTCCTTCGCGAGAAAGGCACACCCTATGCGGAGCTCGGATTGGGGTCCTCGCAATTCACGGACGAGCAGCTCATCGAGGCGATGCTCGCACACCCAATTCTGCTCAACCGACCGATCGTCGTCACCCCGTGGGGTGTAAAGCTCTGCCGCCCTTCCGAGACCGTTCTGGACATCCTTCCTCTTGCGCAAAAGGGGTCATTTGCTAAGGAAGACGGCGAGCGCGTCGTCGACGAGAACGGTAAGAACATCCAGTACTTGAGAAGAAAAGATACTTGATCCAGCTGAGCGTCTATCCGCCCCCGGCCGTCCCCCACCGCGTGAGCGGTATACTGGTCGGCGGGTCGCCGACATCCTGCCAAGGCTAGAGCCCCCTACTCGCCGATGCGGCACGCTGCCGGTTAAACTCCGTGCTGCCACTCCGCGTATTGCCTTTGAGGAGTCCGTCATGACTATGCATACCGTCTGTCGTGTCGCTGATATTGGAATCGGGCAGATGAAGGCATTTACAGTCGATAAGCAGAGAATCGTTCTATACCATTTGACTGACGGGTTCTTCGCGACTCAGGCGACCTGTACACACGTTTTCGCGCCGCTTGCACGAGGTAAGATCATCGAGGACAGTCGCGTGCAGTGTCCGTTTCATCGGGCGCGGTTTGATATCCGTACCGGCGCGGTCGTTGACTGGGCGAACTTCCCGCCAGGCGTGCAGTTATTGAATGTGGTGCGGTCCGAAAAGGCATTAAGCACATTCGAGGTCAGGGTGGAGGGTGATAACGTCCAGGTAGACATCCCCACGAACTGATCACCCGCGAAGGAATCTGCGCCGGTCAATCCATCTATGAGGGTGTGATCGGCGCCCTGCGGCGGAGGTATCTGGACTGGATCGTGCCGCTCTCCGAGTCGCGTTTACGCACCCACGGGATGGCTGGCGTTTCTTGACGCATATCCGCATTGATCACGGATATACGGGTTCACGCGGAGAGGTCGCTCCGGCAGAGGCGATCGAGAGCGTGGTTCGGCAATCGCGGCCAGACCATTGCAATGCCAGAATCAGATTGATTAATCGAGTATTATTCTTGGCAGGGGCCAATCGGTCACGATCTGCCCTACCGAGGTGCTGCCCGCAGGACGGCTCATCCGCGTTTGGTTGGAGCGCGAGCCCCCGCCGGCCGCGGGGTCGTAATCCGTCGAAACGGCGGCAATGGACTTCGGCCCGCTCAC
>JAKBCR010000038.1 GCA_021807675.1 Pseudomonadota bacterium
CGGGGGCGGCTCTTCTCCCCTCCCGTTGCGGGAAGGGTTGGGGCGGCGTGCCGGTTTGGTCGGGCGTTGGGCGGAGCGGGGCCAGGCCGGCGGCCGTGGCACAGCGGGCGGCAGCCCCCTGCCCCTGCCCCCTGCCCCTGCCCCCCCCCTCCCGCAAGGGGAGAGATTGCCATCGTAAGACACTGATATTGCACACAATAAAAGTGTCGTTTTCGGCTGTGTAGAAGCTGTGTAGGAAATCCGTGTCGATTTTCGTGTCTCACCCTATAGACATACCCTGATTCGGCCCCCCCCGCAGCCATGAGAAAGGCGGCAAGGCTCCCTCTTGTTGCGCTCCGCTGCCGGCGGCCTTGGCACTCCAACGGACAATCTGATGAATCCTGTCGATACCTGGCGTATGGGGCAAGGGTTGCACCGCCGATCTCGGCAGGCGCATTTGCTGCCATACCGCGGCTGATCGGCGAACGGCGGCTCCCTCTCGTCGCGCAAATCGGGTGTGTTGTGGCGCGGCGTGTTCACACGCGCGCTGATCGGCTTGGCCCTGAGCACACCGCCGGGCGGAGCAGTGCCGCCGGATCAGGACAACAGCCTTTCGGGAAGGCCGTCGAGAGTCAGGAACAGGGGCCGTTGGCATTACTCTGCGCGCACCAAACGAGCAGTCTTTGGATCATAGATCATACCCGTGATGGAGCCGTCGCGAACGTGTTGCACGGCCTCGTCGATGACGTGAAGCGGAACGAGGAACCACTCCCTCGGCCGCACCGGATGCCCGAAGCGGTCGGGGATAGTGAGATCAAGCTGAACGGGAGCAAAGATGCGGTGGAAGACGCCTTCCAACGCGGTGCGATTGATATCCGCCAGCTTGTAGGTCGCGACAATCTCAACCTCCGCCAACAGATAGGTGGCGTCGTGAGCCGCGTTGGCGATGCGGGTTTCCACCTTTCCTCCGGTCACGCCGATCTTGTGGATCAGTTCGCGATGTTCAGCGACGAACGGATGATTTGAGAGGCTCCGCAGGACATAGATGATCCCGCTTTTGATATCGTCTTCTTCCCACTGGTCGCCAAACAGCGGGCCAGCGGACGGGTTGGTAATGCGGCGGCCAGCCTCATCCTTGTGAAGCGCGCGCTGCAAGGAGCGCATCAGTAGGTTGCTTTCCGTGCCGTTGTCAAAGATCACGCGCAGACGCGCGTCCCGTCGCCCCTGGGCGTTGGAGAACACCTCGCCCATCTCCGCCACATATGCCGTCTGCCCGCCCACGATGAAGAAGTTGCCCGGCTGAATCTCCGCCTTCAGTTCGAACTCGCGTGTCTGGCGAACGCCCGCGGCAAGCTCGGCCTGAACCTTTTGGAATAGAGGCTCGAATTTCTCGAAGTCCTCGCATCTCTCCCGATTTGCAATTTCCTCTGCCGCCCGGCGCTCCTCTTGCGAGCCAACATGCCGGAGCACGGTAATATCGTCTTCGCTCGGTTCGCCGACACCGAGCTCCGCGAGCAGGGCCTCGTCGTCGAGCGCCTCAATATCGGGCGTATGGGACTCGGGCGACTGAGCAAGGAGCCCCTGGACATCCAGCCCGGCGAGCAGTTCGCGCGCCTCCGGGAGTGCGCGGAGCCGATCGAGCCGCGCGGCGTAAAGACGCTCGAAGATGTCGCGATCCTCGCCGTGCAGCGGGGCACGGCCATGCGCTTCAAAGAAACGCTGGATATCCTCGAACCCGGCGATGATCCGCTCCTCGCGCGGTGTGCGTCCGCCTGACTTCTTGGCTTCGACGCTTACGCCAAGTTTGGCCAGCAATTCATCGTCGGTAAGATCAGACATTGGAAGCCTGCCTCTCCGCGCGATAGCGGGCCAGGGCTGCGACACCCTCGGCCAACCGCTTTTCCCAGGCGTCCGGGGAGGTAATCTCCGGAACCCGGCCGCGCTCCTGCTTGAACCTGACGGCGCGCATCGCCAGCTCGCGCGCCTCCTCATACGGGATATTGACCCGCTTCGCCGCGATTGTCGCCGCCACCTGCTTGAGGGTCTTCTCGTCCATGGCCTTCGACAGCACGGCATAGGCGGCATCGAACGGGTTGATCCGGTCGATAAGGTCGATGTCCAGATCCCGGACATCCATCGCGATTTTCCGAACGCCGTCGAGCAGGGCCGTATTGGTCTTGAGATCGTCCCCAGCCTCGGCGTTTCCGCTGGCAAGCTGCTTGGCCTGCTGGGTGAGGTTCAGCGCCGCGACCGCATGCTGGCGGATCGCCTCCTGGTCCGTGTCGCTGAGGTCCGGGTAGCGGTCGCGGACAATCTTCCCCATCCGCAGTTGCGTTAGCTCTTCGGGCAGGGTGTTCTCACGGTCGAAAAGCCCGCGTTCCAGGGCGGATTTGTCCTGCACAAAAGCGGTGATGACCTCATTCAAGTCCTCGCGGCAGATACGGGTCGCCTCGGGGCTTTCGGGCGTTACCAGGCCATTGATCTCGAAATGGAACTGGCCGCTTTCCTTGCTAAAACCGACATTGGTCTTGCCCTCGACATAGCCGACCGGCCCGTAGTCGAAGCCTTCCTTGGCCCCTGCATTCTTCGGGGTGAACTCGAATCGTGGCGCGAGAACCTGCTCCATGAGCAAGCTCGCCGCGATGGCCTTCAGCGTGTCATTGATGGCTGCGACCACCAGCGCCTCAGCGGCGTCCGGTTCCGCGATCAGGTTGGTGAACCTGGACTTCTCCTTGCCCGGCGCATCGCGCGTGGCGCGCCCGATGATCTGGATGATCTCGGTGAGGCTGCTGCGATATCCGACCGTGAGGGCATGTTCGCACCAAATCCAGTCGAAGCCCTCTTTCGCCATGCCGAGGGCGATGATGATGTCTACGTGATCGCGGTTGCTGCGCTGTGCCGGGTCCCGGAGCGCCGTCAGAACCCTCGACCGCTTGGCCGGATCGCCGTCATCGACCAGATCAGCTACCTTGACGATGCGCCCTTCGGGCAGTGCTATCATATGGAAGCCGGTCGCGGGATCGACACCCTTCCAGGTGCCGAGGGCGTCCATGATTTCGTCGACTTCCTTGTGCTTATCCTTCGTGCTCTCGCGGGAATTCACGCTGGGAATGTGCACGATCGTCTTCAGCGACGGATTGAGCACCTTCATGATCGCGTCGAGATACCGGCCCGTATAGAAGAAGTAGCCGATATCGAGCGACTTCAGATACTCGTAGCCGTTGAGCTGCTCGTAATAGGTATAGGTGACGGTTTGGAACCTGGCCTCGTCCTGCGGCACAAGAACGGGTTCAGCATCTCCCCGGAAGTAGGACCCGGTCATCGCGACGATATGGACCTTGTCCCGCGCGATGAACTGGCTGAGCTGGCTGCCCAGCCTGTTGTCGGGATTGGCGCTGACGTGGTGGAACTCGTCGATCGCGATCAGCCGGTCATCGAAGGCTTCGACGCCCAGCTCCTCCACGGCAAAGCGAAAGGTCGCATGGGTGCAAACAAGCACCTGGTCAGTGCCGGCAAGAAATTCGGCAACCGCCTTGACCTTCGACTTGGCGACCTTCACCTCATCGATACCCGGCGCGTTGCAAAGGTTCCACTGCGGCTTGACCGTCCAGTCCGCCCAAAACCCGCTCGCCGTCAACGGCTCATCGGCAAAGCTGCCGCCGATCGAGCGCTCCGGCACGACGATGAGCGCCTGGCGAAGCCCCTGATTGGCGAGCTTGTCGAGGGCGACAAACATGAGCGCACGCGACTTGCCGGAAGCCGGAGGCGAATTGATAAGGAGGTATTGCTCCCCCCGCCGCGCATAGGCGCGTTGCTGCATCGACCGCATGCCCATGGCGTCGGCCTGGGTTGAGGCACCCGTGCGGGCGGTCGTCAGCGAGACCGAGGGGATAGTTCGCTTGTTCGTGGGGTTGTCAGCCATCATGCCGCCGTCCTGCCTTTCTTCTTTGGTGGCGGCTGAGTGGCCGTCATCTTGGTGTAGAGTTCGAACAGCTTTTCCAGCCGCTCCGTGTCGTTCTTGAATCGCCGCCCAATATAGATGCGTTCGAGCACCTCGTCATTCTCGTCGTGAGCACGGCGAAGGTCCACGGGCATGGTGTCAGGGTCATAGAGATCGGCGATTGTCGCAGGAAAATGCGCCTCGCGCGCCAAAAGGATGTTCTCGGCGCAGCGCGTGAGGTCGGCCTTGTTCTGCTCAGTTAGCAGCGGCACAGGAAAGGTGTTGTAACAAAGGGCGGACGAATATCTAATACGACTTTCCAGCTTTCCTGCGACGGCACGAACCCAGATCATGTGCAGCCTGCTCACTAGAAGTGACAGTATCCAAATCTCCGGATCATATATCGCCAGTGCCGCGTCTGAGACAATGCAACTGGCATCTAACGAGCCAGCAGGGACATACTCTCTGCGCTCAGAAGACACCCGAGGAACGATAATCAACGACTGCAGTGCAGTGTGCGTATAACGGAAGCGATGTGGTATATTTGCAAGGCCTCGCGCCACTTCCCCGCCGTCTTCTCTTGACTGGCGGACTTGCGAAACTATTTTACGAATCTCATCGATACTCATGGCGAGTGCCAGGTCCTCATCAGCGATCCACACGCAAAAGCGCTCCTCGCCATTGATGTAATCCGCTGAGCCACACATTCGTCGCACGAGGCGGGCAGCCTGTGGGTGAAGCGAGGTCAGTTTTCTGCGCTCATTCAGCGTCAAAATCAGGTGGCCACCGTCGTAAGGACTGTTCCCAGTAAGCATGAGGGGAAGTCTCGAGATTGGTGACAAGGACTGAAAGACAATAACGTCTCTATTCGGAATAAGATAAGGCCCAATTGACTGGGCGGTCTGAACAACGTCAGTACCAAAAAGCTTCTTATCTCCTTTTGCGACTCTCCCCAATGCCACAATGCTACAGGTCACGGTTGCATTAAAATTGGCATTGTTTGCCCATTTGAACGGCTCATATGCGAATTTTATCTCAACCCCCATTGAATATAGTATCGGCCATAATTGGTGAACCTGGGCCCCTTGGTTGATCGAGTTCGTCGCCACGAATGCTGCTACTGCATTTTCCTGGTTAATATACTGCGCCGCTCTGACAAACCACCCAGCTACGTAATCGAGCTCACCAAAAGCTCTCTGTCCTTGGAAGACGACCGCCAAATCACCCTTTTGCTCTCTCGATTGTCCCTTACCGCCCAAATACGGCGGGTTTCCGCAAACATATGTCTCGCCACCTTCATTCTGGAAGTCGATCTGCGCCTGATCGAGGGGGGTATGGAACAGATCATCAGCCGCAAATTTCACGCCGGTTCCGGTTGGAGGGCATATGCTGAGCCAGTCGAGCCGGAGCGCATTGCCGCAGGTTATCCAGTTCATCGCATCAAGCGGCAGAAACTCGGCCAAGGCCTCCTTCTGCCCCCGATAGAGCACGTCGCACTGATACTCGGCGATAATCAACGCCAAGCGCGCGACCTCTGCCGGAAAATCGCGCAACTCGATACCCCGGAAATTGGTCAGCGGGATCTCTGTCTTGAAATCCGGCTCACCGCGCCGCCGGTTGATCTCGGCCTCGATTGCCCGCATCTCCTTGTAGGCAATCACCAGGAAGTTGCCTGAACCGCACGCCGGATCGAAGACGCGGATTTTCGCTATGCGCTTGCGCAGGTTGAGAAGCATGCGCGCATTGTCGCCGGCAGCCTCCAACTGTGAGCGCAGATCATCGACAAAGAGCGGGTTCAAGACCTTCAAGATATTCGGCACGCTGGTATAGTGCATGCCGAGCGCACCGCGTTCCTCGTCATCGGCCACGGCCTGGATCATCGAGCCGAAAATATCGGGGTTGATCTCCCGCCAGTTGAGTTCGCCCGCGTGCAGGAAGTAGCTGCGGGCTATCCGTGAGAAACGGGGCACGTCGGCGCTGCCAGAAAACAGCCCGCCATTGACGTAGGGAAACCCGGTTGTCCACCCCGGCAGCTTCGCAGCGGCGTGGTCGGCCGACTTGGTGTTCATCGCGCGAAACAGCGTGCTGATCACCTGATGGGCATTGGACGCATCCCGCTCGCTCATCCGATCGACCGTCGCCGTAAATACGCCTTCGCCGTGAAAAATGCCTGTATCTTCGGCGAAAAAGCAGAATATCAGGCGCGCCATGAAGTGATTCATGTCGTGCCGGCGCTCGGCCTTACTCCAGTCCGGGTTCTCCCTCAGAAGCTCGACATAAAGCTTGTTAAGCCGCCCAGTCGCCTTCACGTCGATCGGGTTGTTCTTGATCTCCTTTACAGTCGATATGCCAGCGAGCGGCAGGAAGAAGCCGAAATGCTTGGCAAAGTCGGGATAGGCGGGCGCTATCGTCTCGCCGCTCACAAGGTCCTCGGCCTCAAGGGTAACGCCGTCCGTCGCGATGATGAACTTTGCCTTGGCCGATGTGGTCTTTGGACTCTCACGAAGCGCCGTCAGCGTGGCGCGCACCGAGCCCGGTTCACACACCGCCATATGGATGTTGTTGCGCTGAAGGAGGCCACCGAGAAGGTCGGACGCGTTCGACTCCCCCTTACGCAGGCGCTTGATCGTGGTGTCCTTGTTGCCGAAGGCGGCAAGGAAGGCGAACGGAAACTCGGCGGCGTCGAATGGCTGCAGCGCAAGACTCGATACGGCCTCCTCAATTTCTACAGCATTCATGCCACAGGCCCCGATCTCGTTCCGATACCAAATCCTGATTTCATGTGGTGCTCCTCGATACTGCGCCTGGCCGCCCAGACGCTTTGATCGCCGCGTAAAGAGTAGATCGCGCTACCCCGAGGCTCCGCGCCACTGTGCGGCCATCCTCGCCGGAAGCCAGCATCGAGCGGGCATGCGCAACCTGGGCGGACGTGAGCTTGATCGGGCGGCCGAGCTTTCGGCCTCGCTTCTTCGCCGCTTGCAGTCCCGCCTGGGTGCGCTCCACGATCAGACTGCGCTCGAATTCTGCCAGTGCGCCCATGATATGGAGCACAAGCCGCCCGCCGGTGCTTTGGGTGTCGATCGGGTCGGATAGGCTACGGAAGCCGATGCCTCGCGCCCCGAGGTCTGCGACCAGTTGCACCAGGTGAGGGAGAGACCGGCCGAGCCGATTGAGCTTCCAGACAATCAGGGTATCACCGGTCGAAAGGGCGGCGAGGGCTCTGGAGAGTTCCGGTCGGCCCGTGCTGGTGGCGGTCATGGTGTCGGTGAAGATGCGCTCGCACCCGGCAGCCGTCAGCGCATCTCGCTGCAAGGCGAGGTCCTGGTCGGTCGTCGATATCCGTGCGTACCCCAAAAGCATGCCCATTTATCGGACAAAATTACCGGACATGCAAGCGGCTGATATTGGCTGTTTTTCCGATCGCCCGGGAAACTCCCATTTCGGGACATATCAGGCAGCCAGCTACCCAGCAAGGCACTACTGACCTGACCCTGTTTCTTCGGACCACGATGCGCACGAGGACCTGACCCAGCCCTATGGCGCGCTGTGCGACCATCACGGTATTGGCGGACGCGCCCCATAAAGGCGTGGTCTATCTGCCTCGGCCCTTCGACGGCGCGGTTCATGTCTCGGTTCGCCGGTTCAGGGCCGCTTCCAGTACTGCGATGCTGTCGATCACCGCCTGGAAGATGGGCACCTCGCCGAAGATCATCACCCTCATTGCCTCATAGTCGCGCCGGAGCTGGTCCAGCATAGCGGCCGGAGGCACAAGGGCGAAACTCCCCGGCACCGCCGTGTCCGTGCCGGCGCGCTTGAAGAACATGCGTTCGTGGCGCATGCAGTCTGCGGCCATCGCGAGGTCAGAGACCGCGCGGCTGCCGATATTGGTACGCAGCACCCGATTCACGTCGTAGTAGTGCCGCGAGACCCGCTGTCCGCCGCCGCGCAGCCGGCCCTGGTCCTCGAATGAACGCCGCAGGTTGTGCAGAATGAGTACCTTGTCCCAGAAGGTCCGCACAGGCTCGACCGTCGTGACGCTCGGCACCGTGAGGTTGAAACCCGCCAGATCATCGGCGACATAAGGCCGCACGGACAGCGGTTCGTGAGGGTCCAGCGCCGACTTCGCACCCGCCTCGATCTTCACCGCCGGGCGGACGTAGCCGTCCTCATCCGATACCGCCGGATATGCCAGCAGCAGGCTTTGACCGTCAGCATCATCGGCATCCAGCGTCACGCGTAGCGGACCGCCCACCATCGGCAGGCCGGCCGCCAGCCTGTCGAGTTGCGTCTTGAGCGAGCCGCCGATGTAGGCCTGGCACGCCTCTCTGATCTCATCGAGGCACTTCCTGCGCCGGTTGGTGCCCAGCGCTTCCAGTTCCTCGACCGAGGCAGGGGCGTTGATGTCAGCGCGGAAGACGGTGATGTCGATGTCTTCGGAGAAGCGCTCGATCAGACCGTAGCCTTTCGACAGCGAGGTGCCGCCCTTGAACAGCAGGCGCGGGCCGCCGGGTTGCAGCCCGTTGAATAGCGCATCCAGTGTCCAGCAGACCCAGAAGTCCTTCTCGGCATTCTGGACCGTCGTACCGAGCCGTGCTGCCGCGGCGAGAAAGAGATCACGGCGATCGGCGACCGGGGCCGCGAGCAGGCGATTGAAATCCGGATTCACGTCGGCACTCCCCGGCTTTCCTCCCCGCGTCGCCGCGGGCGACCGGCGGTATCATCGCCCCGAACGGCACGACGACGGGCGGCACGGGCATCACGCTGATGATGATGATCACCACCACCACCACCGTCATGGTGACCGGCGAGCAACTCACGCACCACATCCTGCATCCAGGCTGGCAGCGTCGGCAGGCCCTTGATCAGATCCGCCGTGATGGCCGGCCCCTGATCCTTGTCGGCCAGGATTGCGCGCAGCCGCCCCAGGATGCGCAAGCGGTCACCAGGATCGGCCAGAGACCCGCGTAGCCAATGTAGCGCCTGGACGACGCGCATTGCCGGTCGCCCGGCCCAGAACAACTTGCTTGGCGCCGTCGGGCGGAAGGCGATGATCTGCTTGCCGAGTTTGATGGGGCGCAGGCGCGCGTCCGTGTGCACGACGATCCGGCCGGGTACGGCATCGCTGAGGCCAAGATCGTTGGCCGCCGTCATGCCATCGACCAGCATCCGGGTCTGATCACGCCGGGCGACGGCCTGGATTACGCGACGGTAATCAGGGACGGACATCTGGCCGGTCAGCGGGTTGCGTCGCGGCTGGTCATAGAGACCGCGATCAAGGCGCCGGACCTGGCCGCTGTGAGCGAGGCGTTGCAGCGCCTTATCCACGGCCTCACGTGAGCCGAGACCGAGAAAATCGATTGGCGTCCAGACATCATCCGGCGCCGCCTGGATACGGCCGGCAATCTGCTTCTTGAGGTCAGGGGGATGATCGCGCATGGTGGCTCCTGTCCGATAAGTGTATACAAACATCGGACAGAAAGCAAGTGCATTACCGTGTGTCCGAAAGATGCCTACAAACTTCGGACAGGATACCACCGTTCGAGGGTGCGTCCTGCCCCACGCGGTCGTGCCTCAACGCGGCATGAGAGGGGCGCGGGGCGCCGGCAAGGAAGGACGGCACGCGGGCGGGGAAACCCGGACGTGATCCGGGGGGCCGAAAGCTGGGGACGCTGCCGGCCGGGCAAAGTCCATGTCCCGAAGCGTCGAGGCGCACCGCAGGACTGCGCCGGTCGACGCCGTGTGGGGGCCATCCGCGGAAAGAAAAATGGCTACCCGCAAGCCTGGCACCTGCGATATCGTCTCCCACCAGACGGTACCGTCTGCGAAAGCTGGCGTCCGGCAGGGCGCCACAAACGACGGCGCATCGACGGCGGACACAATATGACGCGGACGTTTGAACCGCGGCCTGGCGCGGACTTTCGGGTTCGCGAATGAACGGAGAGGGCTATTTCCGTCACTGACAGACGGTGAGGAAGTACGGGAAATGACGGTGAACGAGCTGGTAGCCGCCGTTCTGGCTTTCGTGCGCATGAACGGGCCGATCGGCGCCGTCGCGTACCTGACGGGGGTCCTGGTCGCAATCCTGGGCGTGTTCTACCTCTTGGCAAAGGTTGCCGCGCGGCTCTCCGTCCGCAAGACTTTCGACATCGGCGGCAACTTCGATCATTTCTACAGCCGCGTCCTGCCGGCGGCGCGGTCGGGCACTGTCGCCTTGATCTTTGCAGGTTATCTCGGGCTTTGGCTCTCGCGCTGGCCGGCCGCCTCTCCCCAATTGCGCTGGCTGCATCAGCCCTACAACAGCGGCTTTTACGGGGTACTGGCGACCCTCATCGTCGCCGGGTTGATCGCGAAGGGCGCGTGGGATCTGGCGAAGGCCGAGTGGTTTGGCTTGCGCTGGCTGCGGTTGGAAGCGGGCGGCGTCCTTTGGCATATCGCCGACAGCGGCGAGCCGTACCGCACCATGTGGCTACGCCGGAACGGGGAATATCTCTATGATCGCGAAATGACCCGCGATAAACGGGCCGGTGAGGAACTGACGACGCTTCGCGAGCGCCGGCTCCGGTTGGGAACGGTATCGGCCGTCGCTGCGATTGCCGTCATTGTCTGGCTGAAAGGCCAAAGCTTCATTGAAACCTTCTACCCCGCACTCTCGTCTGGTTTCGTCGGGCTCCTGCAAAGCGTGCTGCCGATTTTCATTTGGCTCGCTTTCTTCTTCGTCGTGATCCCCATGACGGTCTGGGTTATCGCAGTCCTCCTGGACGAACTGATCTACCGTTCGGGCGCGCAATTTATCACCGGGGCCAAAGTGCTCGAACCGGGCGCCTGGCGCCTCAGTCGACAGAATGTCGAAGAGCAGAAGGTTCACGGCGATGCTGATTTTGTGGCGGCGGCGGAGGCCGTGCGGCGCATGTTCGGGGCCGGGAAGCAGTAAAGCGATATGCCCGCGAATCTCTGGGCCACGGATGACGGGGTGTATTTCGGCTACGCCTGCGACCGTACGGAAGGCAAGCCGCCGGCGATCGACGCGCGCATGGTGCTACCCTATGTCGGCGATCGGCATCTTGTGACGCTTGGGCCGAACGGCTCAGGCAAGAGCCGCCGCCTGCTGCTGCCCAATCTCGCGCGGCTGCCCAACTGGTCGATATTGGTCGTCGACCCGAAGGGCGATCTGGCGACCATGACCGCCTCGTATCGCGCAAACCGAGGCAGCAAGATCGTTATGCTGAACCCGTTCGATGTGCTCGGGCTCGGCACGCACGGGTTTAACCCGGTCGCGGCGCTCGATCCGAAGAGCGACGATTTTCCGGACGATGCGCTCGGCCTCGCCGAAGCCCTGGTGCGGGTGCAAGGGCAGGAACCGCATTGGAGCGAATCCGCCCAAGACCTCCTGGCGGCGCTCGTCATGTACTCGCGCCTCACCGAACCGGGCGGCGGCTCGCTCGGCCATGTCCGCGCCCAGCTCGGCAAGCCGGCGACGGAATTCCGCCGGGTTGTCGCAGAGATGATGGTCGCCGGCGTCACCTGCGACTGCGAGGAGCTGGTCGTCAAATCAGGTCGCTTCCGCGAAATCAGTCCCGACAACAAGGAGCTGAATTCGATCATCTCCACGGCGCTGACGCAGACCCGCTGGCTCGACAGCCGGCCCGTCAAGGCCGATCTCGCGCGCGGAGCCTATGATTTCGGGCGGATGAAACAGGAGCCGACGACGGTTTACTTGATTCTGCCGGCGCGGCGGCTCGGCACGCATTCGACCTGGCTTCGCCTGATGATCGCCTCGGTGCTGCGCCCGCTCATGATCGACACCCGCAAACCCAAGGTGCCGGTGTTGTTCATGCTCGACGAATTCGCGCAACTTGGCCACCTGCCAGTGATCGAAAACAACCTGGCCATGATGCGCGGCTATGGCGTGAAACTGTGGGCGGTGTTTCAGGATCTCTCGCAAGCCCATGCGATCTACAAGGAACGCTGGGAGAGCTTCCTCGGCAATGCCGGCGTGCTGCAATCCTTCGCGCCGCAAGATGTCGTCACGGCGGATTACCTCTCCAAGCGGACCGGGCAGAGCACGCGCGCGGTGCTGTCCTACGGTCAGAACCAGGAGGCTGGCAGCAACGCGCCCGCCGGCGGCAGCGCCAGCATCTCGCAAGCGGGAGTGCCGCTCATGCTGCCGCAGGATTTGCGCAACATGGATGACGGATTCTCGGTGCTGTTCTCGCACCGGACCAAGGGCACGGTGCGCAGCTACATCCCCTATCCCACCGACTTGCCGCACCTGCGGGAGATCTGCGCGCTCGATCCCTCGGCATAACGCCAACCTCTTTCGGGAGCCTCTGATCGGGCTTCTCTCGCCCCGACTGCGGAACATCATGTAGAATCCGGGCTACAAGTAGCGGCAGGTGGGGACGATGCGGCAGGCGGCCTTGGCAACGGCTGGGTTCGAGCACACAGCAAACCGATCCGACTGGCGGCGTTTCTGGACGAGATGGGCCGCGTGGTGCCGTGGCGCTTGTTACGTGCCCTGATCGAGCCTGTCTATCCGAAGCCTGGGAGGGGACGTGTTCCGGTCAGGCTGGAGCGGCTGCTGCGTATCTATTTCCTGCGGCAGCGGTTCTACCTGTCGGACTAGGGAGCGGAAGAGGCGCTGTATGCCTCCCTTACGATGCGCCGGTTCGTGGGCATCGACCTGGGCCGGAAGCCGGTGCCGGACGAGACCGCGATCTGCAAGTTCCACTACTTGTTGGAGCGGTGCGAGCTGGAAGCGGCACCGTTCCTACAGGCGCACGACCATTTGTAACGGTATGGCCGGAGGCTGTTACCTTCAAGGACGACCAGTCCCGCCTGCGAATGAGGTTCGGCGCCAAGAACCCGGAATCCCTCAGACTCCGCCGCAAATTCGCAGGCGGGACACCCGATTATCTTGACCAGATGTAACCGGGGCAAAATTCCGGGCACGCACGTGCAGCATTGCGGAGGGCAATCTGCCAAAATAGCGAAATTCCGCCACTGTTGCTTGGCCAAAAGTTACAATGAGAGCCGCAGCGGTGGAATTTGCTCAGGGTTTTGCCCCGGTTACGACCAGATGCTTAACGAGAAGGTTCGGTGAAATTGGATCGTGGCCCTGAGGTCGGCGCTACCGCTGTTGCAGAGGCCTCCGAGGACCGCTAACGTGCCGTGCGGGCGGCCCGATGGGCCGGCTATCGGGGAATGTCGATCAAGAGGCCGCGGGCGCCGAGGGCCCGAAGGACGCAAACGTCAGGGACCCCATCAATATGAGATACTCGACAGCTACCTTTGTGCTCGCATTCGCTCTAGCAGGCTGCGCGTCGGTTCCGGATGTCGACTATCTCTACTACCCCGCGAAATCATCCGTTGTGGCGAACGTGACCCGGTCGGTCGCCTGTAACAGCGCGCAGACCGGACTGATCGTCGTCGATGCCCCAGGAGTCACGACGAGCTACGCCGCCGATTACAGCAAGAAGCCGTTCCAATTCAGGATAGACGCTCTGGACGGAATATTCGGCAGCTTTGCCGATACGGACATGCATTTTTCGTTCTATCATGACGGCCGCCTGAAAAGCATCAACCAGAGTTCGGTTGGTCAAGGCGAGAGTGTCGTGAAATCCGCCGTTTCGCTGGCTACGACCGTTGCGGCGCTCGGCGGCGGCGCCCCCAACCAGGCGGCTGCAAAGCCCCTGCCGATCTGCGCCACCCTTAAGGCCTGGGGGGGCGATAAGCCCGTAAGTCTTACCTATGAGGCTCGCGTTGACCTGACTGCCGCCACTGGTGCCCCGATCAAGCTCGTGGCTGCCTCGGACCGCCAAGCACTTGCCGGTGCCCTGGCGACGACGTCTGGGATGCCCAGATTGGCGCTCATCGTGAGTAAGGCCGTTCTGGCCAGGGCAGGGGCGCGCTGGGACCCGTCGGCGAACTCAAACAGCTCTGGCGTGATTCTGCTGAAGCTGCAGCAGATGGTCAGCGTCGAGGTTAAAATCGAACAGAACGGAACGCCGATCTGGGACGGCACGGTGATCCTGCCAGCGAGTGGTTCGTACGATCTGCCGATCCCGAAGGCCGGTTTGTTCGGCACGCAGACGTTCTCGCTCACCTTGTCCGAGGCTGGCGCGGTCACCGACGTCGATTACGGGAAGCACACGGGCGCCACCGCAGCCCTTAACTCGGCTGGCACGATAGCCACGACGCAGACACCTTCGACGGCGGCGACGCAGGCCGCGGATGAGAAGGCGAAGGCCGATCTGATCTATCAAACCAATCGGAATGCGGCGTGCCAGGCGAGGCCCGCATCCTGCACGGCCAACTAGCATGGCACTCGCGGACTTCCTCGGCCCGTTCCTGCCGGTGCCTGGCGCGGCTGACAGTGTCACACCAGCCCCCCCGGCCCCGGGCAAGACCCCGAGGTGCCTCGCGGTCGTGATGCCGCGCCCGAAACCAACGGAATGGTGCTGGGCGGCGACAACCTCCGCAGTTTGCACCTATTTTGCTGGGCGAGGCTCCGGCGCGCCGGCAAGTCCGTGTGAGATCGCGACGGTGTGGCTTCAGACCGCCTGTTGCCCGGAGCCTACAGACCCAAATGACAGCCGCAACGTCCCGTTCGGCCTAGAGGGGCCACTTGGCGCGCCGCCGGGTCACCTCGCCGAGCCTCCGAGCGCCGCGCTTGAATTCGACCAGGTCATGGCGCAGATCGATCTTGGTAGGCCAGTCTGCTGTCACATCGCCTGGCATGCAACGAGCCCGGATCAAGGCCACTACAACATGATCGTCGGTTACGACCCTGCGACCCAGGACGTAGATGTGCGCGATTGCCTTTATTCCGACAGCTCGCTGCCCTTCGACGCGTTCCGGAACGCCTACCAAGGCAGCGGAAGCTGGGACACCTCGTACCTGACAAAGTGAGGCTGCCATGGCAATCAAGATGCAGGCAGAGCCGTCTGGTGGCCGGGAGATGCTCCATGCCGCGCTCGCGGCAAGGCTGCATCGGGCACCGCAGCTGCCGCCCTTGCAGGGGGCGGTGCAAACAGGAGCCCCACTTCCTGTCTATCTTATCGACGAAGCCGACGCCGCTGGCACAAGCCCGCTTGGCTCGGCGCGGCAGATCGGATGGCGTTACCCGATCGTCGGGGGGGCATCCGCGGGGCTGGCTTTTCTGCGCGACACGTCCGTTGGGCTCACATTCGCGGGGCTTGCGCACGGAGGCCTGCCGCAAAGGTTGTTGGATGCGGCCTTGCTATCAGAAGACAATCTGGGCGCGCGCACGACGACATATCAGCCTCGTCTACTTGAGATACCCTCGCTGCGTTTGTGCGCACTGTGGTTAGCGGCGTCTGACCAAGAGGACCTTTTCGTTCTGCTGCTAGATGGGCATCAGACGTCCGATGCATTGCTTCAGATCGAGCGCGACATGAAACCCCACATCACGGCGGCACACGTCCGGCGCAAGGGACACGCACCCGTCCCACGCGCCGCCCTGACCATTGCGAATGACGATATGCGGCGGTACGGTGATAAATTCTGGGACATGGCTAATGCCATAACAGGCTTCGCCGCGCTGCAAGGCGCAGCGGTCGCGCTCATCAATTGGCATACAATTGCTCACAATACGCGCGCAATCTATACGGCAACGATTCTTGAAGCAACCGCCGCACTTTTATATCTGCTCTCAGTCCGGACAATGGAAAAGTACCACTTGCTGTGCGTCGGCAATCCTAGCGCTCTATCCAGAATGTTTGCGATGATCAGCGTCGGGAGAAAGTTCGTGATTATATGGTTTGGCCTGTTATCCTGGCTCGCTTTGTTTGGCGGATACGATGCCAAGTGATCGATGTGCTGGACTGCCGACCCTGGACCGAGGCACGAAGCTAGACACACTGTTCATAAGGGAGAAGGAATGGGTCGTGCCTACACCACGATGCGTAGGAGATGTGGGTCATCGGCCTTTATGCGATTAGGACCGGGGACGGACTGCGGCTGACGGTCGCGGACGCTGAGTTCGAGGTGCAGATGGCAGTGATGTGGCAGATTATGCATGAGCGTCGCGCGGTGTGGCGCGAGCTGGCTAAGTGATGGTCTGACTCTCGCGGGAGTTGATTCTTGCCATCCACGATGAGCAGATCAGCGTGCATGGCGAAGGCTGGAGTGCGCGATCCTGGCTGAAGTACCACTTGTGACGGAACATCGGGCGCACCCGGGGGAACGGTCCCCGCGTCCGGCGCGGCTATAGCGATCGTCCCCCTCGGTCGAGGCTCTGGTCGTTCTGTCGTGCCTTCTCGGCTTCCTCGAACTGCCGGCTCTCCTCCCGGATTTTGGCGATGCGCTCGGCCTTGGCGTCGGTCAATTCGCCCTTGGGCGGCTCGGCATCGCGCGCTTCGGATTCCCTGGCGGCGCTGTTCTCCGCCGGCTGGGCTGACGAGCTGTTCTGGACCTCGGCTTCCTGCTGCTGCCGTTCCTGCGGGTCAGCCGCACGGGCGGCCCGTTCGGTCGCCAGATCGCGGTATTCCTGCCGCAGCTCCTTGCTCTGCGCTTCATAGTCGGTCGCGCGCTCCCGGAAGCGCACCGCTTCCTCGCTATCGCGCCGGCCGGTGATGACTTCGCTTTGCCCGGCGATGCGGCGGCTGGTGATCGCCATATAGTCATTGGCCTCGATCTCTTTTCGCAGCTCAAGCGCCTGGCGGGCCTCCGTGTCTTGCACCGCAGCGATCTGCTGGGTGAGCTGCTCGCGGTCGCGGATGAAAGCGCCGTATTCGGCCATCGCCGCGCGGGCCAGCGAGCTGTAGGGGTCTTTGACATCGTATTCCTGCCCGAGCGCCACGCGGTAGCGGTCGCCGGCATCGCGGATTTCACCTTCGGCGGCCTTGCCCTTCTCCTGGGCCTGGCGCTTCCGCTCCTCCTCCTGGCGAGCCTCTTCAGCCTGGCGCCTCTGAGCGGCCTCGAAGGCGTCGAGGCGGACTCGCTGGTCGCGCATCTCGTCGATCTGGCGCACCTGATAGTCGGCATTCTCACGGGCGAGGGTCTCTGTGCGCCGCTCCTCGGCCCCGCGAGCCTCCTGCTGCCGCTTCTGCTCTTCCTCGCGCGCCTGCGCCTGGCGGGCGTCTTCGTCCTGCTGCGCCTGCGTTTCGCGGCGTTGCTGCTCGATCCGATCGCCCAAGGGGTTCCCGCTCATATTTCCCTGTCCCGCCAGCTTGGCGCGTTCCTGCTCGAGATCGAAAATCTCCGCCGTGACGGAATGCCACTCGGCCTCCAGCGCCGCGCGATCCGCGTTGCGGGCATGGGCCGCGCGGCGATCGTCTCCGGCATGGGAGGACCGGCCTTCCCGTTCCATCTCGGTCGCGACCGACCCCTGTTTGGGTTCGGGTTCGCGATCGACGCCCTGGTCGGCAAGGCTGCGATGATCGACCCGCGCCGCGTGCCCGTGCCGCTCGAGCTGGCCGTTGACCGCATCGGCCCAGTGCGCGCGCCATGCTTCAAGCTGGTCCGTCGCGTTCCACTCCCTTACCTTATAGCCGAAACCGCGGGGGAGAAGCTCGCGCATCGTCAGCAGGACATGCGCGTGATGGTTACGTCCGTCGCCTTGCCGGTCGGGCGCATGAATCGCTACATCCGCGATCATGCCCCGGGCGACGAACTCGGTGGTGACGAACTCCCGCACCAGGTCGTGCCGCTGCTCACGGGTCAACTCGTGCGGAAGGGACAGCAGGAGGTCACGGGCGAGTTGCGCATCCCTTCGTTTCTCGATTTTTTCGACCGCATTCCAGAGCTGGGCGCGATCCTCCATCCAGGCGGGCGTATTCGGCGGGGTGAAGATCTCGGCAGTGAGCACCCCGCGCTTCCTTGTATAGTCGAAGACGGTGCCGGTACGCTCATCGTCGATGCTCTCGCCCGCGCGGTAGGCAGCGGCGGCAGTCGCGCTGCGCCCCTGGCTGCGGGCAATGACCTTCGCTTCAAACCGAAAGATCGCCATTGCGGACCATCCGTCGGGACATGGCGCAGTAATAGGAACGACGCGCCACAAGGCGTTCAGAGAGCCAGGCTTGCCTGGGATTTAGGGCAGGGCCGCCAGGCCCGGTCCGGTACACCGAACCTGCACTTTCGCCGCGGACGTTGCGCAGCAACGTATAACCGCGCACTTGGTGATCCTTCCGGTCCCCAGACAGACGTGTCGTTGGCCACTTTAGCGCCCATCGCGCCGCTGCTACCATCTCTTTTGCGGCCACCCCCCGCGTCCTTCGCCATCCCCGGGAAAGGACTCCCCATGCCACGCGCCCGTAAATCCCTCGACCAGAAACTGGCCGACCTGGCTGAGCGCCAACAACAGCTCGAAGCGCGGCGACTGGCTCTCGTCGCCTCAAAAAAGAGCGCCGACCGTAAACGCGATACCCGCCGAAAGATCATCGTCGGCGCCGCCGTGCTGGCCCACGCCGAGCTCAACCCGTCCTTTTCGACGGCGCTTCGCGACATTCTCTCTGTCGCCGTGCAACGCGAGATGGACCGCCGGGTCATCGCCGACCTTCTCGACCATCCTCGACCGGACGATTCCAGCTCCGCCGAGGCTCCCTCCAAGGAGGCTCCCCCCAACCCGCAACCCGCCGAGGCGTGACCCATCGACCCCGCGGCGCCGGGCGCCGCCCATGGGACATCCATCGGTCCCCGCCTCGCCCCCGAGCGAATACACCCGCCGCTTCGATTGCCCCCCGCCCGGCTCAGCGGCGCAACCGGTGCGCGTGGCGCCCTCGGCGGCGATCCGGTCGGGTCGGCGCCGGTCGGCAGAGATGCGTCACCCACGCCGCCACTCGGCGCCATAAAGCCAGGAGGTCCACAAGGCGGGATGCCTCCGCCGTGGCGGGCGGTTCCGGGCGGTCGTCTTGCGCCGCGACGCTCTCCGTAGCCCGGCGGCGGGATCCTTCCATCATCTGCCGGTAGGGCCGGCTTCGGCTTGCCGTCTTCGGCGGGTGATCGCCGCTGCGACCTTTCTCTTTCTCCTTCTCCTTGATCGCGCCCCGCTCCTGCTCCTTGGACCCATGTCGTTCGAGTTCTTCTTGCGCCGCCTTGACGAAGACGCTCCTGATCCGGTCGCGCCTGTAGCGGCGTTCCTGGCTGCCGCCGGTGAGGCGAGCCAGCAACTCCATCGGCGTCAGCGGGCGCACCGGGCCAGGTTGCTCGCCGGCATGGAAGAACTGCGACGCGGCCCGGCGCTCCTCGAGCCGCGCCATCTGCCGCGCGAGCTGCTTCAGATCGGGAGCGACCTCGCGGGCGACGAACAGCTCGGCCTTCTCCCGGTGGCGCGACAGCGCCACATAGCTCGCCGCCGATCGCCAGTGCTCCGAATGATAGAGGTAGGTCTGGTCGAGCGTCCGGCCCTGGCCCTTGTAGATCGTGCCGGCATAGCCGTGCCGGAATTCGTCGAAGGTCTCGGCGTCGAAGGCGAGCAGGGCGCCGTCGTGCCCGTCGAGGCGCACGGTGATCCCGTCCCCGTCGATGCTCTGGATGATGCCCGCGTTGCCATTGAATATGGAGAGGGCCTTCTCGGTGCCGGTGAACTGAATCCGGTCGCCGACCGCGAAGTCATGGCGGCCATGCCTGGTCTCGAAGCTGCGCGAGGGGCCGAGTTCTCCCCTCGCCTCGCGCACGCGCCGCAATTCGCGGTTCAGGAGATCCACGTCGGCATTCGTGTACGCGAACACGAACCGGGATTTCAGGGGATCGGCGGCGCTGTCCGCGGCCCATTGCTTCACCAGCGCGGCGCGCGCTTCGTCCGATGAGCGCGACCAGTGGATGCCGCCTTTGGCCTCATACCGCGCCAAAGCCTCATGGAAGTTCCCTTCGGCCATCAACTCGGTCGCGCGGCGGTCGTCGTCCTTCGTTTGCCGACGCACCTCCGTCAGGCTCGCCGCGCCGTAGCGGTCCTTGAGCGCGCCGAACATCCCGCCGCGGTCGATGCTCGACAGTTGCCGGTCGTCGCCGACCAGGATGAGTTTGGCGCCGGCCTGGCAGGCGTGGGCGGTCAGCATCGCCATGAGCTTGGTGTCGATCATCGCGGCCTCGTCCACCATCACCACGGTGCGGCGGTTCCAGGAGGCGCGGCGATTATTGAGGGCAAACAGCTCGCTGTGGATCGTGCGGGCATGGCGGAAGCCGTCGCGCAGCATGTCCTGCGCGACGGCATTGGTCGGCGCCAGGCCGACCGTCCGGTAGCCGCTCGCCTCATAGGCCTCGCGGATCGCCGCCATGGTGTAGCTCTTGCCGGTGCCGGCCTGGCCGGCGACGAGCGCCAGCCCCTCGGCGCCCGTCGCGTGGCGGACGGCGCGGGCTTGTTCGCGCGTGATGCTGGAAAATCTCTCGCTCGCGAGCAGGGCGGCGCGGGCGCGTTCACCCACGCCGTGCCGGGGGCTGCAATCCAAACCCTGCGCCGCGCGCAAGACATGGCCTTCGGCCTCGAGCACCGTCCTGGTGGTGTAGCCCGTAATGGGTCCGTCAGCTTCGTCGGAGAGGGCGACAATCTCCGGGTGACGCAAAATCCTCCCCGCGAATTGCGCCCGCTCGGCCGTGTCCCTGATCTGCTTCCTGAGGATGCGGTCCAGGTCGCGCTCGGTGATGGTGGACCGCTGCCTGGTCATCAGTTCAAGCACCGCTCCGGCGTTGCGCTTGTCGATGGCGGCGCGCAATTCGTTCGCCTCTTCGCGCCCGACGCAGACGATGCCTCCGCTGTGGGTGCGCTCATACTCCTCGGCCCAGCGCGAGAGCTTCAGGAAGTTCCCCTTGAGGTCATAGGCGCGTCCGGTCGCCGGATCGATCTTCGAGGCGACGATGTGGATGTGGGCATAGGTCTCGTCGCTGTGCACCGCAAACAGCGCCCGCGCGTTCTCCATGCCCATGGCCTTCAGGGCGTCGCGGGCCGCGGCCTCCATCTGCTCGATGGTCGGCCTCTCGCCGGGCCGCCAGCCGAGCGACAGATGGACGCAGTCTTTCTCGCAGGGCCGGGTCCGGCTCGCCTGGTTCTGGGCGGCGAATTCCATGACGCGGCGGGCGAGATCGGCATCCTCCGGGGTCTCGATGGCAAAGCCGAAGCCGATGCCGCCGATCCATGCGACGCGGCTCCCGGCATTCGCCGGTTTGCGCCGCGCCTGACCCGTTTCAGGGTCGCGTCCCTCGCCGAGGATGTAACGCGCCGCGCCGGTGATGCCCTTGCCCACCGTGCAGCGGGGGATCACAGGGCCATGACCCGCGCCATCGCGGCCTTCAGGAGGCCGGTGACGGCACGCAATTCATCCCCTGCGGGCATGTCGCGAAGGGTGTTGGCGATGTGGGCTAGCTGATTGAGGTTGTTGCCGATCGCGTTGAGCTCGTACATGAGCCGCCGCGCATCGGGATTGCGGCGGGTGCCCGCTACCCGAGCAACGTCCGCGAGGCGTCGCAAACAGAGGGTTCGCACAAAGGCGCTGAGAGACGCAGAGCCCGTCTCGACGGCAGCGGTCTCAAGCTCCGTGCGTTCGTCCGGCGTGAGTTGCACATGCACCGAGGCGGTGCGGCGCTCGCCGACATAGGATCGGTCGTACCGGGCCATGAAGGCCACCCCCCGAAAGGGGCCAGAAGAATTCCAATGGAATTCACTATCTGGCTGCGAGTCTTGAGGATACGAGAAACTGTTAAAGTTCCTGTTAAGATTCTGGCGGTAATACTCTCGAATACCGTTCTTTTATCGCTATAGAATCATGGTTGCACGTTGTCATTGTGCGAAACATTGTTGCGCGATATCTGCGGGCGTAGATTACCACATTATCTCCCTCATCCAAGCCCGATCATTGCTTTCATGCGTGGGGTCGGGGCGGAACTCAAAGGTCGGCCTCGACCTGAACCGTCCAAGGCGCAGGGTAGGGAATGGCCGGGGTTCAGCCGGGCCGCACCAGTCTGGATGGTCGTGAAAACACGCCTGAGTCCGGCACTGGTGAGCGCCGGACATACCAATTTTTGGCAGGTGGAGTGGAAGGCGAAAGTCCCCTGGGGTGAGTCGGCGGGGCTTGGTTTGTTGCCCAGTCCAGACCAGGGCGTGAGTGCCTCCGGTTTCGACAAAGTCCTGACAATGTCGGGCTGCGGGCGATTTACACCGGAAGATTCAGAGTAGAGGGGCGTCCGGAAGGAAGCGACTATGTT
The DNA here is from genome assembly GCA_021807675.1 of Pseudomonadota bacterium. GTDB lineage: Bacteria > Pseudomonadota > Gammaproteobacteria > Steroidobacterales > Steroidobacteraceae > 13-2-20CM-66-19. The sequence goes on from JAKBCR010000038.1 coordinate 22,076, forward strand.
GATGTGAACTATGTAACACTCTTGATATTTCCTCCCATACCCCGGTGGATTTGTTTTGAGATGCCACGCGTAGTATCTCCCCATCTCTGGCATGTAAGTTAGCGCCACATGAAAGTAATATCTTCACCACCTCCAGGTGGCCTCTTTTCACCGCCCAATACAGGGGCGCATCATCTAGCCTATGAACATCGGCTCCTATTCCCAGCAGAATCTGCACTGCCCATGCATTTCCGCGTTCTGCACAAACCCCCAGAATAGCAGATGCCTCGTTTTTGGTAAGGAAGGAGGCCGTTGTCAAATCTCGCGCCATTACGATCCTCTCGATACGATTGCTGGTATGAAATCATTATACAGAACGAGATTGTGTGATGCAACCGAATAGACCGCCTGCAAACAAGAAGCCCAATAACCGCTATAAGCCAAATGCCTCCTGACACTTAAACCTTACGGTCACATCCTTATAGGTTTCGGCCAGGCGGCAGATGATCGGCGCCGCAAACATGGGATCGCCGAGCTTGTGCAGAAATTCCGCTACCCCAATCGGACGGAATATGCCCTCCCTTTCTTGCGCGGGATTGCTCCCCCCGCCTCCACAGGGGCAGGCTCCAGGTCAGGAGTCTGCGGACCTTGCTGGCGAAGCTGGGCCTTGGGGTGTAACGCCTGAGTATTCCGCGAGAGGCGTGCACCTGTAGCGAGGTCGGAACAGGACGCGGCCCTGTGAGCCGTCTCAACAGCTCAATTCGTCCATAAGCCGGATTTCCTCTCCCGAGAGCCCCCCCATCCCGTCCTTCCTGCGGCCAGAAAGCACCTCCCTCGGCGCACACGCCGCAAGTGCCGCAAGCGGCACTCCTTCTCTGCGTTTCGGTCGCAGGCGATGCGTCTCGCCTCCTTCGGCGCAGGGCCTCCGCATGAAGGCCGCGATGAACGCGGTCGCAGACGAGGGAGGAAATCATGCGGGTATGGACTTTGATCGAACTGCTTCACCTGACACGCGCCGAGCTGTTCGCGCTCTATCGGGACATCGCAAACGCCGTCGCGGCAATGCCGGACGGCGATCCGGAACGCCCTGTCGCTCTCGCCAACCTGCAGAACATCCGCACGGTTCTGGCGCGGCCTCACCCCGCTCCCCGGTGAACCGGGGGCGAATTCGTCGCCGGCGTCCATCTATTCGAGGCTCGTGACCGCCGGCGCGGCGAGGGTGGCGACGATCGGGCCAAGATAGCCAAAGCGCCCGGTGTTTTTGTTGGTGTGTCACGGCTGAGATTCAGGCTGCTGGCCGGGCGAAGGAACGAAGGCGGCCTGGAGCCTTCCCAGGATGGGCGAGCCTCGCCTATACTACCGGAGAGTAGCGAAAAAAGGTGGGCGGGTGCGCCGCCCGTGCCAGGGGAACGTCGGATCATGCAGAAGCAGGGATTGGCTGCGCTTGCAGCCTATCGGCCCATCCTGATCGCCGCGATGGCCGGTTGGGCGCTCGACGCGTTCGACTTTACCCTGCTTCTCTTCCTGATCCCGCATCTCAAAAGCGTCTTCGCGGTCGGCTTGCCAGCCATGGCCTTCGTGGTTACCGCAACTGGCCTGGCCAAGGTCGTTGGGACCATCGGCTGGGGTGTTGCCGCCGACCGTGTAGGCCGGAAGCTGCCGTTCGTCCTCTCGATTCTGTGGTTCTCCCTGTTCTGCGGGCTGAGCGGGTTGGCCTGGAGCTATGCGTCGCTGCTGGTGCTCCGCATCCTGTTCGGATTGGGGTTCGGTGGGGAGTGGAGCACCTCGGCAACCTTACTGATGGAAACCGTGCCGGAGGAACTGAAGGGGCTGGCCTCCGGTATCATGATGCTGGGCTTCGAGGTCGGGTTCCTGGCTGCTGCGCTGGCTTTCCGCATCGTCTTCCCGGTGCTCGGCTGGCGCTGGATGCTGGTACTCGGCGTCGTTCCGGCGCTGTTCACCCTCCTCGTGCAGAGGTCCGTGAAGGAGTCGCCATTGTGGCTTGCCGGACGGCGGGAGAAGAAGCCCCGCGCGGCCCTGCGCGTTACCCCGGCGGTGATCCAGGGCTGGGCACTGATGGCGTTCCTGAACTTCATGAGCTGGGCGATCTTCGCGCTTTATCCCACCTTCCTGATCACCGTTCGCCATCTGAACCCGGCGGGCGTGTTCCCATTCGTTGCCATCTACTCGGTTGCTTCGATTATCGGCAAACCGATTGCCGGACGCATCGCCGCCCGCTTCGGCGAGCGCCCGATGCTGGTGGTGTATCTGCTGCTCACGATCCCCTCGGTGCTGCTCTATACCTTGAACGCGAGCTACGTAGCGATGGTGCTGGGGGCGGTGCTGATGGGGCTTATTCCGAACAGCATCTTTGGGATCGTGCCGATGTATCTGGCGCGCCGCTTCCCTACCGACACGCGGGGCGCGGGGATCGGTATCGGCTGGGCGATGACGAGCGTGAGCGTGATTGCGCCTTACGCGATCGCGCTGGTGACACCCATCCTTGGGCTCGGCGCCGCGATGGCGACCTTCATCGTGATCGGAGCGATTCTCTCTACAGTAACCGCGGCGTTCGACACGGAACGATATATCCCGCTCCCCGAAGCGGCCGGGAACGTCGCTTGATCGGCCGGTGCGATCCCTCACGGAAAACCGATTGGATGGAGGCAACGGCGGGGCAGGCCACTCACCCTGCCACCGCCGCGTCCGGCGCGCCAGCCGCCAGGGCGGCCATGGGGCCCGGGATCAGACCGCGGGGACGAAGCGGCCGTGGATGCGAGCTTCTTCCCCACGCCACACGATCGGGAAGGTGCCGGCTACCCGTCGGCGCCACCCATCGCGGCACTATTGCGCTGCAACGCCGACCGAAGGCAGTGCATGGTCGCTTCCGATGGCCGTCGGCTGCCGGCTCGTAACCGGGCAATTTGGCCTGAACCGAGTCCCGCCAGCCGGCCAAAGGCACGGAGGCCAACCTTGCCGCACTGTTGGGCCGTGCGTCTGAGCGGGACGGTGCACTGACATAAGGCCAGGCGAGGGCCCTATTGGGAGATTCCTTCGCGGCGGGTGACAAAGAAAGGCCCCGGCTTGCGCCGGGGCCGGTTGGGTCAGCGGGACCAGACGAGGACGTGGGATCCGTCGCTCTCGACCAGGCGGGCGAAGATCGGAGCTGCGAAGCTGGGATCGTCGAGCTTGACCGAGAGATAGGCGTTGCCGTTCTTGGCGGTGGTGGACCAGGCTGCCCCGATCTCCGCCGATCCCGCGTAGACCCGGAAATCCGGGGCCTTGTCGTTGTCGCGAGATACCGGGGTGATATTCACCTTGGCCTTCAGGGTCAGGGTGGTGATCGCGCCCTGATAGGTCTCGTCCTTCTTCGTGAATGTGCCGATGGTCGCCATTGGTAGTCTCCTTTGCTTGCGGGAGGCCGCCCGATGCGGCCTCGACAGCAAACCGCCCGACACCGCCGGCCGGCGCTGATCAACACCTCGCAGCGCAGCGAAGGGGCTTGGGAATCTTGCCTCGCGAGGAATGCCGCTTGCGGCAGGGGAAGATTCCTGTTGAACGGCGTCGGAGCAACGCGACAAGGGCCAAGGTGTCAGGTTGCGCTGGGGAGAGGCTGCAATCGATGGCGCGGGCCTTCCCCGCCAAGGAGACGATGGCATCTGTCCGTCGCCATCACGACAGGGACATGCAAGACCGGGACGTCACCACCCTGTCCGTGGAGGCTGAACATCGTCCGCGCGGGTCTGCGGACGCAAGGACCTGGATGGTTTCGCGCAGGACGGCCAGCATCGGAGGCCGTCGCGCACCGCAACGCAACGCCGGCCACTTGGGCATCGACAGAGAAACGCGCCAGCGCCCGACCGCCCAAGAGCTGCGTCGAAGCGACGGGGTGGGGCATCGTCCGTTCCCCGCAGCCACCGGCCCCGACGCAAGCCGGGCCGCTTTCGGACTCGACGGTGCCAGCGGGCATGACACGCGACATCGCGCATCACCGGGGGCAAGCATGAATTCGAAGACGTGCGGGTGAGCCCTTGCCCGTGCCACCGCAATCGCACCGTCCCCGAGTGATCGTCACCGGATGGTCAAGACGCAGCCCCTTCACGTCAGGTGCGGCTCGGTAAGCCTGGCGCGACAGCGGCAGGCGCGCAGCGCAACGGGGCCGACCTTCCGTCGCCCTTGGCTACCACGCTGTCTGTCGATCGCGGCGACCGCCGAGCCTCGTGAAGCGTCCTCCGGTCACGGGCCCGATGTGCCGGAGCGGCTGCGGACCCGATGGCCTGAAATGCCGCCCCCCCCTGAATGCGCTGCCGAGGTGATCGCGCCTCCCTGTGCCGAAGCCGCAGGGCGAGAATGCAAGCCTCGTTCGAGCGCAGGATGACGGCCTGGCTCTCGGTCCTTCGGACCTCCGCGGTTCAACAGGAATTTTCCCCGGCCCCGCCCCGAGAGGGCGGGCCTCCTCGCGGTCGCGTCGCTGCAAAATTCCCGAGCGCCCGGAAAACCGGACGTGTTGAGCCCCGGAAGCCAGCACCGTCGTGATTCGCGCTACCGAGGCCGCATCCCGCGGCTTCGGGCAACCACAGGAGGCGCCACGATGAACACACTCGGGACATTCACGAAGACAGGAACGACATTTCAGGGATCAATCATCCGCCGCGACTTCGCGGGCAGCATCAATATCGTCCCGGCTGGCGGCGGCACCGCCGCTGCCGGCACGTACCGCGTCTATGCCGATGGCGCCCCGGTCGGCAGCGCCTGGCAGGCGCGCGACGCGAGGGACCGCGACTACCTCCTGGTGCGCCTTGCCGGGATCGGCGAAGCCGGTCCGATCACCTGCCGCCTGGTGCCCGACCGCGGCGGGTTCCACGCGCTGCTCGGCCCGGCGTGAGCGCCCCTCGAGCCCCCCGGTTCTGGGTCTTGGCGATCCGTGCCCATAGAGCTCACCGTTCACGCCATCTGGACGCCAAGCGCAGGAGCGTTGCCGTTCAGATAGCCCCCGAGATTTCCGGGCGCATACGGGCCAGGCGGCTCCCCCGGTTCTGCGACGACCGGTCCGGCAACGAGGCGGTCAAGGAGGCATTGTGTCAGATTTAGCCCCGGAGGAAACATTCGTGGTTCATGGGCTAAGAAGGTCCACGGCAAGTGCGTCCAGGGTTGATGAGCGGTTCCAGCCGGATCGGGCGCGGGCTGGCAGGCCGGCACAGCGGCGAACCGGATCCCAAAACCGGTGAGTTGGTTGGTCATCCAGGCGAGCGTGCAATCCGATATGCCACTTTCGGTGCCGGCTGTCGGATATCCGCCTCCGACGTCGGCATGCGCTCCCGGAAAGAGCGCCTGCGTAATCCGCGGATCGGGATCCCAGAGGGTCGGTGTAAAGTCGGTGCGCTGCTCGTCAACCGCCATTGCGTGTATGCCGTACTGCACTGCGCCACTAAGCTTGGTATCTGCAAATTGAAACGCGTCTAGGCGGGCCATTTTTAAGGTGAACTCGGGGATACCAAGGGCTCCGACTGTCTCCCAGACTGCGACCGCCTCGATGGGCGCCTGGATCAGTTCACTGCTGGGAGGCTGCCGCAACAGGAAGCCAGGGAGATCGATTACGAATTCCTCCAGTCGTCCGAGCCAGTCCCGATTGGTTTGAAGAGCCGCGCGGAGGTGTGCATACCACACCGCCGATCCGAGACGATAAGCGGTCGTCTTATCGGTAAGGTCGATTTTTGTGGCGTCAAGAAGCCCCTGTGTTGCAATCAATCCAGCAAGCGCGCGTGCCGTGTATGCGCCACGGCTGAATCCGACGATGAATATCCTGTCGCCGTCCAGATAATTCCGGGAAATGAAGGTATAGCCACGCACAATCCGGGCGATCAGGCCGGCACCAATCGTGCCACCGAGGATCTTGACGAGGAAGTTATCGGAATCACCAACCCCATGCAGGTATTTGGCAACTTGCAGTGCGGCGCCCCCGGCATCGTCCAATGTTCGCTCCTGCTCCTTCGCAAGCATGAGAGTGCCGGGCGCATCCTTGCCGTCGAGATTCAGGAACAGCTTGAAGACATTTGTGGGTGACCCATCTTTGTCGCTGTCGTCCGGTTCTCCCGGGGCATTCCACGTCCCGTCCGCGCAGAAGATTATGGCCTTGGGCATGACATCCCCATCCCTGTTGGAGTTCGGTGTGCTGCCGTACCATCGAGCCTAGCTATCTCGTTCATCTCCTTCGGAGACTATAGGCCAGACCGATCTGACAAATTTACCGGCTCCGATGTCGGTGCGCTAGAGGGTGAGTACCATCCGGTGCCCGGCCGCGCGGTATGTCCGTTTTGTACAACGCAGACAAAGATTCCCTTTTTGCGGAGGCGGGCGGCGGCCCGATACACCTTCATGGTAAGCGTCCGGTCAGCCCCGCCTGCCCAACACCGTGAGCATGGGGAAGAGTGCCGACCGTAGAGCGCTACGTAAGGTCGGGGGTAAGGCGGATG
>JAKBCR010000222.1 GCA_021807675.1 Pseudomonadota bacterium
ATGGAATCGGGCCGATGCCCAGGCACAGGGACTGTGCCCCGCCGCCGCAGGTGGCGGAGCCTGGGGCAAAAAACCGCGCTGTTTGCCCCAGGCACGCTGGGCGGGGCAGGATGCCCCGATCCAGCGTTTCTTAATGGAGATCGATCGTCTCGATTCTCAATCGCCGCAGCGAGGCATCGCACGCCTGACGGATATATTGCAGCGAGTTGTCTATGCGGCGCGCCGCAGGCGCATCAGCGGTTCGCACGATGCCGAATTTCGTCGCGAGCACCACTCGCTCCCTTCGTCCTTTGAGGAATCGGCCGAGCAGCGCCTCGTTGTGGCCCTGGCCATACATATCGGCCGTGTCGAGGAAGTCGATGCCCTGATCCAGCGCCGTCGTGAGCGTCTCCAGCGACTGCTCATCGTTGCCCGGTCCGTAGAACTCCGACATTCCCATGCAACCGAGGCCGATTGCCGAAACGGTGGTGTCGGTCTTGCCTAGAGGGCGCCGCTGCATCAGGTCATCTCCTTTACGGACCAAGCGGTCACCGTAGAGGCGCTAAGAGTGCATCGCAAGCGCTGGCCCCAAGGGCGGCCGCCGCCCGCCACGGGGCCGGCGGCGCGGCGAACGGGCGCAGCCCGCTCCCGTCACATGCCCTGCGCGATTTCTTCGCCGCGGCGCTTCGGCTTTGGCAAACGACTCACTCGCCGTCAGCCCCGTTATCGATCGGACCCAAGGCTATCGGCGAGGAGGTCTCGAGCCTCGGGATGCCGCTGCATGTAGCGCTCGACGAACGAGCAGAGCGGCACTACCTTCTCGCCCCGCTCGCGCACCAGCGCGAGCGCTCCCTCCACCAATGCGGAGCCGACGCCTCCGCCACGAAGCACGGGCGGCACTTCGGCATGCGTCATGATCACCAGCCGGCCATCACGGCGATAGTCGATGAAAGCCAGCGCATCGCCCGCCGCAAGCTCATAGCGCTGTCGCGCGGAATGATCGCGAACCGTTGTTGGATCCGGATGGGTCATGCTGGAAACGCTACATAGGGTGCGCGAAAAGAGCAAGCCCGGCTCGCTGGCGCTCAGGCACGACAGTTGCGAGCGGCGCACGGAACGCCGGAGATGCGATGGATCTTGTGAGCATGACGAGCGACCGCGGCGACGAAAAGAACGAGAACTATCTGCGAAGGGGGAAAGAGATGCTCGAAGTGACACTGAAGAGCATCGGTGATGCCGTCATTGTGACGGACGTCGCGGGGCTAGTGACCTTTCTCAATCCTGTCGCCGAGCGGCTCACCGGCTGGCCGATGGCGGACGCGAGACATCAGCCCTTCGAAAGGATCTTCCACATCGTCAATGAGCACACCGGTGCGCCCGTGGACCATCCGGTCGCCCGAGTCCTGGAGACTGGCGGCATCGTCGAGCTTGCCAACCATACCATTCTGATCACTCGGGACGGGCGGCGCGTTCCGATCGACGACAGCGGAGCGCCGGTACGGCTCGCCAACGGGGAGACTGTCGGCATCGTGGTGGTCTTCCGTGACGTCACCGAGCGCAAGCGCGCCGAGCACGAGCACGCCTGGCTCGCCGCTCTCGTCGACTCCTCGGACGATGCGATCGCCAGCAAGACATTGCAGGGCATCGTGACCTCCTGGAATCCGGCCGCGACACGTCTTTTCGGCTACGAGCCCGCGCAGATCGTCGGTCAGCCGATCACGACCATCATTCCGCCGGAGCTTCACGCCGAGGAGGTCGAAATACTCGCGCGCCTGCGGCGTGGGGAGCGGATCGAGCACTACGAGACCGTCCGCGTCGCGAAAGACGGGCACCGGATCGACATCTCCCTCACGGTCTCGCCCATCAGAGGCGAGGACGGGACGGTAATCGGCGCATCGAAGATCGCGCGCGACATCACGGAGCGCAAGCGCACCGAGCGCCTCCTGCGCGAGGCGGACCGTCAGAAGGACGAGTTCCTCGCCACCCTGGCTCACGAGCTGCGCAACCCCCTCGCTCCGATCTGCGCCGCTGCGGAGCTGCTCAAGCATGCGAAGGGTCTGGCACCCGAGTTGCGGGCGGCAACCGCCATCCTCGAGCGTCAGGCGCGACAGATGACTCATCTCGTCGACGACCTTCTCGACATGTCGCGGATCACGAGCGGCCGCATCCGCCTCCATCCCGAGCCGATCGAGCTGGCGGAGCTGCTGAAGAGCGTCATCGACACCCACCGTCAGTCCGTCGAGTCGGCCCGGCACCGGGTCAGCTTTGCGCAATCGAGCGGGCCGGTCCACGTGAGCGGGGATCGCATTCGGCTCACCCAGGTCTTCTCGAACGTTCTTCACAACGCCGTGAAATACACCCCGCCGGGAGGAGGAATCGGCATTGGGCTTCGCAAGGAAGGTGGACAGGCCAGCGTGAGCATCCGCGACAACGGCATAGGAATCCCGCCGGAGATGCTGGACCATATCTTCGAGCCCTTTGCGCAGCTCGATCGCTCCTTCGAGCGGCCGGACGGCGGCCTCGGAATCGGACTCACGCTTGCCAGGAAGCTCATCGAGCTGCACGAAGGCCGCATAGAGGCGAAGAGCGCGGGCCGCGGCCAGGGGACCGAATTCCGGATCCATCTGCCGACGCTCGCGGAAATACCCGCGAAGCGCGCGAGCGGCCCCCGCGAAGAGCCCGACCTCACCCTCAGCTGCCGGGTTCTCATCGCGGACGACAACCACGATGCCGCTATCAGCCTCAGCATGCTGCTGCAGTCGATGGGACACGATACTCGGGTCGTACACGACGGCATCGAGGCCGTGGAGGAAGCGGAGGTCTTCCATCCCGAGGTGGTGCTTCTCGATCTCGGCATGCCCCGGCTCGATGGCTACGAGGCTGCGCGCAAGATCGCCGGCAGGCCCTGGGCTGCCGCCACGCGGATCGTGGCCGTGACCGGATGGGGCCAGGAGACGGATCGGCAGCGAGCCAAGGAGGCCGGATTCCACCGGCATCTCGTCAAACCAGTTGACATCGACGCCCTGAGACAAGTCATATTGGACGGGTCCGGGCGGCAGCAGGATCTGCCGTCGTAAGAGCGATAGCACCGACGTCGGCCAGACTCAGCCCGATCGGTCGGTCTTCTGCTGCCCGGCGAGAAACCGCAGGACCACCCGCGCGAGCTTCCGAGCCCTCTGCCGCCGGCTCGCGGACGATACCGGGCTGCCGGTCAGTGACGCACCGCAACCGAGCGGTCCTGGCCGCATGCAAGCTTTCGGGAGCCGGCACCGGGCCGTCCGCGTGGGAGTCCCTGCCGTCCATGACGTCTGCAACGCTGAAGCCGTCGGGCGGCTCTCCTCGAATTCAACGTCATGGCCGCGCATCGGGTCCGCGCCGGACGCGTGTCTCGCCAGGGCAAAACCGATCCCGATCTGCGCACGAGCGAGGCGGCCGCGGGGAAAGTGATTCCGCATGCGCTCACACGCTAATATGCGTGAGCCATGCGCCTGGGACTGCAACACAGCTACGCCACCCTGCCGGAGCGCTTCTACGCGCGGGTCGCTCCGACTCCGGTACCGGACCCGAAGCTCGTCGTTTTCAACCGAGGCCTCGCGCGAAAGCTCGGCCTCGATCCCGAGCTGTTGGAGCCGCAGGCGGCGGCAATGCTCTCCGGGAACCGCCCCCCCGAGGATGCCAACCCCATCGCCATGGCGTACGCCGGGCACCAGTTCGGCGGCTTCGTTCCATCGCTCGGCGACGGGCGCGCCATCCTGCTCGGCGAGCTTCACGCGCCGGACGGAACACTCCGCGACCTGCAGCTGAAGGGCGCGGGGCTCACACCCTTTTCCCGCGGCGGCGATGGCCGCGCAGCCCTGGGACCGATGCTGCGCGAGTACCTCATCAGCGAGGCGATGCACGCGCTCGGCGTTCCCACCACCCGGTCACTCGCCGTAGTCACGACCGGCGAGCCGGTCTTCCGGGAGAGCGCCCTTCCCGGAGCCGTGCTCACCCGGGTGGCCGCGAGCCATGTTCGGGTGGGCACGTTCCAGTACTTCGCCGCTCGCGGCGACCAGGAGGCCGTGCACACGCTGTTACGGTACGTCATCGCGCGACACTATCCCGAGGCCAGCGACGTCGAAGTGCCTGCACTCGCGGTCCTGAGGAGCGTCGCCCAGCGGCAGGCCGCGCTGATCGCCGACTGGATGCTCCTCGGCTTCATCCACGGAGTCATGAACACTGACAACATGGCGGTTGCCGGCGAGACCATCGATTACGGTCCATGCGCCTTCATGGATCCCTACGACCCGAACACCGTATTCAGCTCCATCGATCATCGCGGTCGCTACGGCTTCGGCAACCAACCGGCCATTGCCCAGTGGAACCTGGCACGGCTCGCCGAGACGCTGCTCCCGCTCATCGATCCGGAGCCCGCCAAGGCGGTCGAGCTCGCCACGGAGGTGATCGGGCCGCTCATCGCGCAATCCGATGCCCGCTTTCTGGCCGGCATGCGACGCAAGCTCGGACTGTCGGCGGCCGTGCAGGGCGATGCCGAGCTGGCGAGGCGGCTCCTCCTCATCATGGAGCAGTCGCACGCGGACTTCACCCTGACCTTCCGCAGGCTCGCGCTCGCAGCGCAGAGCCCCGAGGCTGAGCCGCCGCTTCGCGAGCTGTTTGCGACGGAAACCGACATCACATCCTGGCTGCAGGATTGGCGCACTCTCATGACCAACGACCCCGAGCCCTTGGACAAGAGGCTCACGGCCATGCGCACCGCGAATCCCGCCGTGATTCCGCGCAACCACCGTGTGCAGGCCGCGTTGGATGCCGCCGAGGCGGGCGACTACGGTCCATTCCACGCGCTTCTTGATGTCTTGCAGCGCCCATTCGATGCACGGCTGGACAAAAGCGAATACGCCCGGCCGCCCGACCCCTCGGAGCGTGTCCTTCGAACCTTCTGTGGGACGTGAGTTGCAGTGAGCTCCTGATGCATTGGCCCACGACACTCTTCATCGCCGCGGTCGTTGCAGTCACCGCCGTGGAGCTGTGGCTCGATGCGCGTCAGATCGCGGCGATCGAGGCGCACCGGGACCGCATACCCGCGCCCTTTGCCGGCCGGCTGTCGCCTGAAGACCATCGCAAGGCCGCCGACTACACCGTCGCGAAAGTCAGATTGAGCCGCATCGGTACGCTGATCAACGCGGGAGTGACGCTGGGCCTGACGGTCGGGGGCGGAATCGCGGCGATCGATACCCTATGGCGCCGCACCGGATGGGACGAGCCGTGGCTGGGATTGGCCGTCATTGCCACCGTTGCCGCCGCCATCGGCATGGTCGGCCTGCCGCTGTCGCTGCTGCGCACATTCCGCGTAGAGGCCCGTTTCGGATTCAACCGCACGACCCCGAAGATCTTCCTGGCCGACCTCGGCAAGGGAATCGCGCTGGCGGCGCTCATCGGCGGGCCGCTGGTTCTCGCGATCCTGACGCTGATGAGCCGCGCCGGCAAGTGGTGGTGGGTGGCCGCATTCGGCTGCTGGCTGGCGGTGACGCTGCTCATTACGTGGGCATGGCCCGCCTTCATCGCTCCGCTCTTCAACAGGTTCTCACCGCTCGAGGATGCCTCGCTCAAAGAGCGCATCGAGGCACTGCTCGCGCGCTGCGGCTTCCGCTCGAGCGGCGTCTTCGTCATCGACGGCTCCCGCCGCTCCGCGCACGGCAACGCATACTTCACGGGAATCGGCCGCCACAAGCGGATCGTCTTCTTCGACACGCTGCTCGAGCAACTCGCCGCATCCGAGATCGAAGCCGTGCTCGCCCACGAGCTCGGCCATTTCCGCCTCAGGCACGTCCGCCAACGGCTGCTGGTGTCGATCGCGACAATGCTCGCAGGCTTCGCGCTCCTCGGATGGCTCGCCGGCCGCCCAACCTTCTACCGGGTGCTCGGTGTCCCGACCCCCTCTGCGCATGCTGCCCTCATCCTCTTTGCGCTCGTGGGGCCCGTGGCACTCTTCTTCACCACACCGCTCGGATCGCTTTGGTCCCGCCGTCACGAGTTCGCCGCGGACCGCTTCGCCTCGCAGCATGCGAGCGCGCGCGATCTGGCCTCGGCCCTGGTGAAGCTCTATCGCGACAACGCGAGCACGCTGACGCCCGATCCGCTCTACACGGCTTTCTATTACTCACATCCGCCGGCTCTCGAGCGCATTGGACGGTTGACCGACGCTTGACTCCCGCACCCCGCCGCAACGCCTTACCGGGGCCCCGGCGGATAGGGCGTACCGTCCTTGTGGACATATTTCCGCGTTCCGGCCGGAACCGCAAGATCGATGTCCGGATAATCGACCGCGTCACGAGCGGGGTCGCGGGCGCCGATCTCCAGGATGACCGCTTCGCTGTCGGTGCGATTCTGCAGCTGGTGCGCGTTGCGCTCGCCGGCCTTGAATCCGGCACAATCGCCCGCCCGCAGCACTTCTTCGCCGAGATCGCCGACCAGCACGACCTCACCCTGAAGGACGTAGACGAACTCGTCCTCCGCGGTGTGCCAATGGCGCTGACTGGACCAGGCGCCGGGCGGCAGGCGCAGCAGATTGACACCAAACTGGGTGAGTCCCGCCGCATCGCCCAACCGCCACCGCTTGCGCTCCCGGCAGGGCTCATCGTAGGGAGAGGGATAGGTACTGCCGAGCCTGGTTTCGACTGCCGAGATGTCTATCTTCTTCATCTGACCTCCGACAAAATACGTCGCGTTCCTCGTCCGGCGGATGCAATTGAAGCTCGCATTCCGCCGGGTCTGCGCTCGATGAGCACCCCGGACGTCAATTTCCTCCCCGTGTCGAGCTCGCGCGCCCCGATGCGATCCGTGTTTGCGAAGACCGTCGGAACTCGTCGGGCAGATCCATGGGATCGGCGGCCAGCTTGTGCGGCCGGCGTGCCGCGGCTGGATCGGTCCTGATCGCCCGTCGCACAACGGTCAAGGCCCATCGGTGCGAGCAGCGCGGCGGATTTGCAAGGCCGGAAACGGCACAGCAGACTCGGGGCATGTCCACGGTGACGC
>JAKBCR010000223.1 GCA_021807675.1 Pseudomonadota bacterium
TTTCGTTCTTGCTCATGGGCACCGTCTGGTCGTACCTGAAGCTGAAGGAGATCGGACATCGTCAACCCACCCGGATCGACTGGGGGGGCAACATCACCTTCGCGACCGGGCTTACACTGATCATGATCGGCATCACCTGCGGCATTCAGCCGGCGGACGGCCATGACATGGGCTGGTCGAGCGCGCTGGTCGTCTCGCTGCTGGCGGCCGGCGTGCTCTCGATGGTCGCTTTCGCAATCATCGAAAGCCGCGTGCCCGCACCCATGTTCCGGCTGCCCCTGTTCAGAATCAGGGCGTTCACGTTCGGAACGCTGTCCACCTTCCTGTCGGCCGTGGGCCGCGGCGGGCTCATGTTCATGCTGATCATCTGGCTGCAAGGCGTCTGGCTGCCGCTGCACGGTTACAGCTTCGAGCAAACGCCGCTCTGGGCCGGGATCTTCATGCTTCCTCTGAGCGTCGGCTTCCTGATGGCTGGCCCGATCTCGGGCTTGCTCTCCGATCGTCTGGGCGCGCGATACTTCGCCACGGGAGGCATGCTGGGCGCCGCCGTGACCCTGGTGCTGCTGCTGCTGCTGCCGATCGATTTCAATTACGTGGCATTCGCCGCCATCCTCCTCCTCTCCGGCATTTCCATGGGCGCGTTCGCCGCGCCCAATCGGGCCGCCGTCATGAACAGCCTGCCCGCGCGCGACCGGGGTGCCGGGGGCGGCATGAATGCCACCTTTCAGAATTCCGCCCAGGTGCTCTCGATCGGGATCTTCTTCTCGCTGATGATTCTCGGGCTCTCGACGACGCTGTCGACGACCCTCCGGCAGGGATTGATGCAGCATGGGGTTCCCGCAGCCGTCGCCGATCGTGTGGGCTCTCTGCCACCGGTCTCAGTGCTGTTTGCCGCATTCCTCGGCTACAACCCCATCCGTACCCTGGTCGGCCCCGGCGTGCTGGCGCATCTCTCGGCCGCCAACCGCGCGTCGCTCACGGGACACGCCTTTTTCCCGGAGCTCATTGCCGCGCCCTTCCGCGCCGGGCTGACCGCCGCGTTCAGCTTCGCAACGGCAGCATGCCTGATCGCGGCCGCCGCGTCCTGGTCGCGCGGCTCCCGCTACGTGCACGATGACTAATGGGTGCCGGCGCGGTGCTCGAAGATGCGGGCTACAGCCACGGGGCGCCGTGATCCGCTGCAACACGGCGGTTGACGCCAATTGGCGCGCAGCAGCTCAAGCTGACCGATACCACGCAATGTCCTGAGCATCGAGCTCTCGCGCGGCTTGTCCGCGGTGCATCAGGCAGTTGAGGTGCGCGAGGGCTTCGCCGGTGGCGAACGACAGCAGATCCACGCCCACGCGCCGGCGAAACATGACATCGAATACGTCAATCGCCCGCTTGGGCTGACGGAGCGCTTCCCGCACGCGACCGAGCACCTCCTCGTGCCAGGCGCTGAGCTGACCGAGGCGGGCGTGCAAGCCTCGAAACGGCTCGTTGTGCGAGGGTAGTACCAGGACGTCGTCGGGCACTCGACGGGCGATGTCGCTGATCGAGGCGAGCCAGTCCGCTAACGGGTCTGCTTCCGGCTCGGTCGGGAAAACCGATACGTTGGAAGTGATGCGCGGCAGCACTTGGTCGCCGGAGATCATCAGCGCAAGCTCCGGGCAATGCAGGCACAGATGCTCCGGGGAGTGGCCGCGTCCGACGACCGCACGCCAGATGCGGCCGCCGATCTCGATCTCATCCCCGTCGGTCATCCGGCGGAAGCTGTCCGGCAGCGCATAGATGCGCTTGCCGAATCCGCCGAAGCGCGCCTTGTAATCCTCGATCGCTTCCTCGTCCCACCCTGCGGCGCGGTAGAAACGCACGGCATCCGCAGGCGGCTCCCGGCCGGTATCCGCTGCGAGCATCCGGCAGGTGAGATACTCGAGCCGAGTGATCCAGAACTGACAGTCGAAACGGCGGGTCAGCCAGCCAGCCATGCCGATGTGATCCGGGTGCATGTGGGTGCAGATCACGCGTCCCACCGGGCGCCCACAGAGGGCTCCCGGGAAGGCGCTCTGCCACGCGGCTGCGATGTCGGTCGTCTGCATGCCGGTATCGACCACGGTCCATGAGTCTCCATCGGCGAGTGCCCATACGTTGATGTGGTTGAGCACCATGGGCAGCGGCATTCTGAGCCACAGCACACCCGGAGCGACTTGAACGGCCTCCCCGGGGGCGGGCTTGGACTCGAGGGGATAGATCAGGGACTGTGCGCTCATGGATCCTCCAACGACATCATGGCAGGCGGGGTGTGCCGATGGAAGCCTCCCGCGCTTGACCTGAACTTCGTTCTTGTGTATCAGTTAAGTGATTGATGTATCAACAAATGATAGGCCGGGACGATCGGCAATGAGCGCAAGAACCGCATTGGTGACGGGTGCGGGAATCAACGGCGGGAGGATAGTGAGCTGAGTCCCTGGATGACGCATCCGACGTCGAGCTCCTGCCAATCCGGCGAGCTCGGAGCTGCCATCGATCGAGTGAATGCGGACACGCTGCGCCTCTTTCCGGCGTTGGTCGGGAAGCTGGGGGGCGATCCCTCCTCGCTGCTGCGCGATGTCGGCATCGATCCGGATTCGCTGCCCCGAGCGGGTATCGGCTATCGAGCCATGGCCGACCTGCTCGAGCGCGCTGCGGCGCAGCTGCAGTGCCCGGACTTCGGCATGCGACTCGCGCGCGCACAGGGTGGGGGCAAGGTCTTCGGGGCGCTGGGCGTCGTGATGCGGAACTCGAAGACCCTCGGCGATGCGCTGGACTACGTCGCGAGTCATTGCCGAGCGCACAGCCTGGCCACCGGGATCCGGATCGATCGCGCCCGCGGAATTCAGCGGCGGCTCGTCGGACACGAAATATTGCTCGACGGACTGTCGGACCGGCGGCAGCTCATCGAGCAATTTCTGCTTCTCGGGCACCTCAATGCGCTGGAGATCACCGGGCGGAAAGTGGCAGCGCGAGAGATTCTCCTTCGCCACCGGCCGCTTTCCTCACTCGCCACGTACCGCCGTCACTTCGGCTGCAATGTTCATTTCGGTCAGGAGGAGGACGGAATCGTATTTTCCGAGTGGGATCTAAGCTGCCCGATCGTCGATCCGAGCCCGCAACTTTACCGATGGGCGACGACCCTGGTGGAGAGCCGGTCATCTTTCCGGACACCGCCCCTGCACACCCAGGTTCGTGCCCTGATAGTGCGGTTCCTGGGCGCCGAGGACTGCAGCGACGAGCGGGTCGCCGCGGAGCTGTGTCTGCATCCTCGTACGCTGCGAAGACGGCTCAGGACGGAGCGAACGTCGTTCCATCACATCAAGGATCAGGTCCGCCGTGACTTCGCTCTGGCCTATCTTCAGCAATCGGACGTGCCCTTGCCCCGGGTTGCGGAAAGGCTCGGCTATTCGGCGCATTCCGCCTTCTCCCGCAGCTGTGTCGGATGGTTCTCGGCCTCACCCAGCCAGATACGCGAGCGCGCGACCCGGCGGGCCGGGGTGACTCGCGTGGTGTGATGCCACGGTTTCGCTTGTCCCCGATTGCCGCCCGTAGACGCTGATCTTGCGCTCCCGCGGCCGCAGCCAATCTCGCAGCTCCCGTGTTCAGGTGAATCGGACCTTCTCGAGTGCCGGAGCCTCATGCTTCGGATCGATCTCGCCTCAACGGTGCCCGTCTACGAGAGCGCAATCGCGCCCCATCGGCGCCAGGCGCTTGCGAAGGTGCGACACCGTCTGATCAATCGACGGACGCCGATCCCTATCGGCGAGAAGGCTTGCCGCGACGTTTCGCCGAGCGGCTCTGCCGCGGCGCCGTCCTTTTGTGCTTTGGCGCGCCGGGAGCGCCGTGGAGGCGGGGACGCCGCTCGGAACCACCTGGCTTCGAGGCAACACGGCTGATGCGCAACTCGACTCCGCGCACCCGTACGGACTGGAGACTTTCAATAGTCTCGTCCGGCATACCCACCGGAAGATCGACAAAGCTGTGATCGCGGCGGATGTCGATGTGCCCGATGTTGCGGCCGTCGAGGCCCGCCTCGTTCGCGATGGCGCCAACGATATTTCCGGGTTGGACGCCATGCGTGTGGCCGACTTCGATGCGGTATGTTTCGAGCCTTGGGCCCCTGGCGGAACCGTGAAGCGCCCGTGGGTCCGACATGGGCTCGGTATCCGTCGCGGTGGTCCCCCTCTCGCTTCGTGGCTCGTCGCGCGGCCCGTCCGCCGGCGATGCCTCGTGCGGCGCGTCGGGCCTGGGCGTCAACAGGAATGGGGTCGGACCCTGGAGCAGGCCGGCCAGGGCCGCGGCAAGCTCGACAGCGGGCAAGTTCTGCTCGCGCTCGATCTCCTCGATGAGCGGTTGGAATGCCTTGCCTTCGCCGCTGCGCACCGCGTTCGCGAGCGTCTCCTTGAATTTTAGAATGCGCTGCTCATTGACGTCCGCGACGCTCGGCAGCCGCATCTGCTCGATGGCCTGTTTGGTGGCTCGCTCGATGATGCGCAGCATGTTTCGCTCGCGCGGAGCGACGAACAGGATCGCCTCCCCATTGCGTCCGGCCCGACCTGTGCGACCGATCCGATGAACGTAGGTCTGCGAGTCGTACGGAATGTCATAGTTGACGACGTGGGAGATCCGCTCAACGTCCAGGCCCCGCGCGGCGACGTCGGTCGCGACGACGATGTCGACTTGTCCCGCCTTCAGGCGGGCGATCGCGCGCTCGCGCTGCTGCTGAGGGATATCGCCGTGCAATGCGGCGACGTTGAAGCCGCGCGCCTCGAGCCGTTCGGCGAGCTCCGTCGTCTCGAGCTTCGTTCGCACGAATATGAGCATGGCATCGAAGCGTTCCGCTTCCAGCACCCGTGTGAGCGCATCCAGCTTGTGCAGGCCGCTGACCAGCCAGTAGCGTTGGCGAATCTTCGGTGTGGTGCTCGCGCGATTCTCAATCGTGATCTGCGCCGGATCGCGCATGTGTGTGTGCGCGATTCGCCGGATCGCCGGAGGGAGCGTGGCCGAGAACAGCGCGATCTGCCGCTGCGGCGGCGCCTGCTGCAATATCCACTCGATCGCGTCGACGAAGCCCATCTGCAGCATTTCATCGCCTTCGTCGAGCACGATGAACCGGATGGTGTCGAGCTTCAGCACGCCGCGCTTCATATGGTCCATGATCCGCCCGGGCGTGCCGACCACCACGTGCACGCCGCGCTTGAGGCCCTTTAGCTGCGGGACGTAGCTTTGGCCGCCGTAGATCGGCAATACATGGAAGCCATTCAAATGAGCGGCGTAGCGCTGGAAGGCCTCCGCAACCTGGATGGCGAGCTCGCGAGTCGGCACGAGCACGAGCGCTTGCGGGCTGGCCCGCGACAGATCGATCTGCGCGAGAACCGGCAGCGCGAAGGCTGCCGTCTTGCCGGTACCGGTCTGCGCCTGCCCGAGCAGGTCGGAGCCCGACAGGAGCAAAGGGATGGTCTGCGCCTGGATCGGGGAGGGTGTTTCATAGCCGACGGCCGCCAACGCATCGAGGATCGGCGCGCTCAGGCCCAGCTCGCGAAAGCCGGGTAGCCGCTGCTCATCCTTCATATGGGTTACCGACTTGTTCTTCCCGGCCGAGCCGCCGGCGGATCGCCTCTTCCCGGGCGTCCTCGATCACCTGGATGACGCTGCCGGGGTCGACCGGGAGCTCTTCACGGGCGACTACACCGGTGAGGCGGCTGCCCGGGTGCAGCTCGCCCTGCTCATAGAGCGCCCACATCTCGCGGGCGAACTCGGTTTGCAGCAACTCGGGCGCAAACCGGCCGAGCGTGGCTCTGATGTTGTTGACGTCGCGCTCGAGCATGGCGAAAGCGGCATTGTTGCCCGAGGCGTTGACCACCTGAGGCAGGTCGATGATGACGGGCCCTTCCGGCGCGAGAAGAATGTTGAATTCCGAGAGATCTCCATGGATGAGGCCCAGGCTCAGCATGCGCACGATCTGTTGCATCAGAAAGCCGTGATATGCGCGCGCGACATCCGGCGTGAGCTCCACTTCGCCCAGTCGCGGCGCCGGATCTCCCGATGCGTCCCTGACGAGCTCCATGATCAACACGTCGTTGAAATAGCCGAAGGGCCGCGGGACGCGCACGTCGGCGGCCACGAGTCGATAGAGCGCATCGACTTCGGCGTTCTTCCATTCGTGCTCCTGCTCTCTGCGGCCGAACCGCGTGCTGCGGCTCATGGCGCGGGTTTCGCGGCTGCCACGGACTTTGCGGCCTTCCTGGTACTGTGCGCGCCTCTGGAAGCTGCGCTGCGCCATGTCCCGATAGACCTTCGCGCAGCGCAGGTGAGTCCCGGAGCGCACGACGTAAACGGTAGCTTCCTTGCCGCTTTTCAGTGAACGGATGACTTCATCGATGACGCCGTCGTCGATCAGTGGCTGCAAGCCTTTGGGAACTTTCATGGTCTCCGTGGGCGCGGTCTTTCGGCCCGCGAAGCTGGTTTGGGAGGGTGGGCGCAGGTGGCGCGCCGGCTGACCGCATAGTGTAGCATGCTGCGACGGAGGAAGCCTCGCCATGAATGAGCATTCGCTCGAGCAGATTGAGACCAAGATCGCCTTCCTGGAGCGGGCGAATGCCGAATTGAGCGACGTCGTCTTTCGGCAGCACCAGGACATCGAGACTCTGCGGGCGCAGATCGCCGCACTGGCCGCCCGGATCGAGGTGGTCCAGTTGGACACGGGCGTGCGCGCGCCGGAAGAGGAGCGACCTCCGCACTACTAAGAAACGCTGGATCGGGGCATCCTGCCCCGCCCAGCGTGCCTGGGGCAAAAAGCGCGGTTTTTTGCCCCAGGCTCCGCCACCTGCGGCGGCGGGGCACAGTCCCTGTGCCTGGGCTCCTGCGCGGCCCAGCGCTGCTTCGGGCAAAAAGCGTGGTTTTTGCCCGAAGCTCTGCCACCTGCGGCGGCGGGGCACAGTCCCTGTGCCTGGGCACCGGCTCGTGCCGCTTCATGATTTCGG
>JAKBCR010000039.1 GCA_021807675.1 Pseudomonadota bacterium
CCTTGAGCTTGCTCGCAGCGTGCTGCCTCGTGGCCGGCGGGGCCTGGCTCGCAACAAAATCGCGCGGTGCGGGGGTTCAGGAAATCCGCGGATGACCTGGTCCCGGGCAGGGCAACCTTTTGACGCCCGAGAAAAGGGAAGCGCTGTCGCGGGCGAAATCGGGGAGCCAGGATAAGCGGGATGCGGATGCATTGCGGGAGGCTGAAAAGCGGCGCAAGCCCGGATGTGGCACCACCGCGACGCGCGCCTCGCTGATCACGGCTTCTGTAGTGCGCGAGGCCGTGCTCGAACGGCGAGGCGCCCGTCGGCTTCTCTCGGAGGAGGCTGAGAGGTGTGCTGCCGATCACATGGCTGGCCGACCGCACTCCGCATCCGGCGCGGATGGCCGATAACCGAGGATCGCCGGAGGCGACTCCAGGCATCGAAGCCGGGTTGGCCGCTGAGTGATCTGGTTCCTGTTATTTCTGCTCGTCACAGCCTGCGGATGGGCAGCCCGGGCGGCCCTGCACGGGACCGCGCCCTGGCGTATTGCGGCCCAGAGGGCATCGCCAGAGCCCGAGGATGAGGCGCCGTTCGACCCTCGCCACATGCCCGAGCCCCCGGTACTCGAGGCGGCGCCGGTGCAAATGCTCGACTGCGCCCGGGCATTGCGCCGACTGCGGGAGCTGGAACTGGACCTCGATGTCCGCGCTCAGGACGAGCGGCGGGAGGATCCGGCGCACGAGCGCATCGTGGCGGCCGCCCTTGCGGCGATCGGTGACCCGGCCGCGCAGAGGCATTACTTCCCGCGGCGCCCGAATCTCTTGCCCGAGCTGATCCGCGCCATCAACGACGAGAGCGTCTCCGTGCGGCGGCTGGTGGCCATCGTCGCTCGCGATCCGGCGCTGGTCGGGAGTCTTCTCAAAGTCGCGAACAGCTCCTTCTATCGGGTGACTCCCCAGCCGATCGAGACCGTCGAGCGAGCGATCGTGGTGCTCGGGACAGAGGGTCTTCGCTCCGTCATGGCGGCGGCGCTGATGCAGCCGATCTACCGGACTTCGGGCACAGGCGGACCTGCGCATTTCCCGGAGCTCGTGTGGGAACACGCGGTGCGCTCCGCTCATGCGGCCATTCCTCACGCCGCCCTGGTGGCGCGGGTGAATCCGTTCGCGGCCGAATTGCTCTGTCTCGTGAGCGGACTTGCCGAGATCGTGCTCTTCCGGGCAGTTCTCGAGCACTGCCCGCCGTCGCTTGCGCGAGCGGACGTCGATCCTCTGGTGATTGCGTCCATACTCGAATCGCACGCGGCCCGCTTCGCGTGGCACATCGGCGCCGACTGGCGGCTATCGGAAGACATGCTGGCGGCCCTCGAGGAGCAGATGGCCTGGTCCGAGCCGGCCACCCCGCTCGGGCGCTCGCTGCGCTTCGCCCGAGGCGCCGGCGCGCTGGCCGTGCTGCATACCCATTCCATCATCAACGCCGAAAGCGTGAGAGCCTCTCTGGCCACCTCTGGGCTCTCGCCCGCGCATCTCGAGTCCATGCTGATGCGGCTGCTGCGCCAGCACGAGGACCCCCGGACACGAAATGACCCTGTGCCAGTGCGGCCGGATCCATCACGAGGGATCAGACCGCCAGCCTCAAGCTGATCGGACAGTGATCGCTCCCCATGACATCGGCGTGGATCTGCGCTGCTTCCACCGTGTCTTTGAGGGCGCCGGACACCAGGATATAGTCGATCCTCCATCCGACGTTCCGGGCGCGGGAGTTGGCAAAGTGGCTCCACCAGGTGTAGTGGCCGTTGCCCTGCTGGAAGAGGCGGAACGTGTCGATGAATCCGGTATCGATGAAGTTCCGGAACCCCTCGCGCTCCTCGTCGGTGAATCCCTTCTTGCCGCGGTTGGGCTTGGGGTTGGCGAGGTCGAGCTCCGTGTGCGCGACGTTGAGGTCGCCGCAGAAGACCACGGGCTTCTTCTTCTCGAGCTGGCGGCAGTAGGCGAGGAACGCCGGGTCCCAATGCTCGTGCCGAAGCGCGAGGCGGCTCAGGTCGTCCTTGGCATTGGGTGTGTACACGGTGACGACGTAGAGCTTCGGGAATTCCGCCGTGATGACGCGTCCTTCCTCGCTGCTGTCGCGCTCGAGCTCGTCGGCGAACTTGAAGCGCCGCGCGAACGCCTTCGGGAAGCCGTTGATGACCGAGAGCGGCTCGTGCTTGGAGAAGATGGCCGTGCCCGAGTAGCCCTTCTTCACGGCGGAGTTCCAGTACTCATGGTACCCCGGCAGGTCGATCTCGATCTGCCCGCGCTCGGCCTTGGTCTCCTGGAGACAGAGGATGTCGGGCTCATGGGACTTGATGAAACTCTGAAAGAAGCCCTTGTTGACGACGGCGCGGATGCCGTTGACGTTCCAGGAGTAAATTCGCATGTCTGGGTGAATGTACAGTGATCGGCCGAGATGGCGCCCGAGTGTAATCCGCCCGCCCGAGCGGCGCGAGCGCGGTAGGATGGGGGGTCCGCCCGATCCCCTGGAGGTTGTCCGTGGCTCTCTCCCCCCTGGCAGGCAAGCCGGCGCCGAAGGCGCTCCTGATCGATCCGGCGCGGCTCGAGAGCGAGTTCCACGACCGAAGGCCCGATCCGGCGGATCCCGCCCAGCTCGTGAGCTTCGGCACGAGCGGGCATCGGGGCTCGCCGCTCAAGGGGTCCTTCAACGAGGCGCACATCCATGCCATCACCCAGGCGATCTGCGACTACCGCAACGGGCAGGGCATCAACGGTCCCCTGTACATGGGTCGGGACACGCACGCGGTCTCGGGTCCCGCCCAGCGTGCCGCACTCGAGGTACTCGCGGCCAATGGCGTGGAGACGGTGATCCAGCCCGATGAGGGAGTCACGCCGACACCGGTGGTATCGCGCGCCATTCTGGTGCACAACCGTGGCCGCGCGGAGCGCCTCGCCGATGGCATCGTCGTCACGCCGTCGCACAATCCGCCGGAGGACGGGGGCTTCAAGTACAACCCGCCCAACGGCGGCCCTGCCGACAGCGAGGTCACGGGTTGGATACAGAAGCGCGCCAATGCCCTTCTGCGCGAGGGACTTGCTGACGTCCGGCGCGTGTCGCTCGATGCCGCGCTTCGCGCTGCAACGACCCACCGGGAGGATTTCATCGGTCCTTACGTCGAGGACCTCGTCCATGTCATCGACATGGACGTGATCCGCGGAGCTCGCCTGTCCGTAGGCGTCGACCCCTTGGGCGGCGCCGCGGTGCAATACTGGGAGCCGATCAACAGGAAGTACGGTCTCGACCTCGATATCGTCAACCCCAGTATCGACCCGACGTTCGCCTTCATGACGGTCGACCATGACGGCAAGATCCGGATGGACTGCTCCAGCCCCTATGCCATGGCCGGGCTCTTGCGGCTCAAGGACCGTTATCGCGTCGCCTTCGCCAACGATACCGACGCGGATCGGCACGGGATCGTGACTCCGTCGGCGGGCCTCCTCAATCCCAACCACTATCTCGCCGTGGCAATCCGGTACCTCCTGACCCATCGTCCCGCTTGGAGCCGCGGCTCTGCGGTCGGCAAAACGCTCGTCTCGAGCGGCCTGATCGACCGGGCGGTCGCGCGCCTGGAGCGGCCGCTGCGCGAGGTTCCGGTCGGGTTCAAGTGGTTCGCGCCGGGACTGCTCGATGGCTCGATCTGCTTCGGCGGGGAGGAGAGCGCCGGCGCCAGCTTCCTGCGCCGCGACGGTACCGTCTGGACCACGGACAAGGACGGACTCATCATGGGCCTGCTCGCCGCGGAGATCACCGCGCGCACCGGCAAGGATCCGGGGGAGCACTACCGCGAGCTGACGGCGGAGCTCGGTACCCCCTGGTACACGCGCATCGATGCGCCCGCGAGCCCGGAGGAGAAAGCGCGCATCGCGAGCCTTTCACCGCAGTCCGTTCGCGCCGCCACCCTTGCCGGCGAGCCGATCACCGACAAGCTGACACGGGCGCCGGGCAACGGCGCTCCGATCGGCGGCCTGAAGATCGTCGCGGCCAATGGCTGGTTCGCGGCCCGTCCGTCGGGAACCGAAAGTCTGTACAAGATTTACGCCGAGAGCTTCCTCAGCGAGCGCCATCTCGCGACCATCGTCGAGGAGGCGCAGCGGATCGTCGGCGAGGCGCTGAAATCTGTCCGAGGAGTTGAATGATGCAAGCGACACTGGAGCTCAATCGTGCGGGCCAGAGCCTGTGGCTGGACAACATCACCCGCGAGCTGCTATCGAGCGGCACGCTGAAGCGCTATATCGAGGAGCTGTCCGTCACCGGGCTCACCTCGAACCCGACGATCTTCGATCACGCCGTGAATCACGGCTCGGCCTACGATGAGGACATCCGCAAGCTCGCGACGAGGGGGCTCGCTGACGAGAAGCTCTTCTTCGAGCTCGCGCTCGAGGACCTGACCCGAGCCGCCGATCTCTTCCGCCCGGTATACGAGCGTACCGCGGGAGTGGATGGCTGGGTATCGCTCGAGGTCTCCCCCCGGCTGGCCTATGACACCGACTCGACGCTCGCCGAGGCGCGGGAGCTGCATGCTCGCGCGGCGCGTCCCAATCTCTTCATCAAGATACCGGGAACGAAGGAGGGGTTGCCCGCGATCGAGTCGGCCATCTTCGCCGGCGTGCCGGTCAACGTGACGCTGCTCTTCTCTCCGGAGCAGTACGTCGCCGCGGCCGATGCCTGGCTTCGCGGAATCGAGCGCCGTATCGCCGCGGGCATGAATCCCGATGTCGCCTCGGTCGCGTCCCTGTTTCTCAGCCGCTGGGATGTGGCTGCAGCGGATAAGGTGCCGGCGGCACTGCGCAACCGCCTCGGACTTGCCGTCGGTCGGCGTGCCTACCGCTCCTACTGCGAACTGCTCACTTCGCCCCGCTGGCTGCGGGCGCTCAACGCCGGGGCGCGGCCGCAGCGGCTGCTCTTCGCGAGCACGGGCACGAAGGACCCGAAGTCCTCGGACGTATTCTACGTCGAGGGACTGATCGGTCCACTGACTGTCAACACGATGCCGGAGAACACGCTCAAGGCGTTTGCCGATCACGGCAGGGTGGGCGAGGCGATCGGTGCCGACGGTGGCGACAGCGAGGCGGTGCTCGCGGAATTCACCCGGGCCGGGGTGGACCTCGCGGCGCTCGCCGCGAAGCTGCAGAAGGACGGCGCGGCGGCTTTCGTCAGCTCCTGGGACAGCCTGATGGGCGTCATCAGCTCCAAGGCGACGGCCTTGAGGAAAGCGGCGGGGGCTGCCTAGGGCGTACCGTCCTCGACGCGCCGCCAGGTCTGGGAGCGTCCGAACAGGGAGAGTCCGAGAAAGCCGTGCATGATGAGCTCGTGGCCTCCGTCCGTCAGCCGCAGCGTGCAGCCATAGACATGTCCGGTTTTGGGATCGAGGATGTCGCCGCCCACGTACTCGCCGTTCTGCGGCCTCAGGTGGCGCATGATCACGAGGCCGATGATCGGCTGATCGTGCCGCTTGCCGCTGCAGCGCGTGCAGCGGGCGTTGCGGTCGTCGTGAGGAGAGCTCGGCCTGATCTGCCCGTAGTAGAGGCCGTTGACCTCGAAGATGCGGATCAGCCCTTCGGGCTTGCCGGAGCTGTCGAGAGGCTGCCAGAGGCCCACCGGCGAGGCGAGCCGCGCATCGGCGGCGCCGGCCGGCAGCAGCGCCATGGCAGAGGTCAGCAGGAGTGCCAGGAGGGTCGTGAGATGTCGCATCGGCGTCTTTTCGCGGTCAGCTGTGGGTGAGGAGCCGGTGCAGGTCGGAGGCGATCTGCGGCGCGGTGTTGGTCGAGAGTGCAAGCAGGCGTGCGCGCCCATGGCGGCCGAAGACGAAGACCGCGGTGCTGTGATCGACCTCGTAGTCGCCGTACTTGTCCGGCGTCTCGTAGTGGTAGGCGATGCGATACCGCTTGCTCAGCCGGGTGAGCTCGGCCTGATCCCCGCGCAGGCCGACGAAATCCGGGCCGAAGTTGCTGACGTAGCGCTTGAGCACTGCCGTGGTATCTCGGCGCGGATCGACGCTGACGAAGAGCACCCGCACCTGTGAGGCTTGCGGCCCCAAAGTGTGGAGGGCATTGGCCAGAGTGGCGAGTGTCGTCGGGCACTGATCCGGGCAATGGGTGTAGCCGAAGTAAAGCAGCACGACATCGCGCCGATAACTCGCGGCCGTCACCGCCTGACCGTCCTGATCGGTCAAATGGAACTCAAGCGGTGCCACGAAGCCCGTGACGTTCTTCAAGGCGTAAGGAGGACCACTTCGCGCGCAGCCCGTGAGCGCGAACGCAAATAGCAGAGCGCACAAGGGCGCCAGAATGGGAGCCGGCAGCAGGCCGCGAGGAGGCGCTCTTCGCGAGGCTGTCGTCACGCTGGGGCTCCGGTTGCTGTGCCTGCGGCAGGCTGCGCGCGCGTGGTCATCGCCTCCGGGTCGTGGAGCATATGATGCAGCACGACGAGGACACCGACGACGGACATCATCGCGGTGGGGATCCAAGTGAGCAGGCCCCCGAGCTGCTGCTCGGTGAGCGGGCTGATGTCCCAGGCGCGGCCACAGACGGCGCAGATGGAGTAAAGCGGGGTGACGTGCAGGGCGATGTAGGCGCCCAGGATTATCGGGTAGAACTGCCAGGGCAGGAGGTAACGCAGATCCGCCACGAGCGGTGACATCTTTTGATGATAGCACGCGCCTGCCGGAGCCACCTTCCCGTGGCCCTGGATGAGGCGGGAGCTGCGGAATTCCAACCTTGATCCGGTTCTCCACGTCCCGCACGGCGGGGTGTCCAGCGGCGAGAGCCTCGATGAGGTGGCGCATGCGGCGCCGGGGCACGGAGCCATCGAGCGTGAGCGCCTGCAGGTGTATCCCACAGCGAACCGATGCGCCGCGTGTCAGAGGGCGTACGAGCACGGGCACCTTACCGGTGCGACGCCCCGCTTGTAGCGCGTGAGCCGAGTCAGCGCCGGCGCCAGCGAGCGCCGGCTCCGGATGTGCGCTCAGGCCTGATGGATCGCCTTGGTGACCAGGCAGTCCTCCAGGCCCTCCGGGCCGTCCTCGGATCCATGACCGCTTTCCTTCACACCTCCAAACGGCGCATCCGCGGCGGCCATGCCGACAGCGTTGATGCCGACCATGCCCGCTTCGAGGGCATCGCCGATCAACATGGCGCGCTTGCCTGATTCCGTGAAGGCATAGGCGGCGAGCCCGTAGGGCAGGCGGTTCGCCTGCTCGACGGCCTCATCCAAAGTGGCGAACGGCGCGAGGACCGCCACGGGGCCGAACGGCTCCTCGCTCATGATCCGCGCTTGCGCCGGTACCTCCGACAGGACGGTCGGCTGGTAGAAGAATCCATCCTTGCCGTGGCGCTCACCGCCGGTGCGCAGCGTCGCACCGCGGCTCACGGCATCGCCGATCAAAGCCTCCATGGCCTGCGGGCGGCGTGAGTTCGCCATCGGACCCATGTGATGGCGCTCGATGAGGCCATCACCCACTTCGATCTTGCGCGTGCGCTGGGTGAAAGCCGTGACGAATCGATCGTAGATGCCCTGCTGCACGTAGAAGCGGGTCGGCGAGACGCAGACCTGGCCGGCATTGCGGAATTTCGCGGTGGCGAGCAGCTCGACGGTGCGCTCGAGGTCGGCATCGTCGAAAACGATGACGGGTGCGTGGCCACCAAGCTCCATCGTCGTCCGCTTGACGGTGGCCGCGGCGAGCGCCAGCAAATGCTTGCCCACCGCCGTCGAGCCGGTGAACGAGAGCTTGCGCACGATGGGAGAGGCGAGCAGGTGCCGTGAGACCTCATCCGGCACGCCAAAGACGAGCTGCACGACACCAGCGGGCAGTCCGGCGTCGATGAGTGTGCGTACGACCTCGATCGCCGAGGCGGGAGACTCCTCCGCCGGCTTCAGGATCACCGAGCAGCCGGCGGCGATCGGCGCCGCGAGCTTGCGGCCCGGATTGATGATGGGGAAGTTCCATGGAGCGAAGGCGGCCACGGGGCCGACCGGCTCCTTGACGACGAGAGAGCGTGTACCCGTCGGACGTACCAGCACTCTGCCATAGGCGCGGCGGCATTCCTCGCCGTAGAACTCGAAGAGGTTCGCAATGGCGCTGGCCTCCGCGCGCGTCTCGCGCAGAGGCTTGCCTTCTTCCAAAGTGGCCACGCGGGCGATGTGCTCGATGCGCTCGCGCATGAGCTGCGCGGCACCCTTCAGAACTCGCGAGCGCTCCTCGGCGGTGGAGCGCTTCCACTGGCGGAAGGCACGGGCCGTCGTCTCAAGCGCGCGGTCCAGGTCCGAGGCATCGGCCAGAGGCAGCTCGCCCAGCGAGCCACCGGTCGCCGGATTGACCACCCGATGGGATCTGCGCTTGCCCGTGCCGATCCATTCCCCGTCGATGTGCAGCTTCAGCTCTGTGTATCCGGTCATTGTGCCTCAGGCCGCCCACGCGGCAGTCGAATCTGGCGATTGTTGCAGACGATTTTACCGTCTTCGTGGCGGTACGCGACCCGCGGTCGGGACTTCCTCACCCTGACTTACGTATTCTACGGGGATGAGCTTTATCTCCACTGCGAAGCGAGCCTGGTTGCCGGCTGGGATTGTCCTTGGGATCGCAGTCCTCTCGCTCTCGGCCGGGACAGCGAAGCAGCCCGTTTCGAAGACGCCGGCGCAGACGGCGGGCAAGTCAACGGGCGCGACCGGGAAGTCCACAGCTGCAAAGCCAGTCCCTTTGCTGCCGCTTACCCCGAGCCAGGTGCTGACGCATGTCCATCGCAGCGTCACCTGGTATCACGATTTGTCCGCAGTGGAGCAGCTCAGTCTGCCGGATGTCGGCCCCGCGGCGCGCAGCCAGCTGCAGCAGCGGGCCCTGACCGCCGTACGCCTGGCATTCGAGTTCGGCACAGCCGCCGGGGACGTCCTGGGACGGCAGACACAGGCGCAGAGCGCGAGCGCCGCGAAGGGAGCCGCAGCCCCCGCGCAGTCCGCGGCCCCGACCCTGGCCGCGCAGCTCGACCGCGCGGCGGCGAATCTCGCCAGCCGTGAGGCACTGCTCAAATCCGAGATGACGGCGATCGATGTCAGGCTGCGGCACGCGCGGGGCGCCAGCGCGCGCGCGACGCTCTCCGCGCAGCGCGCGGGCATCGTCGCCGCCCTGCAGCTCGTGCAGCAGATCGAGTCCAATGTCGATCAGCTTCGTCGCTTCCAGGAGAGCGCGATCGCGGAGCAGGGCAAACCGCCGAAAGGGCTGCGGGCGCAGCTCGCCGCGCTCGAGAAGTCGGTACCGGAGCTTTCCACGGGCCTGGCGGAGGGGGCCGCGCCAGCGGCGCCCGCGACTTCCCCCGCCGCTCATCCGGCATCCCCGGTCCCGGCATCGAAGCCCTCGACAGTCAACTTCCAACCGCAGTCGGCGGGCATCGTGACCCTCATCCAACGGTGGTTCACGCTGCATGGCTACCGGGTGCAGCTCGCGGCGGCCATCGAGGAGACGACCACCCTCGAGAGCCAGTTGGCCGAAATGCGCTCGCAGCTTCTCGCGACGGTGCGCCGGCTCGTCGGCAGCGCCATGGCATCGATCGCCGCCGGCGGGACGGCGCAGCTCGCCGCGCAGCGACAGACGATCCAGGCCGCCACCGCGCAGTTGCGGGAGCTCTCGAGCGTCCTGGTCCCGCTCGGTGAGCAGGTCCTGACGCTGAGTAGCGCACAGAGCACGCTCGATGACTGGAGCCATGCGCTGGCCGCGCAGGAGTCGAGTGTGGTGAGCTATCTCGGCCTGCGCGTGGGGTTTCTCCTCGGCTGGGTTGCCGCCGTCCTCGTCGTCTCGGAAATCTGGCGGCGGGCGACCTTCCGGTATCTGCCGGACGCCAGGCGCCGGCGGCCATCCCTGGTGCTGCGGCGCGTCGTCGTCACCGTCCTTCTGATCCTGGTGATCATTTTCAACCTCGTCTCGCAGGTCGGCTCCGTCGCCACCTACGCTGGCTTCGTGACGGCCGGAGTCGCCGTCGCGCTGCAGAACGTGATTCTCGCTGTGGTGGCTTACTTCTTCCTCATCGGGAGGTACGGCGTGCGAGTGGGAGATCGCGTCACGATATCCGGGGTGACCGGGCGTGTCGTCGACATCTCGCTACTCAGGATCTACCTGATGGAGCTCTCGGGTCCCGACCTTCACCCGACCGGCCGGATGGTGGTACTCTCGAACGCGGTGCTGTTTCAGCCGACGGCCCTCTTCAAGCAGATCCCGGGCGCGGACTATCTCTGGCACACCGTGACACTGACGATCGTGGCTACGGCGGATGTCGAGGAGGCCTACAGCAGACTCCAGGGGGCCGCCAACAAGGTCTATGACACTTACCGGGCGGCGATCGAGCGCCAACATGCCCTCGCCCAGCGCTTCATCGAGTTCGATACGGCCGCCCCGATGCCGGAGGTGCGGGTGCGGCTGACGGACAATGGCCTCGAGTGCGCGGTGCGCTATCCCGTCGTGCCGGAGAAATCAGCCCGGATCGATCAGCAGATGCTCGAGGCGCTGCGCAAGGCCATCGAGGGTGACGAGCAGTTGAAGCTCGTCGCCTCGGGCGGCATGGCGCTGAAGTCGTCCGAGATCTGACTGCCTGCTAGCGCAGCACTGCAAGCCGCGCGAGATTCGACTGTACCACCGCATCATGACAGGCGCTCTGCGCGTACCAGCGGCGCGTGGCGTGGACCAGGGCGGCGCAGATTTGCGCCGCATCGGCGGCTTCGGGGCCCAGTACCGCGAGTGAGCCCGTCTTGAACCCGCGATGCCGGGTGCGCTGCAGCCGATGGAGCCTCAAGCGCCGCAGCGCCAGGGCGGCCACCGATTCGTTGGCGAGGCTCGCGCGGTCCGCCCGCTCGCAGACGAGCTGGGCGATCCGGCCGGCATCAGGATCGGGCGCCGCCTGCGCATCCGCGCCGCCCTTCACCCATTGCTCGCACCACTCCTGCACGCGGTCGACCGAGACCTGCATTCCCGGATCGCTCAATGCCGCGGCAATTTGAGGCAGATCGAATGCCTCGCGCAGTGCTGGATCCCAACGCTGCTCCTCGAGCAACAGCTCGATGTCGGCGAGGTAGCCCGCGAGCATGCGCGAGCTCGAAGGCCGGATGGAGAGTCCCGGCTCTCCACGCGGAGGCGGTGTGGTCTGGTAGGCGTACCGGTCTTGCATGCGTCAAGTCTCGGATGAATGTGTTACAGGAGCGCTACCGTCCGGACGCTTCCTGCGTGCTGCCCCCGCGGAGCGGCGTGTGCGCGTGTTCTTGCGCTTGGCCCTGTGGGTCTCGCGGGTCTGAGCTTGCGGGGTGCGCGAGCCGCCCGAAGCCTCTGCAGCGGGACTGGCGCGATGCTGCTTGCGCGCCTTCTTCCACGCCCTGCGTGCCGCGGCGGCCTGCTTGCGTGCCCGCTTGGCCTCGCGCTTCGCCTCTTTCACTCGCTTGCGGGCGCGCTTGAGCTCCTCTTTGGCGATCCGTACCCGCTGCCGGGCGACTTCCGCCTGCAGCCGCGCGCGCTCGAGCGGCTCCGCAGGCTCCCCTGCGGCGGATGCCTCGGCGGTTTCCCCCGGCGCGGCGTCCGCGCGGCTGCCTGCGCTGGATGGCGGTCCGCCGGCGGATCGCTTTGGGTTGGCGGTCTTCCCCATGCGCAGTCGCGAGTGGTGGGCGAAGGGCGATCAGTGTCACACAATGGCCGCCCACTTGCCACCGTGATCTTATCCACAGAAATTGTGAATAACCCTGTGTGCACGAGGCGGTGGCCGGGGCAAAGCCATTGCCGCGGCAAGGGCTTGCGTCGGGGTGGACAGGGATTGATCAGCCGCCGGCAGGTCGGGGCCGGCGCGCGCTCAGCGCGGGCGGGCCGGCAACATCGTGGCGGTGACTCGATTGCGGCCGGAGTTCTTGCTGCGATAGAGCGCCGCGTCGGCTACTTTCAGCACCTGCTCCGCAAGCTTGCGCTCGCCGACCGGAACGCGATCGAGCCCGCAGAGTCCGAAGCTCGCGGTGATCTCGACGTCGCGGCCATTTACTTTGAACGGCCTGTTGGCAACACCCGCGCGGAGCTTCCGTGCGACATCGAGCGCGTGGTCGTATGGCGTCTCGGGCAGGACCACGGCGAACTCCTCACCACCGATGCGCGCGACCCAGTCGACGCCGCGCCGCAGCGACTCCTGCAGGCGTATGCCGAAGTGCTTCAGAATCTCATCTCCGCCGGCGTGACCCAGAGTGTCATTGGCATTCTTGAAATAGTCGATGTCGCAGAGGATGAGCGACAGGGGTCTACCGTACCGAGCCGCACGCTCGACCTCACGAGGGAAGTGCTTGCTGAAAAACCGCCGGCTCGCGACGCGTGTCAGGTCGTCCGTCGTCGAGAGCTTGCGATTCTCCACCAGTGCGATTCGCAGGACGTTCTCGAGCTCCGCGATTCGCCGTGCCGCGCCGATGCGCGCGTGCAGCTCGCGATCCGAGACGCGTCGCCCCACGCAATCGTCGGCGCCAGAGAGGAGACCCGCCTCTCTCTCACGCGGCTCATCGAGTGGCGCGACATAAACGATAAAGGGAGCGCGCGCGGACTGTTGCGGCCGCACCTTGCGGATGAGCTCGAGGCTGTCCGTGATGACGACCGGACGGAACTCCGTTACCAGGCTGACGAGCGCCTCGCTCTCGTCCCCAACCGCCTCGAGCTCCAGCATGTCCGGCGGAATGCGTCTTTCAAAATCCCTACGAATCCCGGCGTCGGCAATGGCAACGAGCGCGCGCGGCGGCGGCAGCACGCGCAGCATGACTGCGATCGTGGCCGTCGTGTCTTCTTGAATCGCCGAAGGCTGCTGTGCGCGACGCTCGAGGACTCGCTTGATGACGGTGGTCTGCCCACCCGTGCGCATTTTGGCCCCCCAAGGGCTTCTTTGCTCTGGCGACTGATCGGGATTTTACAGATTCACGGGGGCAAAAACTGTGCAGTCCGGCGCAACCGCATCCTGCGCGGGTGCTCCGGCGAGCGGCAAATCGGGTCCGGGGCTCCCTGAGGGGCCCGCAAAGTGGGACGGCATGCTCGTTTCCCCTGAGGGCTGGCACGTCGCTACCATATGCGCTTCCGCATCCCCGCGCGCCAACTGGAACCCCCTCCCACCATGGGCCCTCCCGCCATCACCCGCCGCCGCCGTCCATTTCTTACCCCTGTCTGGCTCATCCTGCTGGCGGCCTTGGCGGTGCTCGGGGTGGGTTTGGGCCTGCATGAGTCGGCTACCAATACCATCGTGCTGATCGTACCGCCCGCGAACGGAGCGCTGGGCACGATCGACAATCCTCCGCTCTCGCCGGTGGGCGAGCAGCAGGCGCAGCAGCTTGCGCAGCAATTCGCCGCAGCGAGCGGCCCGCAGGGACTCGCAGCGATCTATGTGAGCGGCACCCGCCGGGCGAAGCAGACGGCCGCGCCGCTAGCTCAGTCACTCGGCAAGCAGCCGGTGGTTCTCACGAGCAGCGATGCGAACGGGATTGCCGGACAGATCATGGGCCAGCATGCGGGAGACAACGTGCTCGTCGTCTGCTCGGACTCGGTAATCCCGGATCTCATCCAGGTGCTGAGCGGCCAGCAGGTGAAGCCCCCCGAGGGCCAGGGGGCCGCCTGGGTGGTCACTGTCCCGAGCTACGGGCCGGCGAGCGTGCTGCGTATCGGCTACTGATCTTGCGTGCCGGGGAGGGGTCGGATTACCCGCGATTAGTGCGAACGCGTGCTGAGCGCGATGGCTGTGCGGACGAACGCCTCGTGCTCGCCGATGCGAAGATCGGCGAGCACGGCGTCCTGGATAAGCCGCGCCTGATCGATGAGAAACGTAGCGCGCCGCACGCCAAATCCGAACGGTCCCCGGACGTCATACATCTTGATCACGAAGCGGTCTACGTCCGCCAAAAGTGTGAAGGGGAGCTTGTACTTCTCACGGAAGGCGCGGTGGCTTTCAGGTGTCTGAGGGCTGACGCCTGCGACCGTGAGGCCGGCCGCATCGAGCTCCGTGTGCAGGTCCCGGATCTGGCAAGCCTCGCGCGTGCAGCCGGGCGTGAAATCGGCGGGGTAGAAGTAGAGGATGAGCGGACCGTCTCGCAGCAGATTGCTGAGCGACGTCGCCTGGCCGTCCGCGTCCGGCAAGGTGAACTCAGGGGCCCGCGCGCCGATTGCCAGCATGGGCGTCTCCAGGGTGGCTTGGCTTCGGCCCCATCATAGCGGCAGGGCGGGGTAGTCGGGCAAGGGGCGGGGACAAATGGGGACGGGGCGACCTGGTGCGCCATTTCGGGGCAGGGGCTCGGCGGCTGGCGATGCCGGGCAGCACTTGGTCGATGTGCTACGGCAATTGGACGCGCTGGCGGTGGATGCTAGAATCGCGCGCCTTGCGTGGGGCGGTAGCTCAGCTGGGAGAGCGTCGCGTTCGCAATGCGAAGGTCGAGGGTTCGATCCCCTTCCGCTCCACCACCTTTCTACCTCCCGGAATCAAAGGCTTAGCCCTGCGCGCTGATCCGCCGATCAAGCGGAACACTGTGCGGGCGGGAGATTCACGGGATTTTTTGACGGCATTTGCGGCCTTCACCAAGTTCACGACCTCCGCTGACCCGTAGCGGGTCGCGGGTCGTCACCCGGCCAGGTTCGTGCCCCAACAAGTCCTGACGGTCCTCGAGGCCCACACCGGCGGCCCGTAGGCGCCGCCATGAGCCTGGACCCGCTGAAAGCCCTTGGGCGCTTCCTTGCCGAACTCGGAGAAGCGGAAAATTGACGTACGGGCCCCGAACGCGAGCGAATAAGCGCATAAAAGCATATTTACGTAACCTTTGGACGGATGCCTGGCTCGCGGCTCTGGCGCTGTCCCTCGACTACGAGATGGTGACTTTCGATCGTGGCTTCAGATCGTTTCGCAGTCTGCGGGTGAGGCTTCTATCACCGCCAGGCCGGTGATGCGCATCGGTCGCCGCCAGCCGCATTGTTCACGTATCGCCTGTTGGCGCGATGCCCAGCACCCGCGCAGTCTGATCCTTGGGCATCGTGACCTGCGGAATGAAGATGGTGTCAACGCCGCAATATTGAGGTCGACCGCCTCTCACTGCCAGGACGCTTCTTCGTCCAGCCCGGTTCGGATTTGCCATCGAGCCGTCGCGCTTGCGCTCGTGGCGGTCCGCCCTTGCCTCACGGCCTTGGGATAACTACGTAATGGAATTGGGCCGAGCCTGCGGCATGCTCTCTCAGCGGCCTGGAGCGTCAGTTCGGATGCTCCTGCGCATGCAGGGGTGGATCATCAGGCGATCGGTATCGAGATCCGGAGTCAAGGGGAGCGCCGCCACCGAAAAGGGGATCCGCCGCGATTGATGCAGCCTGATGCACCCCTCTAATAGATGAAGAGTCGAGGGGCTGAGATCCGCCGGATGCACGAAGACGACCTGAAGCTTGTGGGCAAACTGCTGTCGCGACAGCACACGGCATTCCGCGAGTTCTTCGATGACTATTTTCCCCGGCTGTTTCGGTTCGCATTGCGACGCGTCAATGGAGATCAGGAGGCTGCGCGCGATATCGTCCAGGCAGCGCTCGTCAGGGGGGTACGCAAGCTCGAAACCTACCGCGCCGAGGCGAGCCTTTTTACCTGGCTCTGCCAGATCACGCGGCGGGAGATTTCCGACCATCTGACACGAACGACCCGAGAGAAGCCGTATCTGCAGCGGCTCGTCGAGCTCGAAGACGATCCTGAGCATCGTGCCACGCTCGAATCCATTCCGGCCGACGCCGAGGCGGAGCCAGAGGCGGCGCGGCATCGCGAGGACCTCGCGGCTCTCGTTCATGCCACGCTCGATTATCTTCCGAGCCGCTACGCCAAGGTGCTCGAGCTAAAGTACCTCGAAGATCTCTCGGTGGAGGCGATCGCCACGCGTCTCGGCGTGACTGCGATCACCGTTCAGTCCCTGCTCGCTCGCGCTCGGCAAGCGTTCCGGGAAGTGGGCAGTACGTTGTTGCCGAGCATCGGGGGAGCAGAATGAAACAAGACTACGAGCGTGGATCGGATGCGCCGGACGATGTCGGACGGCTCATTGCGCTGGCGGGCAGGCGACCCGCTCCCGACGCGAAGATGCAGGAATCGGTGCGAGGCGCTGTCGAGCAGGCCTGGAATGCGACCGTCGCTCAACGCAACTTCCGGCGGCGCTCCCTCTGGCTCTCGGCCGCAGCGACAGTTGCGGCGATCACAGTCGGTTTGCTTTGGCTCGGAGTGGGCCGTGAGCCGATTGCGCCGTCCGACGCGGCTACCTTCGTGGCGGCAAGGGGTGAGGCGCGCATCGGTGGAGTTCCAGATCATGAGCTGGTCGTTGCGGGTAGCCGGCTTCCATCGGGCACCACCGTGCGCACAGGAGCGTCAGGTTTCGTTCTGCTCACCGTCGCATCCGTCGGGGTGCGGATCGGACCGGACACGACGCTAAAGCTCGGCCGACCCGGCCGGGTAACCCTCTCCAGCGGACGCTTGTATGCCGAGACGGCCGCTCCGGCGGCGCCCGGGCCGACATTCGTGGTTGCTACGCCATTCGGTCGGGTTTCCCACCTCGGCACTGAGTTTCAGGTCGTCGTGGCGTCCGGGAGCATGGACGTCAGCGTCCGCAGTGGCCGCGTCAGGGTTGCCGAAGCCAACGGCCCTGTGAACACGCTCACGCGGGGCGAAGGCGTTGAGGTGGTGCGAGGCGGCACAGTTCGCCGAATTGCGGTGACGCCTTACGGGGCGAGCTGGTCGTGGGTGGATACCTTGGAGCCCGATTTTCCAATCGACGGCCGATCGCTCGCGGATTTTCTCGCGTGGTACGCGCGGGAGACGGGGCTCAGGCTGGTTTTGCTCGGCGGGAGGACCGCGGCGGCGGTCGGCCATACGACCCTTTCGGGAAGTATTGCCGGCCTGACACCCAACCAGGCGCTCGCGGCCGTCATGGCGACGACCGGCTTCGAATATGATATGACTGCGCCCGGTGAGCTACGTATCCGTATGCGCGGCGCCGCTCGGAGAACGTGACCGATGCTGCAGGCGCCGATCGCATTTGCTCGCGATCGTGGCCGCGGTGTTCCTGCTGGCCTCCATGCAGCCCTCTGCCGCGGCAGCGGCGCTGCCGGCCGAACCTCCTCTGGTCTCGGAGGCTCTCGCGCAGATCGCGCGAACGGGAATACGTCTCATCTACAGCTCTCAGGAGATTCCGCCGGCTCTGCGCGCACGTAACGCGGTGCGCGGTGCGACAGTCGAGGAGCGGTTGCGCTCGCTGCTTGGGCCGCTCCATCTCGTAGCACGCCCATTGGCCGGTGGAGGCTACGTGATCGTGCGCGCGCCCGCGCCGCCTCGAAGCCGGCCACAGGCCGCGCAGGTCGTACCCTCGCTCGAGCAAATTGTCGTGCAGACGAGCCGCTACGAGACGAGCGTTTCGTCCAGCGTCACCGCGGGACGCGCGGCTTTGGAAAACTCGCCGGAAACACACAACGACGCTGTGCGGGCGTTGCAGGTGATCCCCGGCACGACTGCGGCCGGGTATACCGCCCGCACGCACGTGCGCGGCAGTCAAGACGATGAGGTCCTCTTCCGTTACGACGGCGTCACACTGCACGAGCCATTTCATTTGAAGGAGCTGCAGAGCCTCTTCAGTCCCGTAGACCCGATGGCGGTCGATTCGGTCACCGCGTGGACGGGCATTGCGCCGATCGAGTACGGCGGCGAGATCGGAGGAGTCGTGCAGATGCGCCCCCGGCGCATCACGCGCCCGACGATCGACCTGCAGATCTCGGAGCAGGGTGCGAGCGCGATGCTCGGAACCCCGATGGATTCGGGGCGAGGCACGATATTTACCGACCTGCGCCTTCAGAACCAGTATGCGCCCGTGGGCTGGATCGACACCGGAATCGGCAGACCGACGCTCAATGATCTCATCGTGCACGGTACCTGGCGCTTCGACTCCGGCACGCTATTGTCGGCCGGTGTCCTCGCGATCGAGGACAGCCGCAAATACTTCTCGACCGAGAATGCGCAGAGCAAGGGGGTGGCCGGGGGAGAATACTACGAGTGGCTGAGACTCGAGCACCGGTACTCCACCGCTTTGAGCAGCGTGACACTGGTTTCCGGCGAGCAGTCGCACGAGAACGTATCGGGCTCGGTCAACGAGCCGAACATCGTCACGGGGCAGCTCTTCGAGCACAGTTCACACTCGATTTACACGCTGCGCCAGGAATTGCGAGGCGTCCCGGCGCCGCGCTGGTTCTGGCACGTTGGCGCGGAAGTGACCTCGGTCGCGCTCATCGATCGATCCTCCGGCTATGCCGCCTTCTCCCCGCCGTTCTTTCCGGATCTGCAGCCAGTGCGCTCCGTTCTTGCCGACGAGGCGGTCGCGGCGCACGCAGTCACGTATGCCCTGTACGGATCGGTCCGATGGCAGGCCGCGCGTCGTACGGCCATCGATGTGGGCGTACGCCGGGATACGCGGCGGTTTCGCGACGCGCCGGGCGACTCGCAATGGAATGTTCGAGCCAATTTGCGCGAGACACTTACTTCCCGGACAACGTTGCGCATCGGTTGGGGTCAGGAATCTCAGGCTGATGTCCTCGATCCGCGGGTCAGCGGCGGTGTCGCCGTACCGCAACGAGCGCGGCGCCTCAGTCAGACGGACTTCAGCCTGGATCATCGCTTCATCGGGGGTCCGGCCGCTCGCGCCGAGCTTTATTACAAGGACGAGGGCTCGCCGTTCAGCCAGACCGCTTATCTGTTTTCCCCCTTTGCGCTCCTGCCCGAGCTCGCCGTCGACCGCATGAGCCTGAATTCGCAGCGCTCGCGCATGTACGGCGCCGAGCTCAGCCTCTCGAGCGATGCTTCACGGGAATTGAGCGGATCGGTATCCTACGTCTGGTCGCGCGCCGAGGATCGGATCGCCGGAGTGTGGGTGCCGCGAGCCTGGGACGAGCCCAATGCCGTAAAGCTCAATGCGCTATGGCGGCATGCCCCATTCTCGGTCGCAGTGGCACTCACATGGCACAGCGGATGGCCCTACACCCCTCTGTTGGCATCAAGCGACACTTGGACTGATCCAGGCGCGGTCACGCTGGCTTTCGCGCCGCTTGACAGCGCACGGCTCCACAACTTCTTTACCACGGACGTGCGGATCGTGTGGCAGCGGCCTCTTGGCGCCGGGGTGTTCCAGACTTTCCTCAACGTATACGACCTCACTGACGCACACAGCATCTGCTGCCGCAGCTACGCCGTCTTGCGCTCGCCCGCAGGCGTCTACCGACTCATCGGGACCCGCTCTCCCTGGCTCAATATCACTCCGGTGCTCGGAGTGCGCTGGCACTTCTGAAATCTCACCGTCACCGATTCGCGACAAATACGAATATCGGGTTCTGAAGACAAAACACCGATTGATTCTCCACGCTGCCGCCGTCTCACGCTGAGTACATGCGAGACGGGCTGAGTCGGCGCCTGACGAGCGCTGCAATCGACAGGTAGGTGAGAAGTGGATTCATGCGAGTCGATCGGGCAGCACGCCGAGCGCCGCTTCAGCGCGCAACGGATCCTCGGAGGAGCGGGTAGCTCCCCGAGCGCCATCAAGGTCTGTATCTATTCACATGATACTTTCGGACTGGGCCATCTGCGGCGCAATCTCGCCATCGCGGAGCAGCTTCTTCGCAGTGAGCATCGCTTCGAGGTGTGGCTGCTGACCGGTTCCCCGGTGATCCGGCAGTGGAATCTGCCCGAGGGACTTCACGTGCAGCCACTGCCGCCTGTCGTCAAGACGGGTGCTGACCGGTACGCCTCGCGCGTTCCCGGTCAGATGTTCGGTCTGACCAAAGGATACCGGGAAGCACTCATCGTGAGGCTCCTGCAGGAGCAAAGGCCCGATGTCTTCCTGGTCGACCACGCGCCGGCAGGAATGAACGGCGAGCTGCTGTCCGCGCTCGCACTGATCCGGAATGAAATGCCGCATACGCGAACGATTCTCGGCCTCCGCGATATCCTCGATGGTCCCGCGGCGGTGCGCAAGGCGTGGGGGGAGCAGGAGATCCAGGAGTTAATTGAGCATGCCTACGATGACGTGCTCATCTATGGCAGCGAGGGCCTGTTCGATGTGGTGGAGGCGTACGGACTTGGACCTGATATCGCACGGCGCACCAAATACTGTGGCTACATCGTCGGTCGCGGCCGTTGGGAGATGCTGACTGCGAGGTCCGGCGGGTCCGTATGCTGGGATCGCCGGCGGGCAGGCGACCTCCCTGTCGTGCTCGTGACTGCGGGCGGCGGCGGCGATGGCTACTTTCTGATGGACGCGTATCTACAGTGCCTCGTCCGCCAGCCGTCCAATCGCTTTCATTCCGTGATCGTCACCGGGCCGCTGATGCCGCCGGAGCTGGCTGCGCGGCTCGCAGCGCTGGCGGCGCCGCGCGCCGACGTGCAGCTCGTTGCTTACACGACGGATCTCATGCCGAGCGTGCGCGCAGCCTCGCTCGTCGTGTCGATGGCGGGATACAACACGAGCGTCGAGCTGCTGGCTGCGCGCAAGAACGCGATCGTCGTACCGCGCAGCGTGCCACGAGAGGAGCAGAGGCTTCGCGCGTCCATGCTGTCGGCGCTCGGCCTGGTGCGCTGCGCGGAGGCGACCGATGATCTGGCCGATCGGCTCGCAGAACTCGTTCCCCTGGCGCTGAGCGCTCCGTCTGCGGACGATGGGAACTGGGCATCGGTGGATCTGCGCGGAGCGGAGCGGGTCGTCGAGCACCTTGTGGAGGTCGTGAATCGCCATGAGGCGGCATTGAGCGTGCGAGGGGTCGCATGATGTCCGGTTCCGGCGCGCCGGTCGCCTACATTCTCAAGCGTTACCCCCGGCTGACAGAGACATTTATCCTGAATGAGATCCGGGCCATGGAGCGCCTGGGAGAAACGCTCCACATCGTCTCGCTGTTACCACCCGAACCGCCCCCCCACCATCCGATGGTAATGGAAGTGCGGGCGTGCGTACATGCGCCCCCGACAGGGAGGG
The DNA here is from genome assembly GCA_021807675.1 of Pseudomonadota bacterium. Taxonomy (GTDB): domain Bacteria; phylum Pseudomonadota; class Gammaproteobacteria; order Steroidobacterales; family Steroidobacteraceae; genus 13-2-20CM-66-19. Next base: position 21,025 of record JAKBCR010000039.1, read on the forward strand.
TGGGGAAACTGACGCTCCTCCTGCGAGCGCATGGCGCGCTCGTTGCCGGCATGCCGCTGCGTTACGCGCGCGCGTTTGTCATGGCGATCGGCTGGTCGCTGACCTCGCGAAAGCCGGTCTCTCTGTGGCGGCAGTTCGCTCGAGCCGGAGGCGTCGCCCACCTCTGTCGAGCGCACAACGTGCGCCATGTTCACGCCCATTTCGCCAACGCGCCAACGACGGTAGCTCATTTCGTGCACCTGATGACCGGAATTCCATTCAGCTTCACGGCGCATGCGAAAGACATCTATCTCTCGCGGCCGAGAGTCATCCGGCGCCATCTTGGCGCGGCAACGTTCGCGACCACGTGCACCGGCTACAATCTGATGCATTTGCGAGGCCTCGCTCCGCGGATCAGCCCGGAGAAGATCCGCCTCGTCTATCACGGAATCGATCTGGAGATCTTCAGGGCAGATGGCCCCGCGACGGAGCGCATTCAGGCGTCCGCCCGTCCTCTGGTTCTGTCAGTCGGTCGATTGGTGCCAAAGAAGGGGCACGAGGATCTCATCAGCGCGTGTGCGGCTTTGCGGAGCCGTGGGGTTGGTTTCGACTGCGTCATCGTCGGATCGGGTCCCCTGCGTGAGGCGCTTTCTGACGCTATCGCCAGGCAAGGCTTGGGGGATGTCGTCTCGCTACGGGGCGCCATGACGCACGCTGAGCTCATTGAGCTCTATCGGCGTGCGAGCCTCTTCGTCCTCGCTCCTAGGATTGCCGAAGACGGTGATCGGGACGGCATTCCGAACGTGATAGCGGAAGCGATGGCGCTCGGCGTGCCTGTCGTTGCGACTGATATTTCCGGTATCCCTGAGCTGGTCCGTCACGGGCATACGGGGCTGCTTGTGCCCTCCAGGGATACGGAAGGCATGGCCACGGCGATGCAGCAGTTGCTCGCGGATCGTCCCCTGGCGGATCGACTGGCCCGCGAGGCCCGGCGTCGGCTCGAGCTCGATTTCAATCTGTGGACGAAGACGCGGGAGTTGCAGGTTATGATGGCGGAGGAAGCACGAGCAGCCACATGCCTCGAGGTTTCCGGGGAGTTGCCCGAGGCGCTCCTGTGAGGATCCTGTATCTCAACTTCGACCGGGGCATTGCCGTCCTCGGCGACAAGGGTGCCTCGGTGCACGTGCGTGAATTCACCGCCGCCGCGGCGCAGCTGGGTCACGAGGTGCTGCTCGCCTGTGCACGGCTCGGCAGTGGCAATGTTGCCCCACCGGGAGAGATTCTCGAATTGGCGCTCGGGAGCGTGCCAGGACGGAGCGCCTCGCCGGCCGCGGCGTGTGGGCTGGACACGCGGAATCAGCGTAGGCCGCTCATCGACCAGGAGCTCTCAAAGCTGGTCTATGACGAATGGGTCGACGATCATCTGGCAGCCGAGCTCGCGGCCCGCGCGTACCGGCCGCATCTCATTTACGAGCGCCATGCGCTCTTCTCTACCGCCGGAGTGAGAGTCGCAGCACGGCTGGGCTGTCCCCGGATTCTCGAGGTCAACGCGCCTCTGGCCGAGGAGCAGAAGCGCTTTCGGGGGCTCTCGCTCGAGTCGGTCGCGCAGCGCATGGAGGTCGAGTCGTTCCGCGGCGCAGCGGCCATCGTGGCGGTCTCCGAGCAGGTCCGCTCCTACATCCGCGGGATGTCGGGCGTTGCTCCCGAGCGGATTCACGTGCTTCCGAACGGTGTCGACGTGGAGCGTTTCGCGTGCTCGCGCGGCAGGGAGGAGGTCAGGAAGCGGCTGGGTTACGGAGCGGGTGATTCTGCGATCGGCTTCATCGGGAGCTTCAAGCCCTGGCACGGCACGTCGTTTCTGCTCGAAGTATTCGAGGATCTCGCGGCGGTCCGACCTGGTGCGCGCCTCTTCGCGGTCGGTGATGGCCCGGAGCGGGGGAAGCTCTGCGCCCGGGTGGGCGGCTCCGCATTTCGGGATCGGGTGAGCCTGCCCGGGCGGGCGCCGCACGCAGAGATCCCCTCATGGGTGGCGGCGGCCGACATCATGGTCGCTCCCTACCAGCCGATGGACAATTTCTATTTCTCCCCCCTGAAGGTGCTCGAGGCCCTCGCCGGGGGACGGCCGGTCGTAGCCCCGAGGCTCGGGCAACTCGTCGAGCTCATCGAGCACGGCAGGACGGGCCTTCTTTACACCCCCGGTGATGCTGCGGCATGCCGTGATGCGATTATCTCGCTGATCGATGATCCGGCCATGCGGCGGGGGATGGGTGTGGCGGCCCGCTGCGCAGCCGCCGGACAGAGTTGGCAAAACATCGTGCGGCGTGTAGTCGAGATCGCGGAGGCCGCTCCCGCGAGAAGCGCGGCATGAGCGGCCGCGAGCGCGAAACGTCCCGATGGCTCGGTGCATACTTCAGGCAGCAGCGGCTCAGCCTCGGCGCCGCGACACTCCTGATGGCAGCGCGTGCGGGTGTTCTGGTCCTGCTGCCATGGCCGCTCAAGCTCATCGTCGACAGCGTCATCCTCGATAGGCGCCTCGCGCCCGCGCTCTCGCGCGTACTGCCGGATCCGAGCCTGCACCGGATTGGACTGCTGGACGCCCTCGGAGCGGCGCTGCTGCTGCTCGGCGCATTGGACGCTCTGTTGAGTTACGCGGGGAGCCGGCTCTTTCTCGACGCGGCACAACGAATCGCTTTCGCCATCCGGCGGGACTTCTTCGCCCATCTGCAGCGGCTGCCGCTCGCCTTCCATCGTCGTCACATGAGCGGGGAGCTCATTTCACGTATTGGAGAGGATGTCAGGGCGATGCAGGACTTCATCGTCTCGGCCGGCATCGATCTGATACCGCACCTTCTGACGATAGCCGCCATATTGGCCGTGATGCTCGCGATGAACTGGCGCTATGGTCTGATGACCCTGGCCGTCGCACCGGCACTGGCGGTGACCGCGCATCGTTTCGCGAGCCGGATACGCACCGCATCGCGCCGGGTCAGGCAACGCGAGGGCGGCCTCTGGGGTGCGACTCAGGAAGTCCTCGGTAACGTTCAACTCGTGCAGTCGCTGGCGAGAGAGGACATGGAGGATCGACGATTTGCCGAGCGAGCCGGGGATGCGCTCGAGGCAGGAATGCGCGCCAATCGGATCCAGGCGGGATTCGCGCCGACCATGAACTTCATCGTCGCCTCCGCAACCGGGCTGATCGTCTGGTACGGCACCGAGCTGGTGTTGCGCGGCCGCCTGACCGCCGGCGATCTGCTGGTGTTTCTCGCCTACCTGCGCGGCATCGCAACGCCGGCGAGGCAGTTGGCCAAAGCCGGCCGGATCTTCGGCCGGGCGGCTGTGGCGCTCGAGCGGCTCGATGAATACCGAGCCGAGAGTCCCTTGATCGCTGACCGGGCGGATGCATCCACGCCTCCCGCGTGCGGCGGCCATGTCGAGCTGCGCGGGGTGAGCTTTGGCTACCATGCGTCCGAATTTGCTGTCTCCGACATCTCGTTCGAGTTGACGCGGGGTAAAACGCTTGCGCTCGTCGGGGCGACCGGTTCGGGCAAGAGCACACTGGGCGCGCTCATCGCGCGCTTCTACGACCCGGGCCTCGGGCGGATTCTGCTCGACGGTCGGGACATCAGAGACATCCGGCTGCGCTGGCTACGTACCCAGATCGCCCTGATTCCCCAGGAGCCGCAGCTCTTCCATGCGCCGGTCTGGCAGAACATCGCCTACGGGCGGGAGGGGGCTTGCCGGGAAGAGTCCATCCAGGCCGCGGAGGCCGCCGGGGTAGCTGAGATCCTTTCGCGTCTTCCGAGCGGCTACGACACCATCGTGAGCGAGCGTGGCCTGAGCCTTTCGGGAGGACAGCGCCAGTGTGTGGCCATCGCGCGCGCAATGCTGAGCGATGCGGCAGTTGTCGTGCTGGATGAGCCGAGTAGCAGCGTAGATGCGCTTACGGAACAGCGTCTGATGCAGGCGTTGCGCCGGCTGGCCCGCAATCGCGCTGCATTGCTCATTGCCCACCGACTGGAGACGGTCGTCTCCGCCGACCTCATCCTGGTCCTCGATCGCGGCCGAATCGTGCAGCGGGGCAATCACTCGCAACTTCTCTCCCAGGCGGGCGCCTACCGGGACCTCTGGCAGGCCTGCCAGTCGAGAGAGGTAGGCGGATCGCTGCGGCTAGTCGTTTCGTGAGGAGCAGAACCGGCAGCGTCTGGCGGTTGCTGTTGCTCTCGGCTGCCGCAGCGCTCTGCGCCCTTGGGCTTTCACTCACCGTACGAGCGGATCCGTGGGTACCCCCTCCGGGGGGCGGCCGCATCGAGCCGATGGTGCGTCTCTTCGAGGCCAATCGAGCCTTTTTACCATCGAGTTTCGGTACCACCACGCGACCTTCGAGCGAGGAACGGTATTCGATGTACCGGATTACCGGGACGCAGGGCATTGGGGGAAGACTCTCGATCGAATATGACCTGCGCGCCGCCAACCTCGAGAAGATCAGTTACAAGCGAGGCTCGCGGCTCACGAAGTCGATCTCCGGGCTGGAGGATCAGGAAATCGGCTTGAACTTCGGCTTGCGCCAGCGCCGGGGCTTCGCCGACTCGATCGAGCTCAATGTCATAGCACCGACCGGCAGGGTGAGCGGCAGCCCGCAGCTCGGCGCCGGGCACGCCGCGCTCGAGCCGGATTATCAGCTCGGGATCGCGCGAGGCCGGCTCCTGGCTACGGTGACGACAGGAGCGCGCGTGTTCGTCGACGGTGCGGCGGCTCAGCTGCGGGCTGACATTGACATCGGCTTCCATATGACCGGCCACATCGAGCTCGCGGGTACGCTTTTCTTCGTGCGAACGCTCGTGCGACACGCGCCTCTTCCCCGGGCGGATGCTGGGGAGCAATACGATCTGCTGCGGCCGGGGGTGAGGATCCGGTATCGGGTGAATCGCCTCTTCAAGCCATACCTCGCGTACGAGAACGACATTGCCGGCAAGGCGATACATGCGGGCAGGCGCATCACCATCGGCTTCACGGTCGACTATTGATGCGGCGGCTCCCAGTGTCCGTGCGCCTGATATTCATCCGCCATGGGCTGACCTCGTGGAATCTCGCGGGGCGCTATCAAGGTCGCACCGACACTTCGCTCTGTGCAGCGGGCCTGACGGAGGCCCGTGGAGCAGGTGCGGCGCTGCGGCACACTCGCGCGGATCTTTTGCTTACCAGCCCGCTGCGCAGGGCACGCGCGACCGCGGAAGTGATCTCCCGGTCTCTGGGATCGATTCCATGCCACATCGACGAGCGGCTGATCGAGCTCGGCTTCGGCGAGTGGGAGGGACTGACGCAGGCGCAGGTCAGGTGGCGCTGGCCCGCGCTGCTGCGCGAATGGAAGCGCGCCCCACAATCGGTCCGCTTCCCGGGCGGGGAGTGGCTGGCCGATGGACTGCGACGGGTGGAGGACTTCCTGCGGCGCCCTCCATGGGCCGAGGGCGCGGATCCACGGTGTGTCATCGCCGTCACGCATACCGGGCCAATCCGTCTTGCGAGCCTCTGCGCGGAGGGTCGGTCGCTTGCCCATTATCGGCAGGTGGCGCTGCAGAGGGGTGCGGCGTATGAATTTTATTGGGACCCGCCCGGACACCTTCGTCCCGTCGGGCTCTTTCCGCTCACGTAAACAGGATTGCCTATGAAAGTCACGCTGTTCGGTTCCGGTTATGTCGGCCTCGTCACGGCCGCTTGTCTTGCCGATGCAGGCAACGACGTCGTGTGCGTCGATGTCGATGAGCGGAAAGTCGAGATGCTCTGTCGAGGGGAGGTGCCGATTCACGAGCCGGGTCTGGAGCCCATCGTTCTGCGCAATCTCGCGGCCGGGCGATTGATGTTCACCTGCGATGCCGCTCGTGGCGTCGCACATGGTGTCTTCCAGCTCATCGCCGTCGGAACGCCTCCCGAGGAGGACGGCTCGGCTGATCTGCGTCACGTGCTCGCCGTTGCTCGGACCATCGGCGAGCATATGAGCGAATACAAGCTGGTGATCGTAAAGTCGACGGTACCGGTCGGTACGAGCGACAGGGTGCGCACAACGCTTCGCTCGGAGCTGGTACGGCGGGGTTTGATCATCGAGCACGATACGGTCTCGAATCCCGAGTTCCTGAAGGAGGGCGCTGCGATCACCGATTTCATGAAGCCCGACCGGATCGTGGTTGGCGCCGACAGTGAGCGCGCCGAGCAACTCATGCGTACGCTCTACGAGCCCTTCACACGCAATCACGATCGGATGATCGTGATGGACGTCCGATCGGCTGAACTGACCAAGTATGCTGCCAACGCCATGCTGGCCACGCGGATCAGCTTCATGAACGAGCTGGCAAACCTGGCCGAGGAAGTAGGAGCGGACATCGAGAGCGTCCGTCACGGTATAGGATCGGATCCCCGCATCGGCTACGCGTTCATCTATCCAGGAATTGGCTACGGCGGGTCTTGCTTCCCGAAGGACGTGAAGGCGCTGGTGCGGTCGGCGGTCGAAGCAGGCTGCGGGACGGCGATACTGCAGGCGGTCGAGGAGGTGAACGAGCGCCAGAAGCGGCGTCTGTTTGCGAAGATCGAGGCGCATTTCGGCGATCTTGCCGGGAAGACGATCGCCGTATGGGGCTTGGCTTTCAAGCCCAATACCGATGACATGCGCGAAGCGGCGAGCCGGGTGTTGCTCGAGAGCCTATGGGCAGCCGGAGCCGCCGTGCGGGCCTATGATCCGGCCGCCATGCCGGAGGCGCGCCGAATATACGGCAAGCGTGCGCGGCTCGAGCTGTGCCTCTCTGCGATGGGGGCGCTCGATGGTGCCGATGCGCTTGCGATCGTCACGGAATGGCCGGAATTTCGCAGTCCGAGCTTTGCCTCGATCCGGCAGGTTCTTCGGGAGGCGGTCATCTTCGACGGACGCAATCTCTATGATCCGGGTCAGATGGCGAGCGAAGGTTTCCGCTACTACGCGATCGGCCGAGGGCTGCCCGCACCGAGAGCGGCGAGTCCGGCCACCGAGCTCCGGGGGCTGTTCGAGGATCGAATGCTGGCGTGAGCTCCGGGGCTTACCTCGGCTGGCACCGGCTCGTCGGGTTGTGGCAAGTGCGTACTTGCGCCGGCACGAGAGGGACTGTAGCGTTGCAATCCAAGCCGTTGCCGGATGCTAACACTCGACAGGCGGTGGCAGGCAGACGACCTTGGTAGTTTCCCATGTACCCCCGTTCACCCCGAATCATGAAGCGGCACGAGCCGGCGCCCAGGCACAGGGACTGTGCCCCGCCGCCGCAGGTGGCGGAGCCTGGGGCAAAAAACCGCGCTTTTTGCCCCAGGCACGCTGGGCGGGGCAGGATGCCCCGATCCAGCGTTTCTTAATGGAGAGCCCGC
>JAKBCR010000040.1 GCA_021807675.1 Pseudomonadota bacterium
TCCAGAGAAGCTGCTGGGCTCGTTGCGGCGCTCATTGCAGCGGAAGCCCTCGTGCCAGGCGCGGCGTCGGCCCGCCGAACCCCAAACTGACTCGCGCGAGCGCGCGCTTGGCGGGCGGCGAGAGATCGAAGGCGAGCAGCCCGAGATCGCGCAAGAGGCCAATGCCGGGCGTCCGGCTGCCGAAAAGCCTCACGAGGCCATCCGTGAAGCGCACGACGCCGCCGCGATCCGCCGCACGCCAGTCGGCGAACTTGTGCAGCAGCTCCGTCGATCCCACATCGCCCGCGGCGCCGGCGACCACCTCGGCGAGCAGAGCGGCATCGCGCAGCCCCAGATTGAATCCTTGCCCGGCGATCGGATGCAGCGCCTGGGCGGCATTGCCGATGAGCACGGTGCGACGCGCGACCGTCGCCGCCGCCCGGGTCAGCTTCAGCGGATACGATGCCCGGCGGCCGATGCGCCGGAACTTGCCGGCCCGCCAACCGAAACGGCCCTGCAGCTCCCCGAGATAGGCATCGTCGGAGAGCGCCAGCAGCTCCGCCGCACGCTGCGGCGCGCACGACCAGATCGTGCCGTAGCCACCGCCACGCAAGGGCAATATTGCGACGGGACCCGTCGGCGTGAAGCGCTCGAACGCGGTGCCATCGTTGGCGCGGTCGCCCATTACTGTGGCGGCGATCGCGACCTGATCATAGTCCTCGACACCGGCTTCGATGCCCGCCGCCGCGCGCACGGTGGAATGAGCTCCATCGGCGGCGACCAGCAGATGCGCCGAGGTTATTTCCCGTGCGCCCGCCGCAGTCACCACCGTGAAGTAGGCCCGTTCCGTCGTGATGTCGAGGTCCTCGACCCTGGCGGGAACTCGGACCTCCACACCCTTGGCATCCGACAAATGGCGCCAGAGCGCGGCTCCTATGACTCTGTTGGGGACGACGTATCCAAACGCATCGACCCCGTGCTCTGCCGCCCTCAGGCGCGCGACTCCGAACCGTCCCGCGTCCGAGACATGGATGGCCCGGATCGCCGCGGCTTCGCGCGAGATCTCATCCCAGACACCGAGCCCCTGAAAAATCCGCCGGCTGGCATTGCCTAACGCCGTGGTACGCTCGTCGAAGCTCGGCTGGAGCGCGGAGTCCGGCGCGACACTCTCGACGAGCAGCACTCGCACGCCCGTGCCGGCGAGGCCGAGCGCGAGGCTCGCGCCCACGAGTCCACCGCCGATGATCGCGACGTCGACTTCCCGCGGCACCGCGCGCGGCCGCGTTTCCATGGGGCTTTCCGGCTCAGCCATGGGCCCCGCCACTCTGCGACATCAATCTCTCGATCGCATCGACATCCTTGGGAACGCCGTCCGTCAGCACCTCGACGCCAGTTTTGGTGACCACGACGTCATCTTCGATGCGCACGCCGATCCGCTGGAATCGCTTCGGCACGCCGCGAGCGCCGGCGGGGATATAAATCCCGGGCTCGACGGTGAGCGCCATCCCCGGCTCCAGCACGCGCCACTCGTCGCCGATCTTGTAGTCACCGACATCATGCACATCCATGCCGAGCCAATGGCCGGTGCGGTGCATGAAGAAACGGCGATAGGCGCCATCGCGCTCGAGCTTCGCAGGCCGGCCCTTCAGCAGACCGAGCTTCACGAGACCCTGCGTAACGACACGAACCGCAGCCTCGTGCGGCTCGTTCCAGTGATTGCCCGGCCGCACCTTGGCGATCGCCGCCCGGTTGGCCTCGAGCACGATCTCGTAGACCGCGCGCTGCTCCGGCGTGAAGCGACCGCCGACCGGAATGGTGCGCGTGATGTCCGAAGCGTAGGACTCGTATTCGCAACCGGCGTCGACCAGGAGGACCTCGCCGGCCCTGAGGGGATGATCGTTGTCGCGGTAGTGCAGGATGCAGCTGTTGGCGCCCCCGCCGACGATGGGGTGATACGAGGTATCCGCATTGTGCAGTCGAAACTCGTGGATGAGCTCCGCCATCACCTCGTATTCCTTCAGCCCCGGCCGACAGAACTGCATCGCCCGCACGTGCGCACCGGCGGCGATCCGGGCGGCTTCGCGCATCAGGCCGATCTCGACGCGTGACTTGTAGAGCCTCATGTCGTGCAGGACGTGATCGAGGGCGACGATCTCCTGCGGCGGGTGCCGGCCGTTCCTCGCCTGCGTGCGCAGGCCGTTCACCCAGCCGGCCACCCGCTGGTCGAACTCCGGATACATGCCCATGGAATAGAACACCTTGGCGCGGTTCTCCATGAGCCCGGGCAGGATCTCGTCGATGTCCGTGATGGGGAAGGCATCGTCCGCACCAAAGGCACGCCGCGCGCCCGCCGGACCGGCGCGCCGTCCATCCCAGGTCTCCCGCGCGGGATCGCGCTCGCGCACGAACAGAATGTATTCGGCCTGCTCGCGTCCCGGGATGAGGACCGCGACCGACTCAGGCTCATCGAAGCCGGTCAGGTAATGGAAGTCGCTGTCCTGGCGGTACGCGTATTCGACATCATTGTTGCGGTGCCGAACCGGCGCCGCAGGCAGGATGGCGATGGATTCGCGGCCCATGAGCTTGAGCAGCGCGCGCCGGCGGCGGGCGAACTCATTGCGAAGGTCCTGTCTGCTCGCGCTCGCGGAGCGCGAGAAATGGCGCGGACCGGCTCGCCGGGCGGCGGTTCTATGGCGGATCAATGAAGAGATGCTCCGGGCGAGGAGGGCCGATCCCTCATGGGCTCGAGCTCCTCGAAGACGACCTGCACGCTCACACGCACGAACTCTACGAGTTCCGCATAGGCGCTTTCGTTCGATTCCTCGGTCTGGGCGGTGTCAACGCCGACACGACTGATCTCCGTGAGATCGCGGACGATCTCCCCCACGTCACCCGCGAGGCTACCGGCATCCTGTACGGCGCCGGAGCCGAGTCCGTAGAGGAACCCCTGACACCATTGGGCGAGAGCCTCGGTGCGGGAATCGATCGACTGCGCATCTTCCGGCAACAGCAGGTCGAACACCATGTCGGGCGCTCGCAGCGATCCCGAGGTCTCGGCGTAAAGCTCCCGCAGCGTAGCGGCGGCGAGCGGCTGCGCGCGCCCCTCGGGCAGGATCTCGAGCAGCCAATCCTCGAAGCGATAGCCGCCGCCAGCGCACAGGGAGCCAGTGAGCGTGCCGTGCGCCTCGGCGGCGTCGGCCAATGCGCGCTCGTCAGTCAGAACGCGCTGAATGTCCGCGTAGTTCGCTTGGATCATGGACGTGCGCATTATATGCCTCTGGGAACCTTCTGAGCTCCGCACTATGATTGACCCTGCGGAGATCGCGGCACTATAGTCGGGGGGACAGTATGAGCGACACCGTCAAATCACAGCTCGATCTCGAGCTGGCGCGCCTCGCGCGGCGTATCGAGGAGCTGGTGGCCACCGTGGATCATCTGCGGGACGAGAACCGCGCGCTACGCCAGCGGCACGAGTCGCTGGCGACCGAGCGCGCCTCGCTCCTCTCGAAGAACGAGCAGGTGCGCACCCGCGTCGAGGCCATGATCGGCAGGCTGAAAACCCTGGAGCACGGCGCATGAGCAGTCAGGAGCCGGCACGCGTCAGCGTGCGCATCATGGAGAAAGAGTACGTGGTCTCCTGCCCATACGAGGAGCGCTCGGCACTCCTCGATGCGGCGGAGTACCTGAACGGCCGCATGCGGGAGATCCGCGACAGCGGCAAGGTCGTGGGGCTCGATCGAATCGCCGTCATGGTGGCGCTCAATATGGCGAACGAGCTGCTGCGCCTGCGCGGGCGCGACGCCAAGCTCGAGAGCGAGTCGGGCGGCAAAGTCCGCGCGCTGCGCGAGCGCGTCGAGACCGCCCTCGAGCGGGCGCAGCAACTAGAGCTGTGAGACGCGCGATCGCCCCAAAGGGGCGGCGTTGGTGTAGAGTGGCTTGGCGTCGCCTGCGGTGTTCGACACGCGGGCCGGGTTACCTCGGACCCTAATTGAAACACCCACGGGGCAGGGCTCGTCGGCAGCATTGTGCAAGTCCGCCATGAGCGGAAAGCCTTACCTGTCACAGCTCGTCCCACTTGTTGCTCCGGTTCGAGAGCAACGGTTCGCACCGGCACAGGCGGGTGACGCTTCCTGATTCCAGCATGGCCGATGCCCGCAGATCGCTGCGGGCGTCCCTCAGGGCAAGGCGCCGGACGATATCCGCCGCCGAGCGCAGCCGCGCCGCCATGCAGATCGCGCGCCATGCAGATCGCGCGCTCAATCTTCGTTCCGGCCGGCGCATCGGCATCTACGCCGCCACCGCCGAGGAGCTCGATACCTCGCCACTCATTGCGGTTGCGCTGCGCCGCGGGTGCCTCGTGTATCTGCCGCGCATCGACCGGCGCCCTGGAGTGCGATCCATGCGCTTCGCGCAGATCGCGGACTGCACGCTCACCCTCCCCTGCTCACCGCAGGCGGCCCGATTCGCGCCGCTCGCGGCCCGTCGCTCGCCTCTCGCGGCGCCACGCTCGCTTCGCGCCAACCGCTTCGGCATCGTCGAGCCCGATGGGCCGCAGCTCACGAGCGTGCGCCTGCTCGATGTCGTATTCCTGCCCCTCGTCGGCTTCGATCGTCACGGCACTCGTCTCGGTATGGGAGGCGGCTACTACGATCGCGCATTCGCTTTCATGCGGCTGCGCAGCAGCTGGCATGCGCCTCTGCTCGTCGGAATCGGTTATTCCGCGCAGGAAGTGAGCCGCATCGCGCCCGCCGCGCACGACGTGCCGCTCGACCTCGTGATCACCGAGCACGGCATCATTCACTGCGCTCGCCGCTGATCTCGCGCAGCGCGCGAACCATGCGCGCTCACGCGGCGCGCCTCACAGATCGAGAGACCCGACTAGCACATCTCATCCCCCCTTGCTTGTTTTTTTGTTTCACCTGTATATACTCCGACCTCGGACTAACCCGACAACTGGAGAGCCAACATGGCGAAGGCGAAAAAGAAGGCCAAGAAGAAAGCTGCGAAGAAGAAGTAAGGCCTTTGCTCGGCGGCCGCTTCGGCGGCCGCCGAGTGAGACGAGATTATCGTGCCCGCTCCGGCGGGCACGTTCGTTTCCGGAGGGCGGCAATCCATGACCGCAGCGATGGCCGATGCGAAGAAGCGGCGCGCCGCAGAGGCTGCTCTCAAGCACATTCCAGCCGGCTCCGTGCTCGGCGTCGGCACTGGCTCCACGGTGCGCTTCCTCATCGAGGCTCTGGCTGCGCACTCGGGACTGGTGCGCGCCGCCGTGTCTAGCTCCAACGCCACCACGACGCTCCTCGATGCAGCCGGCATCCCGGTGCTCGATCTCAATGACGTCGCGGATCTGCCGCTCTACATCGACGGGGCCGACGAGGCCACCCGCGCGCGTCACCTCATCAAGGGGGGCGGCGGGGCGCTCACGCGCGAGAAGATCGTTGCCGCCGCGGCGGATCGCTTCATCTGCATCGTCGATGACAGCAAGCTGGTCGGCGTCCTCGGCTCCTTCCCGCTACCGATCGAGGTGATTCCGATGGCGCGCAAGCTCATCGCCCGGTGGCTGGAAGCGCGAGGCGCCCGCCCGGTCTGGCGCCAGGGCTTCGTCACCGACAACGGCAATCACATCCTCGATGTGCACGGCCTCACCATTGCAGACGCGCCGACGCTCGAAGGTGATCTCACGGGCCTCACGGGCGTCGTGACGGTCGGGCTCTTCGCCAGACGCCCCGCCGACATGCTGCTGGTCGGCACTGATCAGGGCGTAGTTACTATTTGATCAAGCGCTGGATCCGGTCATTGCGCTGCGCGATCCCTGCTCCGCGCAAGCCCGGGGTGTCCCTCCATGGCCACCCGTGCGACGCATGCGTCGCACCCTGCCCGGCCCAGCGCGGTCTCGAGCAAAAGCGCGGTTTTGCTCGAGACCTCCGCCCTGTAGTGTGAAGCGCTGGATCCGGGCCTCCTGCCCGGCCCAGCGCGGTCTCGAGCAAAAGCGCGGTTTTGCTCGAGACCTCCGCCCTGTAGTGTGAAGCGCTGGATCCGGGCCTCCTGCCCGGCCCAGCGCGGTCTCGAGCAAAAGCGCGGTTTTGCTCGAGACCTCCGCCACCTGCGGCGGCGGGGCACGTCCGTGTGCCTGTAGGAGGGGAAGCAAGTTCAACTCAGCCGCGATTGCCGGCCGCGAGCGTCAGCGTCGGGCGTGGGGGCTCTTCCACGAGGTCGCGGAGGGTCAGCTCGCCACAGTGGCCGCGGCGTGCTTCATCGATGGTCGCAATCAGACGATCCACGGACGGGATCGAGACCGCGCGCGGACTGAAGTGTCCGCTTCGCTGATTGCGAGCGATCTCCATTATCTCACTGATCGCGATGTGCCCGATGTCGCGCGCCGGCAGCAGTTCCTCGTCCTCGGTGACCACCAGCAATCCCGCGCTCTCCAGTGTCGTCACCGTCTGCGCCACGGCTATGCCGGGCAGGCCCAGCTCCGTGGCAAGCCCGTTCACGCTCCAGCGCTTGCCACCGGTCACGTAGGTCCGCCCGACCAGGTACATCAAACGCAGCGCGAGCTGCTCGATCTCGATGCTGGAGAGCTTCAGCTCCTGCAGCCCCAGCCGCAGGTACGTCGGGTTTTGTACGTAGAAGGACAGCTGCGCGCCGGCGAGCAGGATCAGCCAGCCGAGGTAGGTCCAGAGCAATGCGGCGACGACGAAGGCGAATCCGGCGTAGACGATCGTCAGACGCGTCGAATGCACCACGAACGCCGTGAATACGTGGCCCACTGCTGCCCAGAGCACACCGGCCACGAGAGCGCCGATGAGGGCGGGGCGCCAGCGCACTCGAGTGTTCGGGACGAAGAGGTAAAGCGCGGTGAAGGACGCGGTCACTACGACGTAGGGAGCCAGCTTCACGCCCGCCGCGGTGAGCATGTCGAGCAACGGGAGGTGGCCGAGCTCACGGATCGGAGCGCTCCCCAACGCGCGGCGCGACATGCCGATGAAGCTCACGAGAATGACCGGACCGACCACGATCAGGGTCAGGTACTCCGTCACCCGCCGGCCGAAGCTGCGCGCCTGCTGTACGCGCCATAGGAAATTGAAGCTGTCCTCCACCTTCTTGATGGTGCCGACCAGCGTCCATGCGAGCAGCGCGAATCCCACCGAGCCGACAACCCCGCCGCTGACACTGTTGGCGAAGTCCATGACGCGCGAAGTCAGCTCAGTCGCGCCGGCGGGGCCGAGGGCGCTGAAGAACTGGTAGACCACGGGCCTGAGGTCGCGGCGCGCGTCGAAGATCTTCAGGATCGCAAAGCTGAAGGCGGCGAGCGGAACGAGCGACAGCAGAGTCGTATAGACGAGGCTCATGGCACGCAGCTTGATGTCGATGCGGGCGAGGTCGCGCACGACCGCGTACGGGTAGCTCAGCCCGCGGACCAGACGTGCCTTACGCCCCGGCCCCACGGAAGCGGGACCGAAGAAGCACCAGTCGAGGAAATTCCAGAATCGTGTCCACATCGCCGATAAGGTTAAGCGGCTGACACGCCGATGTCACTCCGATAGAGTCTCCCGGCCCTCTCGCCGGAATCGCCCATGCCCACCGCAGTACAAGGGTTTGCCCAACGGATCGTCTGCCTGACCGAGGAGACCACGGAGACGCTGTACCTCCTGGGCGAAGAGCAGCGAATCGTCGGGATCTCCGGCTTCACGGTACGTCCGGCACGCGCACGGAAGGAGAAGCCGCGCGTCTCGGCCTTCACCAGCGCGAAAATCGATCGCATCCTCGAGCTGCGACCCGACCTCGTCCTCGGCTTCTCCGACCTGCAGGCGGACATCGCGGCGCAGCTCGCGCGTGCGGGACTGGAGGTGCACCTCTTCAACCAGCGCAGCGTCGCGGAGATCTTCCGCATGATCCGCACCTTGGGAGGGATGATCGGCTGCGCGGCCCGCGCTCTCGAGCTGGCTGCGCGGCTCGAGGCCGGTCTCGATACGGTCCGCGCGCGAGCCGCCGCGCTCCCGCGCCGTCCGCGGGTGTACTTCGAGGAATGGGATGAGCCGCTGATCTCCGGCATCCGCTGGGTCTCGGAGCTGATCGGCATCGCGGGCGGGGATGACTGCTTTCCCGAGCTGTCCGTCCAGCCCCTCGGCCGTCAACGAATCATCGCCGATGCCCAAGAGGTTCCGCGACGCGCGCCCGACATCGTCTTCGGTTCCTGGTGCGGCAAGAAGTTCCGGCCGGATGAGGTGGCGGCGCGACCGGGCTGGAGCGCCATCGCGGCGGTGCGAAGCGGCTTCGTGCGCGAGATCAAATCCGCGATCATCCTGCAGCCCGGACCGGCGGCGCTCACCGATGGTCTGCAGGCAGTGCAGCGCGTGATCGAGGAATGGGCTAAATCCCCCGCCGCTCGCGGATGAGCTCGTAGGCCTCGATGATCTGCTGCGTGCGCTGCTTGGCATGCTCGATCATCGATTCCGGCAACCCGTTCGCCTTCAGCTTGTCGGGATGATGGCGGCTCAACTGCCGACGGTAGGCCTTCACGACATCCTGGTCGCTGTCGCCGGGCCCGGCCTCGAGGACCTTGTAGGCCTGGGCGAGCTTCTCCGCCTGGCTCGCTCGCGGCTCCGCTCCCGCGGGCG
The DNA here is from genome assembly GCA_021807675.1 of Pseudomonadota bacterium. GTDB lineage: Bacteria > Pseudomonadota > Gammaproteobacteria > Steroidobacterales > Steroidobacteraceae > 13-2-20CM-66-19. The sequence goes on from JAKBCR010000040.1 coordinate 8,601, forward strand.
CATAGTGGAAGCTGCCCCCCCGGATGCGCAGCACTGCCTCGATCTGCGCCAGCTCGAAGGGCGAGACACCGAGCCGGCCCGCGATCCGCTGGAGCAGCGGGCGCACCGGGCCGTGGAGATTGTTGCCGCTCAGCGCGGCACGTACCTGGATCTCGATGAAGACACGCACGAGGTCGGGCCTGCCCATGCAAGCCCGGCCGAGATCGGCCAACTCCGCGGTGAGATCGAAGCCGGAGAGCTTCCCCGCGGTGAAGCATTCGATCGCCTGCTGCACGCGTGCGGCGTCGAGTCTCAGCTCCGCCATCACCGCCCGCGCGGCCGAGATCTCCTGCTCGGAGACCCGGCCATCGGCTTTGGCGAGATACCCCATCACCCGGAAGGTGGCGCGGAAGAAGCGCTCACCGATGGCCTCGAGCTCCTCCGGGCCGGGAAGCTGAGCATTCTGCCGATCGAGGTGCTCATCGACCTGGTGCCCGATGAGCACGCCCGCCAGGGCCCCGACGGGCCCGAGGAACATGCCGATCAAGCCCCCCACGACCTTTCCGGTGTACCGCATACGCGCTGCTATAGTAGCAAGCATGGACACTCGAACGGTCTTTCGCACCTCGCTCCAGGGACTCGAGAAGCTCCACGAAGGCAAGGTGCGCGACATCTACGCGGCCGGCGCCGATGCGCTGCTCATCGTGACGACCGACAGGCTGTCGGCCTTCGATGTGGTGTTGCCCGACCCGATCCCGGGCAAAGGCCGCGTGCTCAACGAAATTTCCAACTTCTGGTTCGCGCGCACCCGTCATATCGTGCCGAACCATCTGACGGGACGTGCCGTCGCCGATCTGATCGCCGATCCGACCGAGCGCGATGCGCTGGAGGGACGCTCGGTCATCGTGCGGCGTCTGAAGGCGCTGCCGCTCGAGGCAGTGGTGCGCGGTTACCTGATCGGCTCCGGGTGGAAGGACTATCAAAAGACCGGCAGCGTGTGCGGTGTTGCTCTGCCCGCCAACCTTTCGCAGGCATCGCGGCTGCCGGCGCCGATCTTCACTCCGGCCACGAAGGCGGCCGCCGGCCAGCACGATGAGAACATCTCCTTTGCGGAGGTCGAGAAGCTGATCGGCGCGCCGCTCGCGACGCGTGTCCGCGACACCGCCATCGCTCTATACGAGTTCGCAGCGGCGCATGCCTCGAGCCGCGGCATCATCATCGCCGATACCAAGTTCGAGTTTGGCGTGGACGAGAATGGCACGCTGACGTTGATCGACGAGGCGGTCACACCTGATTCCTCCCGGTTCTGGCCCGCCGATACCTACCGCCCGGGCACGAGCCCGCCGAGCTTCGACAAGCAGTTCGTGCGCGATTACCTGGAGACGCTCGACTGGAACAAGAAGGCGCCGGGGCCGAAGCTGCCGGCGGATATCATCGCGAAGACCAGCGAGAAATACAGGGAAGCGCTGCGGCGGCTGACAGGGTGAGAGGATTCGAGGCCCGCCGACTGGCGGGCCTCTTTCGTTTTGGCTGGGGGACTAGGATTCGAACCTAGGTAAACGGAGTCAGAGTCCGTTGTCCTACCACTAGACGATCCCCCAAAAGGGCGCCCAAAACGGGCAGGATCCTGGGCCCGGAACGGGTCCGAGCCACGGTAATTGAAGCCCGAACCATCCCCGGCTGCAAGATCCGGCTAGCGCTTCGAGTACTGCCCGCTGCGGCGTGCCTTGCGACGGCCGACCTTCTTGCGCTCCACCTCGCGGGCATCGCGGGTGACGAAGCCCGCATCGCGCAGCTGCTTGCGCAGAGTCTCGTCGTACTCGATCAGCGCGCGGGTGAGGCCCAGGCGGATGGCGCCGGCCTGACCGGTGATGCCGCCGCCGTCGACGGTCACGCTGATGTCGAACCGGCTGCCGAGCTGCAGCGCCTCGAGCGGCTGGCGCACGATCATGCGGCCCGTCTCACGACCGAAGAATTCATCCAGCGGCCGGGCGTTGACCGTGATGTGGCCGGTGCCCGGCCGGAGATAGACGCGGGCGGTCGCGGTCTTGCGCCGGCCGGTGCCGTAATTCTGTTGCTGCGCTGCCATCAGTGCGATTACCTCAGATCTCGAGCGGGCGCGGCTGCTGCGCCTGGTGCGGGTGCTCGCCGCCCGCGAATACGTGCAGTTTCTTGAACATGCGGCGCCCGAGCGGGTTCTTCGGCAGCATGCCCTTGACGGCGAACTCGATGGCCCGCTCCGGATGCTCGTCGAGGAGCTTCTGCAGGGCGATCGACTTGATGCCGCCGATGTGGCCGGTATGGTGATAGTAGATCTTGTCGGTCAGCTTGCGGCCGGTGACGCGCACCTTGCCGGCATTGAGGATCACCATGTGATCGCCCATGTCGACATGAGGGCTGTAGTCGGCCTTGTGCTTACCCTTGAGTCGATGCGCGATCTGGGTGGCGAGGCGCCCGAGCGTCTTGTCGGTCGCATCGACCACGTACCAGTCGCCCCGGACACTGCCGGCTTTGGCGAAAACCGTCTTCATATGAGCCTCGGCGGGGCCGTATCTCCCGGCCCCGAAAATACCTATAGTGGACCCTTGCAAAGGGCCGGCAAGTCTACTGAAGCTCTCCCGGTAATGCAAAACGACCGCATCCGGGACGGCACCTCCCGCAGGACCGGATGCTCGCGCCCGAGCCCCGGCCATCGGCAGACTCGCGAAGCGGATCGGAGGCCGGATCGTCTGTCTCAGGGGACCGACGCTCTGCTTATAATGGCGCTCATGGTGACCGAGCACCTCATCTTAGGCATAAATGGCTAGTGATGCACCCACGAGGGCCCCGTCGGATGCCTGGATTGGCGCCGCCGATCGGGCGCTTCGTGCGCTCTTCGCGCCGGCGCATGCCTCCCGGCCCGTTCCACCCCCCTCTCCCCCCTCCGAAGGGGGCGCGCCCGAGCTCTCACCGGATGAGCGGCGCCGGGCCGCAGCCCTCATGCGCGTCAACCATGCCGGGGAGATTGCCGCGCAGGCCCTCTACCATGGTCAGGCCATCGCGGCGCGCTCGGACACCACGCGCAGGATGCTGCTCGATGCCGCGCGGGAGGAAAGCGATCACCTCGCCTGGTGCGAGAGTCGTCTGAAGGAACTCGACTCCCGTCCGAGCCTGCTCAATCCCCTCTGGTACACCGGCTCGTTCCTGATCGGCGCACTCGCCGCGCTCGCGGGCGATCCGGCCAGCCTCGGCTTCGTGGTCGAGACGGAGCGGCAGGTCGAGGGGCATCTCGATGAGCATCTCGGCCGCTTGCCGGCAACCGACCTGCGTAGCCGCGCCATCGTGCAGCAGATGCGCGCCGACGAGGCCACGCACGGCGCCAACGCCCGAGCTGCCGGCGGAGTGGACTTGCCGGGACCGGTTCGCGCGCTCATGCGTCGAACGGCCCGGATCATGACCGGCACGGCCTACTGGGTTTGATCTCAACGCGCGCATGCCGTCAGCGCCACGCCCCCAAACAACGCGCCGCTCTGGTTTTCGCTGCGCCGCGTGCGGTACGCTTGTGGCCGGGTGCAGCGTATGAACACTCTCTACATCTCTCATCATGACCACACAAATTCGGGGAGCGGGTATGGAAGAGAACATCAAGCCGCTGAGCGACATTCCGGCGATCAACCGGTTCTTGAGTTACTGCCGCATCCGGACCGTCCCTTCCAAGACGGTCGTCATACATGCGGGTGACTTGCCGGACGTCCTTTACTACATCATCAGCGGCTCCGTCGAGGTGATGATCGAGGATGAGGAAGGGAACGAGATGGTGCTCGCCTATCTCAACCGCGGTCAGTTCTTCGGCGAGATGGGTCTTTTCTTCAGCGACCAGCCGACGCGCAGCGCCTGGGTGCGCACTCGAAACCAGTGCGAGCTGGCGGAGATGACCTACCCCCGCTTCCGGCAAATCGCCGCCGAGAGCCCTGGGCTCATATTCGAGCTCGCGACGCAGCTCGCCACGCGGCTCGACCGCACCAATCGCAAGCTCGGCGATCTCGCCTTCGTCGACGTCACCGGACGGGTGGCGCATGCCATCAACAATCTCTGCGAGGAGCCCGATGCGATGACGCATCCCGAGGGCATGCAGATCAAAGTCAGCCGGCAGGAGCTCTCACGCCTGGTCGGCTGCTCGCGCGAGATGGCGGGACGGGTACTCAAGGTGCTCGAGGATCAGGGGCTCCTGCGCGCTACCGGCAAGACCATCGTCGTCTTCAACGCGCGGCCCAAGATGAAGACCCGGCCGGTCATCGTGCCTGCCAAGCCTGCGGTGAAGGCACAGGTGCCGCCGGATATCGACGAAGAGGATGACGAGGACGACGACGAGTAGCGCTCGGACTGGCCGGGGCCCATGGCCGCGCCTCGCCGCCTGTCAGCCTCCCGCGATCCGCGACCGCATCGCCTTGATGGTGGCGGCGTAATCCGAGCTGCCGAAGATCGCGGACCCCGCCACGAAGGTGTCCGCACCCGCGCGCGCGATCTCCCCGACGTTGTCCACTTTGACGCCCCCGTCGATCTCGAGCCTCACCTCACGGCCGCTCGCCTCGATCCGCCGGCGCGCCTCCGCGAGCTTGCGCAGCGCGGTCGGAATGAACTTCTGGCCGCCGAAGCCGGGATTGACCGACATGATGAGCACGAGGTCGAGCTTCTCGAGTGTGTAGTCGAGATAGTCGAGAGGGGTCGCGGGGTTGAATACCAGCCCCGGCCGGCAGCCCTGCTCCCGGATGTGCTCGATCGTGCGGTCGATGTGCTCCGTCGCCTCCGGGTGGAAGGAGATATAGCTGGCGCCTGCCGCCGCGAAATCCGGAATGATGCGGTCCACGGGGCTGATCATCAGATGCACGTCGATCGGCGCGGCCACGCCATGCTTGCGCAGCGCTTCGCAGACCATCGGGCCGATCGTGAGGTTCGGCACGTAATGATTGTCCATCACGTCGAAGTGAACGAGATCGGCTCCGGCGGCCAGCACGGCATCGACCTCCTCGCCCAAGCGTGCGAAGTCGGCGGAGAGGATGGAGGGGGCGATCCAGGGGGCGGCAACCATGCGAGTCAGTGTACCCGGCACGGGGTGGGGCGACCAGAAAGCGGTCCGGCCGATGTACCCCGATGACTCCTGAGCTCACCCGGCGCCTGGCAGGTGCCGGATTTGGAACACGCTGGCGAGATACTGGAAGGTCGAGCGATCATGGGCATTATAACGATCAAGCTTCCGGTCAGTCCCGTCGCGAGACGGGTGGATGATAAAGTGCGGTCACTGCGGCCGGCAGAGAGCCTGGCCGGCGCTTCGGGATGAGCAAAGACACCGACCTGCTCAAGATCAACCAGGAGCTGCGCGAGGCGATCCGCGCCCGGGACGAATTCCTGGCGGTCGCGGCTCACGAGCTGCGCAGTCCCATGCACGCGCTCATGCTCCAGGTCGCGAGCGCGATCGCATTGGCTCGCCGGGATGGGAGCGAGGACCTGCTCCATAGGCTCGAGCGTGTGCGCGTGGTGCTCGATCGCTACGTCAAGCGGGCCACACTGCTCCTCGATGTCTCCCGGATCAACGCGGGCAGCATGGACCTTCGCTTCGAAGAGCTCGACATCGCCGAAGTGCTGCGCGAGGTCGTGGAGGCCTACGCCATCGAGGCCACACTCCACCGCATCGAAATCCAGCTGACGGCGCCCGATGGCCTGCGCGGCAGATGGGACCGCATCTCGATCGAGCAGATCATCGGCAATCTCGTCTCCAATGCCATCAAATACGGCGATGGCAAGCCGGTTCGCATCTGTCTGGAAATGGAGGGGGCCCGAGTCCGGCTCGAGGTGAAGGACGAGGGTATCGGCATCTCGGCCGAGGACCAGGCGCGCATCTTCGGCCGTTTCGAGCAGGTGGTCACCGGACAGCACCGCACGGGTTTCGGAGTGGGCCTGTGGCTTGCGCGCGCATTGATCGAGGCGCATCGAGGCTCGATCTCCGTTCGCAGCGCTCCAGGCCAGGGCACTGTGTTCACGGTTTGGCTGCCGCTCGATGCGACCTCCGCTCCTGTATCAGGCGTGTGATGTCGGTCACGGTGAGGACGGTCCTCGTGGTCGACGACGAATTCGGCACGGTCGAGGTGCTGGTCGCCGCCCTGGAAGACGAGGGCTACCGCGTGCTGACCGCGGCCAACGGGCGCCGCGGGCTCGAGCGGCTCGAGGAGCACAAGCCGGACCTGGTCATCTCGGATTTCATGATGCCGCTCATGGATGGCGCAGCGATGGTGGCGGCGATGCGCGCGGAGCCGGCAGTTCGAGACATCCCCGTCATCATGATGAGCACGGCGCCGGAGGCGGCGCTGCGCAAGCACCTGGACGGCTACGCGGCGTTCCTGCGCAAGCCCTTTAGCATTCCGGCGCTGCTCGATACCGTCCGCTCGGTTCTCGCGCGCATGCCGCACCCTACTCCCCCGCTATCGTCATCTCCCCGATGAGCACCGACCCGCAGCGGATCCCGCCGCGCGGATCGATATCGCTCCCGGCCGCGACGATGTTGCGATAGATGTCGCGCAGGTTGCCGGCAATCGTGATCTCCTGCACCGGGTAGGCTATCGTGCCGCCCTCGATCCAGAAGCCGCTCGCGCCGCGCGAGTAATCGCCCGTCACACCGTTGACTCCTTGCCCCATCAACTCCGTTACGAGCAGACCTGAGCCCATACGGCGCAGCAGGTCGTCGAATCCCGGTGAGTCGCCCGACGCCTCCACGATCAGATTATGAATGCCGCCCGCGTTGCCCGTGGTCTTCAATCCGAGGCGCCGCGCGGAGTAGCTGCCCAACACGTAGCCCTGGAGTATCCCGTTCTCCACGAGCTCCCGATCGCGGGTGGCGGCGCCTTCGTCATCGAAGGGCGCGCTCGCCAGTGCCTTCGGGATGTGCGGCCGCTCGTGCATCTGCACGAAGGCCGGGAAGATGCGCTCTCCGGCCGCATTCAAGAGGAACGAAGCCTTACGGTATTGGCTCGGTCCGCGAATCGCGCCGATGAAGTGCCGATACAGGCCGCGGGCCATGTCGGGTGAGAAGAGGACCGGCGCCTTGCGTGTGGAGAGCTTGCGCGCGCCGAGTCTCGCCAACGCGCGCTTCCCGGCCGTGGTCCCGATCGACTCCGCCTGCTCGAGGTCCGCAGGATCGCGCGCCGTGGTGATCCAGTAGTCACGCTGCATCTGATCGGCCTCCTGCGCGATCAGTGAGCAGCTCACCGAGTGACTGGTCCCGGAGAAGCCCGCCAGGAACCCGAGCGAGTTGCCATAGACACCGGTGTGCCTCTGGCTGCTCACCGAGGCGCCCTCGGAGTTGGCGATGCGCGGATCGATCGAACGGCCCGCCTGCTCGCAGCGTCTCGCAATGGCGATTGCATCCTCCGCGGCGAGGCCCCAGGGATGATCGAGGTCGAGGTCCGGTATATCGCGCGCCAGATACTCCGGCTCCACCAGGCCGGCATACGGGTCTTCGGCCGTATAGCGGGCGATGGCGCAGGCTTTCTCGACCGTGGCGCGCACGGCCTGCCGTCCGAGGTCCGCGGTGCTTGCCGAGCCCTTGCGCTTGCCGAAATAGACCGTCACCGCGAGTCCCCGGTCGCGCTGGTACTCGACGGTGTCGACCTCCCCCAGCCGCACGGTCGTGCCGAGCCCCTGGCTCAGGCTGGCATCGACCTCGTACTGAGAGGCTCCCTGACGGCGGGACTCCTCCAAGGCGAAGTCGACGATATCCTGCAGCAACTGGGAAGAATCCGACGCCGCCTCGACCGCCTTTGGCATATGGGTTCCGCTCGATCCGGGGAAATGGGGCAGAATTTCAATTCTAGCCTAGCAGCCGCCAGACCCGAGCAGTTCGAGCCCAATGACCCCCCACAGCCCAGAAGATCTCCCTGAGGAGGACGAGCAGCCCAGGCGGCCGAGCAAGAGCGCGCGCAAGCGCACCGCTCACGCTGCCCAGAACCTCGGTGAGGCGCTCATCGGGCTGCGGGAAGCCGAGCTCGCGGCGCTCGCCCTGCCGGAGCTGCTCGCGGAAGCCATCCGCGAGGCCCGCCGGATCGGGAGCCGCGCCGCTGGCGCGCGCCAGCGCCAGTACATCGGCAAGCTCATGCGGGAGATCGATCCGGAGCCGATCCGGGCAGCGCTCGCGGCGCGCAGCGAGCGCGATGCGATCGAGACCCAGCTCTTCAAGCGCGCCGAGAGCTGGCGGGAGCGCCTGATCGCCGAGGGCGACGGCGCGCTCGATGATCTCGCCCGGCTGCGGCCCGGCCTCGATCGGGCTTCGTTCCGCCGCCAGGTAGCTGCAGCGCGGCACGAGCATGGGTCCGACTCCAGGACCGGACGGGGCGGACCCGCCGGCCGGGAGCTCTTCAGGGCGCTACGCGCCCTCCTCGGCTAAAATGCCACGATGAAAGCGCTGGTCGGCATCATCATGGGCTCCTCTTCCGACTGGGAAACCCTGCGCAGCGCCGCCGAGACGCTCGAGAGTCTCGCCGTTACGCACGAAGTGCGGGTGGTCTCCGCCCACCGCACCCCCGATCTGCTCTTCGAATACGCCGCGAGCGCTCGCTCGCGAGGACTCGAGGTCATCATCGCCGGAGCGGGGGGCGCGGCCCATCTTCCCGGCATGACGGCCGCCAAGACCAGCGTCCCGGTGCTCGGCGTACCGGTGCAGTCCAAGGCTTTGAACGGTCTCGACTCCCTGCTCTCGATCGTCCAGATGCCGGCAGGCGTACCGGTGGCCACCTTCGCGATCGGCGCCGCCGGCGCCACCAATGCCGCGCTCTGCGCCGCCGCCATCCTCGCCAACAAATATCCGGCCGTCGCCGAGGCCCTCGAGGCGTTCCGCGAGCGACAGACGGCCGGGGTGCTCTCCAACCCCGATCCGCGCGCCGCGCCGCGCTCATGACCGTAGGCATAGTGGGGGCCGGCCAGCTCGGCCGGATGCTCGCATTGGCCGGCTATCCGCTCGGCCTCGATTTCCTGTTTCTCGACCCCGCGAGGGATGCGCCCGCGGGCCAGATCGCGCCGGTGCTGCACGGTGCCTTCACCGATCCGAAGCTCCTCGCCCGCCTGGCGCGCGATTGCGAGGTCCTCACCTTCGATTGGGAGAACATCTCCGTCGAGGCGCTGCGCGCGCACGCCGCCTCGGCGCACGGCGCGCGCATCTGCCCGCCCGTCCGGGCCCTGGCCACCGCGCAGGACCGGGTGGCCGAGAAGCGGCTGTTCGAGCGGCTGGGGATCCCCACGACACGCTGGCGAGCGGTCGGATCGCGATCCCAACTCGAGCGGGCGCTGCGGGATATCGGCATTCCGGGCGTCCTGAAGACGCGGCGATTCGGGTATGACGGCAAGGGACAGGTCAGAGTGAGAGCGCCCGAGGACGCGCACCGGGGCTGGGAGGAGCTGGGCGAGGCCCCACTCATCTACGAGGAATGGGTTCCATTTGATTGCGAGGTCTCCATCATCGGCGCGCGCAGCGCGAGCGGCGCGACCGCAGTCTATCCTTTGAACGGCAACGTACACTCCCAGGGCATTCTGCGCCTCACGCGCGCACCGTACGGGCCGCCCCGCTGGCAACGCGCGGCCACCCGCTACCTCGAGCTCTGTCTGACACATTTTCGTTATGTTGGCGTGCTCACCATCGAGTTTTTCGTTCGGGATGGACGCCTGATCGCCAACGAAATGGCACCGCGGGTACATAACTCAGGACACTGGACCATCGAGGGCTGCGTGACCAGTCAGTTCGAGAATCACCTGCGCGCCATACTCGGCCTGCCCCTCGGGTCGACTCGGCCCTTGGGATTCAGCGCCATGGCGAATCTGATCGGCGAGATCCCGCCGCGGGAGGGGCTGCTCGAGCGCGAAGGGCTGCACCTACACGATTACGGTAAGCAGCCGCGGCCCGGACGCAAGGTCGGACATTGCACTTTCGTCGAGGCGACGGCCGCCCGCCGGGATCTTTGGGCACGACGGTTGCTTGCCGAGCTGGCTCCCGGAGTACGCATCCCGTAAGATAAAAAGGCGGAACGAGCCCGGCCGGCGCGGGCCGAACAGCCTGCTGCTTGTCGCCAACAGCGGACATTCCATGTACCTCGACCCGTTCAATCTCAAAGAGCTGCCGTTTCGACTGAGCCCCGACCCTCAGTTCCTCTATCTATCGAAGCAGCACGCCCGCGCCAAGGCGTACATGGAGTCGACGATCTGGTTCACCGATGGCTTCGTGGTGATCACCGGAGAGATAGGCTCCGGCAAGACGACCCTCATCGAGTCCTTCCTCAAGGAGATCCAGGGGGACGTGGTGGTCGCCCAGATCAACCAGACGCAGGTCTCCGCGGTCGACTTCCTCCAGGCCATCCTGGTGCAGTTCGGGTTCTCCCCCTTCAAGATGAAGAAGGGCGAGATCATCGCGACTCTCAACAACTTTCTCATCGAGCAGTACGCCGCCGGACGCAAAGTGCTGCTCATCGTCGATGAGGCACAGAACCTGTCGCTGCGGGTGCTGGAGGAGATCCGTCTCCTCTCGGGCGTCGAGACGACCAAGGAGAAGGTACTGCGCATCATCCTCGCGGGCCAGCCGGAGCTCAATGCGAAGCTCGATGCGCCGGAACTGGTGCAGCTCACCCAGCGCGTGCGCCTGAGGTTCCATCTCACGGCGCTCTCGCAGGCGGAGACGCGGAGCTACATCCAGCATCGCCTGGAGGTCGCCGGGGCGGCCGACCGCCAGATCTTCACCGAAGAGACCTATCCGGAGGTCTACAGGTTCACGGGCGGCGTGCCACGGCTCATCAACACGCTCTGCGACACGGCCATGATGGCGGCATACACCGCGGACCGCGGAGTGGTCGCTCCGGCGGACATCGAGAGCGCCGTCGGCGAGCTGCAATGGGTGGAGTTCGCGGCGCGCACCCAACAGCAGATCCGCGCCGCCACGGAGCTCGCGGTGCCGCGCATGCGCGGCACCGATCCGGCGCTGCCGTCACTGGGCAAGCTCCTCGTCGCGACCGACGGCCGCACGGTGCAGGAGATTACGCTGACGCAGGGCAGGATCATCGTCGGCCGCACCACCGACAACGACCTGCAGATCGACAGCCGATATGTCAGCCGGCACCACTGTCAGATCACGACCTCTGCGAATTCGTGCGTCATCGAGGACCTCAACAGCACGAACGGCATCTACGTCAAATCGAGACGGGTCCGCCGGCACTACCTCAACGATGGCGACGTGGTGCTCGTCGGCAAGCACGAGCTGATCTACGTGGACGAGCGCCTCGCGCGCACGCGCGGCAATCTCAACGACACCGTGCCGGGGATTCCGGTCCTGCAGCGCGCGGACCGAATCGACGGGGCGAGTGAGGACGAAGAGACGGAGCTCGGGCTCGAGGCGACGCGCGATCAGTCCTGATCGCGGCGCCGGGTCAGATCAGGCTGGCCGTATTGGGAGCGCAGCTCGCGGTAGTCGCGACGCCTGAGGAGCACCACCACACCGCCCACGACAGCGGCCAGACCCATGAGCCCTGCGATCAGGCCCACGGCGCGGGTATCCCCGAGGAGGTAACTCACAGCCAGGGCGGCGAGGCCGGCGCCGATGTAGAGCCATGGCAGGCCCTCGTACATGGGTCTGGAGAGGTGCATGGGCGCACACGATACTACGGCAGGCCGACCGGGGCACGCTGCAGGGATTATGTCCAGTCGGGACCCGCGCGCCTCCCGGACCCGCCCGGCCCCGGAACACTACACCGTGCCGCCGACCGTCAGATTCTCCACCTTGAGGGTCGGCTGACCCACACCCACCGGCACGCTCTGTCCATCCTTGCCGCACGTGCCCACTCCATCATCCAACTTCAGGTCGTTGCCGACCATGGTGACGCGAGTCAACACGTCCGGACCGTTGCCGATCAGCGTCGCGCCTTTCAGGGGAGCGCCGATGCGGCCGTTCTCGATGGCATAGGCCTCGCTCGCCGAGAAGACGAACTTGCCCGAGGTGATGTCCACCTGCCCGCCGCCGAAGTTGACGGCGTAGATGCCGCGAGGGACGGAGCGGATGATCTCCTCGGGGTCGTGCGGACCGGGCCGCATGTAGGTGTTGGTCATGCGCGGCAGCGTCATGTGTGCGAAGGACTCCCTCCGGCCGTTGCCGGTCGGGCGCACGCCCATCAGCCGGGCGTTCAGCCTGTCCTGCATGTAGCCGCGGAGCACGCCGTTCTCGATCAACGTCGTGCACTGAGTCGGGGTGCCCTCGTCATCGATGTTGAGCGAGCCACGGCGTTGCGACAGGGTGCCGTCATCGACAACGGTACACTCGGGCGCCGCGACGCGCTCGCCAATACGGTTGGCGAACGCGGACGTCCCCTTGCGGTTGAAATCGCCCTCGAGGCCGTGGCCGATCGCCTCGTGCAGCAGGATGCCCGGCCAGCCCGGCCCGAGCACGACCGTCATGGGGCCAGCGGGCGCAGGCACCGCCTCCAGATTGACCAGAGCCTGGCGCGCGGCCTCGCGTGCCAGCGCGAGCGGACGATCGCCGGCGACGAGATCCGCAAGTGAGTAGCGCCCGCCCGCACCGCAATACCCCTGCTCGCGCCGGCCGTTCTGCTCGACCAATACCGAGACATTGAATCGAACCAGGGGCCGGACATCCGCGGCAAGCTCGCCCTCGCTCGTAGCGATGAGGACGACCTCGTGGACGGCAGTGACGCTGGCGGTGACGTGCACGATCCGCGGATCGACCTTGCGAGTCTCCCGATCGACCCTCTCGAGCCACGCCACTTTGTCCTGATCGGTCAGCGTGGCGACGGGATCGTCGGGCAAGTACAAGCGGTGTCCCGCCTGCGGATGCCAGGCGCTGACACGCCGATCCCCTCCCTGGACGGCAATGGCGCGCGCTGCGCGGGAAGCTTCCTCCAGCGCGGGGAGGACGATCTCGTCGGAGTAGGCGAAGCCGGTCTTCTCCCCGGCGAGCGCTCGGACCCCGACGCCTTGCTCGATACTCGCGCTCCCGTCCTTCACGATGCCGTCCTCGAGCGACCACGACTCCTGCCGCGCGAGCTGGAAATAAAGATCCGCGAAGTCGACGGAGTGCGTCAGCACTTCACCGAAGATGCGATCGAGGCGTCCGTCATCCAGGCCGCTCGGCTTCAGGATGAGCTCGCGCGCGAGTGCCAGAGGATCGGAAGTGGAAGTGATCGGATGGGTCACGATGGGGCTCTTGCGGGTGTCCATGATCATCGGAGAGTCAGTTGAGTACACGATGGGTCAGCGAAGGGAAGCTCACGCGGTCGCGCCGCTGCCGCTCGAGGTCGATCTCGGCGGTGACGCAGCCGCGCCCACGCGGCAGGCGATCGAGCACTCGGCCCCAGTGATCGACGATCATGCTGTCGCCGTAGGTCTCGCGCCCGTTCGGGTGGAATCCCGACTGCGCGGGGGCGATGACGGCACAGAGATTCTCGATCGCGCGCGCCCGCACCAAGACCTCCCAGTGGGCCCGCCCCGTCGGCTCGGTGAAAGCGGACGGCACGGCGAGCAGCTCCGCGCCCGAGGCGCTGAGGCTCCGGAAAAGCTCCGGGAACCGTACGTCGTAGCAGACGGAAAGCCCGAGGCGTCCCACCGGCGTGTCCAGGACCACCGGCTTCGAGCCCGGCGCTACATTGGCCGACTCGTGATAGCTCTCGGCACGCTCGGGCACCTGGATGTCGAACAGGTGGATCTTGTCGTAGCGGGCACGCCGCTCGCCCGCCGAGTCGTAGACGAGGGACGCGGCCGCGACACGGCCGTCGCCGGCCCCTCGAAGCGGCACGGTGCCGCCCACGATCCACATGCCCAGCCGCCTGGCGCTTTGCGCGAGGAAGTCCTGCACGGGACCACGGCCGTCGTCTTCCGCGATTCGCCGCTTGTCACCGTCCGAGAGCCCCATGAAGGAAAAGTTCTCCGGCAGCACCGCAAGGTGCGCCCCTTCCTCTGCCGCCTCTGCGAGAAGCGCGCGCGCTTCCTGCAAATTGGCCTCGACATCCGGGCCGGACGTCATCTGTATCGCAGCGACCGAGGGCATGCCGGGTACTATGGGGGCGCGTGAGGCCGCCCGCAATGGGTGAGCGCGGCTGCCTTTGTCGAGGACACTTGACGTGTCCTCGACCCGCGCGCGGATGCGCGGGCCGGGTGCCCTGCCGCCATGGACGGCCAGTGGCACGGCCTACACCTCAGGCCTTCACGATGTCGAACTGGTCTACCCCGTAGAGCCCCTCGACCTGCAGCCGAATGGGAACGGCGAGCTGGGACTTGAGCTCGCCCAGGGTGGCCGCCTCGGCCTCGAGCAGCCGCTCGACCACGTCCGCATGGGCGAGGATCAGCAGCTCGCGGCTGCAAGGGTGCGGGCCTTGCCGCAGGATCTCGCGGAAGATCTCATTGCAGACGGTCTGTGGCGTCTTCACGAAGCCGCGCCCCTCGCAAGCGCGGCAAGGCTCGCAGAGCAGGTGCTCGAGGCTCTCCCGTGTGCGCTTGCGGGTCATCTCCACCAGCCCGAGCGGCGAGAGGCTCACGATGTGCGCCTGCGCGCGATCTGCGGCCAGTGAATGCTCGAGCGCGGCGAGAACCTGGCGGCGGTGCGACTCATCGTGCATGTCGATGAAATCGATGATGATGATGCCGCCCAGGTTGCGCAGCCTGAGCTGCCGCCCGATGCTGGCCGCCGCCTCGAGGTTCGTGCGGAAGGTCGTCTCCTCCAGGTTGCGGTGACCCACGTAGCCGCCGGTGTTGACATCGATCGTGGTCATCGCCTCCCGCTGATCGATGACCAGGTGCCCGCCCGATTTGAGCTGAACGTGACGCTCGAGCGCCTTCGCGATCTCCTCCTCGATGCCGTGCAGCTCGAAGATCGGCCGCGGACCGCAGTGCAGCTCGATGCGCGCCGCCGTCGCAGGCATGAACTCCGCCGCGAAGGCAATCATGCGGGCATGCTCCGCTTCGGAGTCGACCAACACACGGACGACGCCGCGCGATAGCTCGTCCCGCAGAATACGGAGCGGCAGCGGCAGATCCTCGTGCACCAGCGTACCTGGCGAAGCCTCCCTGGCGCGCACACGCACGCGGTGCCACAGCTTGCGCAGATACTCCATATCCTCACGCAGGCTCTCGACCGGAACGCCCTGTGCCGCAGTGCGCAGGATGTAGCCTCCGTCCGCTGCGGGTCCGCCCAGCTTGGCGACCGCGTCTTTCAGGCGCTGGCGCTCTGCCTCGTCCTCGATCCGCGCCGATACGCCGATCCCATCGCCCCGGGGCAGGTACACGAGATAGCGTGCCGGCAGCGTGATGTAGGTCGTCAGGCGTGCTCCCTTGGTGCCGATAGGATCCTTGATCACCTGCACCAGGATGTCCTCGCCGGGGCTCAGCAGACGGCGTACGTCCTCGACGGGCGGTGCTCCGAGCGGCGTCAGCCCGGCGACGGTCTCATCGGGCGGCGGGCTCGCGATGTCGGCGGCGTGCAGAAACGCGGTTCGCTCGAGCCCAATGTCGATGAAGGCCGCCTGCATCCCGGGAAGCACCCGGGCCACGCGGCCCTGATAGACATTGCTGACCAGGCCCCGACGGCTGCGGCGCTCGATACAGAGCTCCTGCACGACACCCTCTTCCACCAGCGCGGCGCGAGTCTCACCGGGCGCCACGTTGATCAGAATCTCCACGCTCACCGCGCCGCTCCGATCCAGTAGCGTATGCCGGCGTCCCGCAAAAGCGCCGCCGTCTCGAGGAGGGGCAGACCCATCACCCCGGAATAACTGCCGCTCAACGCCGCAACGAACACGGCGCCATATCCCTGGATCGCGTAGCCGCCGGCCTTGTCGTGCGGCTCACCAGTCTCCCAATACGCTTCGATCTCCGCCCGGTCGATGTTGCGGAACGTCACGGAGCTGCAATTGAGGCGCGTCGTGACATCACGCTCGGTCGCGAGAGCCACGGCCGTCAGCACCTGATGCGTCCTGCCGGCGAGCGCCGCCAACATCGCAAGCCCGTCGGTGCGGTCCGAGGGCTTGCCATAGACCGCTCCTTCCAGGACGACGGTCGTGTCCGCCGCCAGCACCGGCAGGGCCGCTCCCCGATCCCGCACGGTAGCCGCCTTGAGGCGCGCCAGGCGCGCAACGTAGTCCGCGGGCGGCTCGGCCGGCAGAAGGCTCTCGTCCACGTGCGCCGCGGCTACGGCGTGAGGCACGCCGATCTGCGCCAGCAGCTCCCGCCGCCGCGGCGAGTTCGACGCGAGGCAGATGACAGGATCTGTGGCGGCAGGGCGAGTCACGGACATCAATCCCGATGATACGGATGATGCGCCAGTATGCTCATTGCGCGATAAAGCTGCTCAGCCAACACGACCCGCGCCAGCGCATGGGGCAGGGTGAGACGCGACAGGGACAACGAGGTATCGCTTCGCGCCAGAACCTCGGGCGCGAGTCCGTCGGGACCGCCTATCAGGAACGCGAGATCGCGTCCGTCCCGCATCCGCCCGCCGAGCCAGTCGGCAAGCTCCCGGGTGCTCATCTGCTTGCCGCGCTCATCCAGCGCCACCACCCATTCCCTGGGACGCAGGGCGGTCATGAGCTTGCGCGCCTCGGCCTCGACGGCTTTGCGCGGGCTCTGGCCGGCGCTGCGCGGGCCCGGCTCGATCTCGAGCAGCGTGAGCGTGAGGCCCGAGCCTAAGCGGCGGGTGTACTCGGCATAGCCCTCGCGAATCCAGGCTGGCGGGCGTCTGCCCACCGCTATCAACCTGGCGCGCACACCCCTATGAATGCCGCGCCGCGTGCGCGACGCTACCGGCGCTCTCGTGCACCGCGGTGCCCGGGTCCCAGAGGCGCTCGAGGCCGTAAAACTCGCGGACCCGGGGCAGCATCACGTGCACGACGACGTCCTGCAGGTCGACCAATACCCATTCCCCCTCCCGCTCACCCTCGGTGCCGAGCGGTCGGAATCCGTTCCTCTTGGCCTGCTCGATCACGTGCTCCGCGATGGAGCGCACGTGTCGATCGGAGGTACCGGAAGCGACGATCAGGGTGTCGGCGACGTCCGTCAGGCCTCGCACGTCGAGGACTTTGACGTTCACGGCTTTCATGTCTTCGAGGGCGGAAGTGACGGCCTGGAGCAGGGTCGGCGCGCTGCAGGGCGGGGACGCCGGGCCGCGGGGCGGGAAGGCGGCGCGCGCGGAAGCGGCGCGGCGCCGGATGGTGCGGGTGGTCATGTGAGGAAGAGTTCTCTCCTGTCAAAAGAATCACCGGGGAGCATAGCACCGAGTCTCGCGCAGGATATATCGCACTTGATCCGGGACGAGGTAGCGTGGGTCGCGGCCCGCCACGATGAGCTGCCGCAGCTCCGTGGAGGAGATCTCGAGCTGCGTCACGGCGTGCACATAGATGCGGCCCGCGGTGTTCTCGTGCAGCTCGCGGATGGTGCCGGTGCCGTGGTCCACCATGACCTCCCCGAGCGGCCCCATGGTTGGCGCCTTCCAACCCGGCCTGTGCGCGACCACGATGTGCGCCAGCCGCAGGAGATCTCGCCAGCGATGCCAGTTTGGCAAGCCGAGGAAAGCGTCCATGCCGAGGAGCAGGCACAGCGAGCGGTCCGGAAACTCTGCCCGCAGCTCCGTCAGGGTGTCCACCGAGTAGGAGACGCCCGTGCGGCGAACCTCGCGATCATCGACCACGAACGCCGGCTGATCTGCGATGGCGGCCTGTACCATCCGTAGCCGCAGCTCCCCGCTGGCGAGCGGCTGGCTGCGATGGGGTGGGCTGCCAGTGGGCAGGAAGCGCACTTCCGCCAGCCGCAGCTCCTGCCACAGCTCGAAAGCCGTGCGCAGATGGCCATAATGAATCGGATCGAAAGTGCCGCCAAAGAGACCGATGGGTTGCACGATGCTGCCCGTAGTGGGCGCCCCGCTGCCCGGCGCGCCTTGGAACCTGACCCTATTTGAACATGGACTGCGGCGCCGGTGCCGCCGATCGGCCGCAAATGTCGGCCGCGAGCAACGCCATCTCATCCCAGGCATTGCCCTGAAGCCGGCCCTTGATCATGCGGTCGGCGCGGGCGGCGCGCAGCGTGAGCGCCCGGAACGAAAGGCGCGGCGCACGGCGCACCGCCTTGTCCAGAGCAGCTGTCTGGCGCTGCCAGCCTCCTCGCGCGCGCCCCGTGCCGCCGGCCGAGACCGCGCCCCAGAGGTCCCGCAACGCCTTGGTAAGCGCCCAGAGAACCAGCGTCTGCTCCGTGCCCTCCGACCGCAGCCCCGCGAGCACCCTCAGCGCACGGCCGGTCTCGCCCTCGAGAACGGCCTCCGACAGCCGGAACACATCGAAGCGCGCGCTGTCGGCCACGCTGGCGAGCACGGTATCGGGCGTGACGGCTCCCGCCGGCGCGAGCAGGCGCAGCTTCTCCAACTCCTGATGGGCGGCAAGGAGATTCCCCTCCGTGCGCTCGGCGAGAAGAGCCAGCGCCTGCTCGTCGGCCTCGAGCCGCAGCCGCCGGCAGCGTGCTCGCAGCCAACCCACGAGCTTGTCGGCCTCCACGGGCCAGACCGGAACCCAGCCGCCGCGGGCCTCCAGCGCCCGAAACCACTGCGTACCCTGCGCGTCGCGATCGAGGCGGGGCGCCAGGATGAGGAGCAGGGTGTCCGCGTCGTCCCTTTCGAGGAGACCGAGGAGCGCGTTGTTGCCGGCCGCGCCGAGGCGCGCGGTGGGCAGGCGGAGCTCCACCAGCCGGCGGGATGCGAAGAGGGAAAGATTCGCCGCGGAGGCTCGCACGTCGTCCCAGTCCGAGCCGCGCTCGAGAAAGTGCACCTCACGCTCCGTGAAGCCCGCAGCGCGCGCGCGCACACGAATCGCATCACCCGCCTCTGCGGTGAGCAGAGGCTCATCGCCGGATACCAGGTAGGCCGGAAGGAGACGCTGCTCCAGGTGGGAAGCGAGGGAATCGAGGGTGAGCTTCAACGGGGTCCGCCGCAACGCAATGGCGCATTATCGGCCATTCCGGATGCGCTTGCCCGACCGTTGGCCTCGCGGCCAAGCTTGGACCTATCCAGGTTCTCGCGCCCTTGGCCGCATGCCAATCGTCACCGACTGATCGCGCTCGTCGCGGCTGCGGCCCAACCTCGTATCGAAGTCGCGACACGTTGCAGGTACGATCCCGGCCATGTCAACGTCATCCGTACCAGGCGCGCGCCGACGCCTCTACCCAGCGGTCAAGCCCTACCGGGCGGGTTTTCTCCGGGTCTCGGATCTGCATGAGATCTACTTCGAGGAGTGCGGCAATCCAAATGGCAAGCCCGCCGTGTTCCTGCATGGCGGTCCGGGCGGCGGGACCGACCGCAAGATGCGCCGCTTCTTCGATCCGGCCCGCTACCGGATAGTGCTGCTCGATCAGCGAGGCTGCGGCAAGAGCCGTCCGCACTCGAGTCTCTTGGACAACACCACGTGGCATCTGGTCGAGGACATCGAGCGATTGCGCGAGCATCTGGGCATCGAGCGGTGGCTGGTGTTCGGCGGCTCCTGGGGAGCCACGTTGGCGTTGGCGTATGCGCAGACCCACCCTGGCCGCGTGACGGAGCTCGTGCTGCG
>JAKBCR010000041.1 GCA_021807675.1 Pseudomonadota bacterium
GTTTCCATTGTGTGGGCACTGGGCGATGAGGCGCAGAGATCGGCTATAGAGGCGGCACATGATGCCGCCGTGCGGGCAGCGTTGGGCGTGATCAATGACCATGCCGCTTTCAGCCGCCGGGGCAAGGGCGGCGCATTGTTGGAGCCAGTGCAATTAACCGGGGCGATTTTCCAGCATGGCGAGGCCCGGCCCACTGAACGGGAAGATGGTGGTACTGGCGGAAAGACGCTTGAAGCCGATCCACAACTGCACAGCCATACAGTGATTTTCAACTGGGCAAAACGGGCGGATGGCACCTGGGGCAGCCTTGATGGCCGCCAGCTCTTCCGCTGGAAGATGGCCGCCGGGGCGGTGTACCGCGCCGAATTAGCGGCACGGCTGCGGGAGCTGGGCTACGGTATCGAGCGTACAGACGAACAAAAGGGGCTGTTTGAGATTGCCGGCGTGCCCAGAGCCGTCCGGGAGCAATTCAGCGGGCGGCGCCAGGAGATCATCAAAGCCATGCAGGCGCATGGGCTGGAAACATCCGAGGCCCCCGCGCTGGCGGCGCAGGTGACCAAGGCGGGGCGTAAATCCAAGGGCATGGCGCAGAGGCCGGATATGGACCGGCATGAGGACTGGCGTGAGCGCGCGGCTGAGATCGGCTTTGCAGTGCCGCAGCCGGGGCTGGCCATGGCCGCACCGGAACGCCAGCCCGCGCGCAGCCCAGAGATTCTGGCGCGGCTGACCGAGACCAAGGCCGTGTTCAGGCGCCAGGATGTCATGGCGGCGGTTGCCGCTGATATGATCGGGATGGAAACCAGTGCCCAGGGCGCCGCCACCGCAATTGCGGCGCGGGTTGAAACCATCCTCCAAGATGCGGAGACCATCCCCCTTGGCCCGGACAGGCTGGGGCAGCAAGCCTATTCCACAAGGGAGATGGTGGCCCTGGAGCAGGAGTTTGCCGGGATGGCGCGGCATATGAGTGGCAGCCATTTCAGCTTGTCCCCCGTCGCGCCGCACACAGGGCATATGCGGCCTACACAGCACACACGGCATGTGCCGGGCGCACAGCATGCACAGCACATGCCGGACGCATCTGGCGCGCTTCCCTTAAGCGAGGAACAGCGTGCCGCCATTGCGCATGCGTGCGGCACCAGCCGCCTGGCGGTGGTGGAAGGGGCAGCCGGGAGCGGTAAGACGACAACCTTGTCGGCAATCGCCCAAACCTATCAGCGCGCCGGGCATCGGGTCATCGGCTCCGCCGTTGCCTGGAGGGCCGCCCTTCAGCTCGGCGATGAATGCAGCATTGAGAGCCGGGCGCTGGACTCATGGCTGGCCAAGCAGCGGGACGGGCAGGCCGTGTTTGACCGCAAAACCGTGCTGGTTGTTGACGAGGCGGGGTTGCTCTCCACCCGGCAGATGCACGCCGTGCTTGCCGCTGCCCAAGCGGGCGGGAGCAAGGTCATTCTGGCTGGGGATCAGCGCCAGTTGCAGGCCATCGGGGCGGGTTCGGGGCTGGCGATCGTGGCCGCTCAGGCCGGTGCTCAGCGTGTCGATACCAACCGGCGCCAGAAGGAGGTTTGGGCCAGACTGGCGGTCAGCCAACTGGCCAGGGGCGAAGCCGAGTCCGCGTTACGTGCCTTTGACGAGCATGGCTGCTTGCATTGGGCGGAAGGGCAAAAGGCTACTTTGAATGTGGCATTGGCCCTCTGGCGTGAGAGCCAGAAATCTCATCCCAGCCAAAGCATCGCCATCTTGGCGAAATCAAATGCCGATGTGCGCGCCCTCAATGAGGCGATACGTGCGGAACGGCGCCAAGCCGGTCAGGTGCGGGGTGAGGATGTTGTCATCCGTGCCGTTGATCGTTCCGGTAGCGCCTATGACCTTGCCATTGCCAAGGGAGACCGGATTGAAATCGGGATGCGGAACAAAACGCACGGCTTGGTCAATGGCATGACAGGCATTGTTACACAAATCCAAACAATGAAAGATGGCCACGCCCGCCTGACCCTGGCCATCGGCACACGGGCTGTTACATTATCGGCGGCGGAACTGGCGGATAAGCACGGCCGGGCGCGGCTGGGGCATGCCTATGCGACGACCGTTTATAACGCCCAGGGCCTGACCGTGGACCGGGCAATCGTGATCGGCAATTCGGGGTGTTCGGCAAACCAGGCTTATGTCGCGGCCAGCCGGGCACGGGAGCGTACTGATATTGTCGTCAATGGCAAGGAAATCGACCGGGAGCTACGCGCCCAGGCACGGGCCAAGGGCAGTTCGTTGCCAGGACGAGGAACGCCACAGGAGCGGCTTGTGCGGCTGGCCATGGGCTGGGCACGGGTGGAGGGCAAGGAGTATGCGGCATTTGCCGTACACCAAGCACCTGAAATACCGCGAGATACAGAGCGGTCGAGGTGAAACAAAATTTTCAACCCAAACGGTTGAAATTTACTTGTGGGTGCAACCCAAAGGCTTTAGGGTTTGTTAATAAACTTGATTTTGTAACATTTTGGGAGTGCGAATGCATTTGGCGATATTGAACCGTGGAGGGCGGGGTTCTCCTAAATAAATTTTATTGCCGGGCATGATGCAAGTTTTTATGCGCAGTGGAGACTGGGGAACAGTCCGGCCGTCGCATCGCTCTCGGTGAACATCAAAACCGGCTCATTCGTGAGAAAGGTAAACCATGCCTGTTTTGTGCCGCCTAATCGATGCGTCTGCGGTGTGTTCTATTCGCCGCATTTTCAAAAGCAGCCCGCCTCTATCGCTCGCCCGCAATCCATCACCGAGGAAGCCAGTCTCGAAAGGGGCCGCCCGCAGAGGGGCTGGTCAACCAGCTGAGCGGCTCTCCTCGGGTCTGGCGCTGGGGCCTGAATATGGGGGCCAATGCAACAGGGGCGGCTTGCGCAGGGCAGTTCTGGCTGTAGCTGGGGTAGTGCTTATGTCGACCGCACATGCGGCTTGGGCACAGCCGCCGGCTCAACAACTTACTCCCCCAGGAACAGCGCCAAGCGATTCTGCACAACCGGCATACTGCAAGCAATCGACCTTAACGGGGCCAAAATTTCTGGACTTGTTGCATGCCATTATCAAGCATGGTGACCTCACGGATATTACATTCCTGCAGAATACGTTAGGAACAAAATTCAGTTTTACATACGGAAAAAAACCTGATGGAGCGCAAGACTCTAATAGTCTATTTTATACTAGTGACCAGATTATGGAAAATCCTATCCCTGTTACAGTATCGATATTTAAGGGAAAAAAAGCACAAGAAGCAGCTGGTGAGATTGCTAGTGTGCGATTTGAACCTGTGTCACAAGATATTTTCATAAAATGTTTGAAGTTAACTGCGGCTAATTTTGTCTCCTTGTTCGGGCGGGAAACCGGCGGCGGTAGTGGCGGCCCTCTTTCTATAGGTGGCGGAGTTATAGAGACAAAAAATCGCGGAACAAATGGTACGAAATTGAAAATTTTGTTCGGCTACAATTACTACCTTTCCGGCCGTCCCACTCTTCCACATGAGCTTGTAACCAATGTTATGATAAAAGAAACGCCATAGCCTGCTTCGTAAATTCGGAGGACTACAATGTCGCAAACGCTTACCACTAGTTCACCAATAATAAAAAGCCTCTTTACAGCCTTAGAGTCTTCGGCGTCCGGTGGTACCCAGATAAATCCGCCCATTGCCTGGAGTAGTCTAACGAGCGAAATTTTAAACGACATAAATGCGTCACTAGCCTTGGTCTCCGAACTAACCGGAATGCAAGTAAACGGAACGCAAGTTTGGTGGACTTATCAGCAACAGAGTGCGAGTTCTGGAACAAGATTTTATTATATTAGTAATTCGAATCGAATTTCCTATGATTTAGCAATAGCCCCAGCCGTTCTGAATGGAGCTTTCCCAATCTTGGGAGGCAATCAGATCTACAATCTTCTCACGACGATTGCTTATGAAGCGGGGCATACTGAAGATCCACAATTCTATGATAGTTATATCACCCGTTATTTTGGCCCGAACGGAGGCGGTAGTCCAGGTTCCGATCTTCAATTTGGTGCGGAAGTCGCATTACAGTTATTGGGCGAAGGCAAAAGTCTTTATAACGATGAACTCGTAGCGTCGCAGATCACAGGACTTTTGCCTTATGTTCCATATGATCCCACGCATACTAGCGTTATCGCCAAGGGTAACGATACCAATGCTATTTTGTACGGCGCCCAGGTCGCGGGACTTGGAAGCTTCTCAGGTTATTCTACAACGCTTCTACCCACGCTGCTTGAGGGATACTGGGGTAATTACGTAACAGATTATCTGACCGGCCCCGATAGCATCGAGACCGAATTTAGTCAAAAATTCTACGATGACATTTCGAGTATAAGCATATCCCTAGCGAATAGTTTGACGTTTACCCAGAATACCGCCGGCATTGTCGGGATGACGATAGGCTTTAGTGGCGGCTCGATATCATCCTATATCGCCGATTTTGGAGGCTATGGGGCAATCGAGCCTGACAGCCCTTTATCGGCACCCCCTGTTGGACAAAATTTGAGTCCATCGTCGAGCACCGAAACCACCTACCAGGAATTCACCTTCACGGACGGCCACGAGGACTGGTTCATTGATTCTGCGGCTGGTGGTCAAATCACGATTGTTGGGGAAAGTGGCACATCCCTTGCCACATATCATCTAACGCTCGAAACTGGTGATATTCTCAGCTTTAAGTATGCCGAGCTGCAAATAAACGGAGTCGATCAAGGCTCGTTCGCTTTGCCGACACAAAATGGCGATGGCATTCTGGTTGCTTACACGGATGCGAATGCCGTGATCTCCGTGGCGGCTTCGAATGAGGCATCACGTGTCCTTTCGGGTTGTTGATGCCCCCGTGATGATTGAATGATGCCCGGATGAGCAGGCGATAAGGGCACAAAAAATACTGCCCTTACGGTCTTTACGCGCGATGCAGGAACTCGCCGCTACGCCTGCATCCACGGCGGGTTCAAGTTGATGGCGGGCGCCCACTCCGCTGCGATGGGCAACCATTTTCCCAGCAGCCCGGCTTCGGCGTAGTCCTCTTTCGGAATCCTGCGCTCGTATTGCCCGATCTTCCGAGCGAGGGCAGCCTTCATGATTTCGACCCAATCGACGTCGTTGATTTCCCGGTTCAGCCACTCGCATTGAGCCAGGTGCTCCAGAACGGCCTTGTCGCAGTAGGCGTATATGCGGAAGCAAGAGTCGGACACCCTGTCTATCATCTGGATGCTTTGGGCAGTGCTCTTGTTGCGCGCCCGTTTGAAAGGGTACTCCACGCGCACTTGATCCACGATCGAAGCAGCCGCATCCAAATTCTTCCTCAGATAGACCAGAATATTCAGGGATGACGCCGGCGAAACCGAGGCGACGAATTTCTCATTTTCCAAAATTGCGCTCAGCGCCTTGTCGGCTTTTCTGAGGGCGGCGGCAGCCTTCTTCTGCTTATCCGCTTCTTTCCCGATGTCGTGTAGCTGCATCGGCGCATCCACCGGGCCGGCAATAACTGCCAGCCGGTGGAGGAACCGCACTTCGCGCTCCCGGCGCTTCTGATCCAGGTAGTTCTCCCAGGCTTCATCCGAAAGGTCGGGGAAACGGGCGGGCGGTACCAACCCCGTTTTGAAGCCGGCTTCGAGCTTCTTGATGGCCGCGGCCACATGGCCACCGTCCATCATCCCGCTGACGTAACTCGTTCGCAGAAACTCCCGCTCAAAGGTCGCCAGCTCCTCTGCTGTCGGCGAAGATGCGTGCGTGAATATGTGCGGATGCGCCTCGCACAGCTCGTGCAGGCTCTCGAACACGTTGCGTTTCTTTTTGGGTTCGGTAGCGTTGGGTAGGGGCATTGTTCCTCTCGGTCTTGGGCGAGAACTCGGTTGCAACGTGCGGGGTTACCCCATTCCGAATGCCAACGGGTTCGTCAATGGTACCGCGAAATCAGGCGGCCGCGCCCAGGCGGTGCGTTGCGCACCTACTCTGGCAAACCGAGGTGCGACAGGTCCCGCGCTCAAGCGCATGTCATGCACCTGCCCGCGATGTCGCGGGCCAAGCAACCCGTATCCCTACGGCTCAGCCAAAACCCACGGGGCTGCTTCCTTACATTTTGGAGACCGAACATGAACCAACTCTCCCCCCAGCTCGAAACGCTGGAGGCGCTTGTGCGCCGCCATGCCGCCGGGCGCGATTTGCCCCGCCACGTGCCGCGGTTGCACCTGGCCGACGCCCTGGCGCGCGGCGACGATCCTCTCCATCTGATTCAATACTTTTCTGATTTAGACGTGAAGATCGCCAACCTCGAAGACCTGCTCGCCGCCTGCAACGATCCCGGCGAGGAGGAAATCCAGGCCTTCCGCGTCGAGGAAGGAATCCTCGTCTACCTTGCGGTGGACGGGCAATGGGCGCTTTTCACGCGATGACGGGGCCGGCCATGGAAACTGGCACCCAGTCCCCCGCCACCGGCCGCGGCCGGGACGCCATCGCGTGGCGCAGGACCGCCGACGGCCGCGACGTCGCCTTCCTGGCGACCGCCCTGATCCCCGGCCGGCTGCTGCGCCTCTGGGGCGCGGTGGCCGAGACCGGGAATGGCGGCGGCATTTTTGTCCGCCTCGGCATCCTCGGCGCCGGCGACGGGTGGAGCGTCACCGAGCTGCTTTCCGTGGCGCGGGCGAGGTTTGAGGCCGAGCTGGCCCGCACCGGCGAGCCGGAGGTGGAGGGAATCATCCTCAACCTGGGGCGGGCCGCCGCCATGTACCGCGAGCCGTTGGAAAGCGGCCCCGCGACACCGGTCTCATTCGAGGTGGAGCCGGGTGCAGCGCCGTCGCCCTACGGATGGACGGTGGCCAGAGCCGGGCTGTTCGCGATTCCGCTGTGCCCAGGCCCGGATGGCCAAGGCGGCGGCATCACGCCCGGGCAGCTGCTCGTCATCATTGACCTGGCGCTGGGCGCGTGGCTGCCGGTGACGCCCCGGCGGCGTAGCTGCTGGCAGGCGAGGCGCGCGGTGCGCGCGGCGCTGGCCATCGAAGCCCGGCGCGCGGCTGCCGCGGCAAGGCCGGCCGCCGGGTAGGTCTGGCGAAGAGGTGGGTCGTTCCGGCCCACCTGCCATGTTTATTTCTATATAGAAATAGAAAACAGGGCCGGCGTACCGGCCCTGCCTCCCGACCGCATGTGATGTCATCGCCCGAGCCGGTCCAGGCCAGGGCATTCCATCCACCGCCAACCAGCACGAAGTCCACCCAAGGGCGGGGCTTCGTGCGTCTGGAGCATCACATGGACGAAACGAAAACCGAGACTCTGGAAGAGCTGCTGCGGCGCTACTCCGACATCGACAAGCTGAGCGAGGTGCAGCGCGTGAGCTTCGCCGACGCCGTGCGCACCGGCGACGATCCGCTGCGCGTCATTGCCTACCTCGCCACCCTCGGCATCGAGGTGAAGACGCCGGCCGACCTGTTCCGCCTCAACGGCGACGACAACGAGGAGGAGCTGGTCTGCTTCTGGATTCCCGAGGGCGTGGCAGCGACGATCAACAGCGACGATTCCTGGCTGGTGTTCGAGGTCGACCGCGCGGAAGGGAGCGCGCGGGCATGATCGACCTCGACGAGAAATCCATCGTCGCCGCGCGCCGCACCGCCGACGGCGAGAGGTTCGCGCTGTTCAGCAACGCCGACACGAAACCGTTCTGGGAGCAGAAGTTCTGGACGGTCGTGCTCGACACCGGCAGCGACGGCTTCGGCCTGCCCGTCAGGTACGGAACGGTTTGCTCCGCGCCTTCGGGCTGGACCCTGCGCCAGCTCATCTGCGTGGCGCAGGCCCGCATGGCGCTGGAGCACGCGCGGATGCCGGAGGCCGGCGCGCTCGCCGTATTGGACGCCCTCGGCCATGCCGCCCGTTCCATGCACGTGGGTGAACCGCTAGGCGCAGGTGTTGATTTTTGCTCCGGCGGACAGCCCTCTCCGTACCGCTGGACGGTGGCGCGCAACGGCGATCTGCACATCGAGCTCTGCCCCGATCCCGCCAGCCGCGAGGAAGGCGTGGTACCAGAGTTGTTGCTGATCGTTATCGACGAGGCGCTGCGCGACTGGACAGACCGCGCGCCGTACAACCGGCGGCTCTGGGCCTGCCGGCACGCTATCCGCGACGCCATCGACGCGGAGACGCGCCGCGTGCGCATCGCGCGCCTCATCGCGGATGCCGCCGGCGAGCAGGAGTAGGGAAAGACCCAGGGAATAGGCCGAAGGATCGCCAACGCGCCGCGCGGGCTTTTGCCCGTTAGGTGCGTTGGCGGCCGGAAAGCGGCGCGGCGAACAACGGTCATGCGCGGACTTAGGCGCCTAAGTGCGGCCATCGAACATATCCGTGGACGAAGCCGGGGCAACAACGCCATCGGCGCCAACACCATGGAGACCCAGGCATGGCCGACAAGCCCCGCCGCACAGACCAAGCCGCCGCCGCAACCGCCCCTGCGGCGCCAACCGAACTCCGCCCCCTGCTGACCGCCATCCAGGCCGCCGAGCGCCTGGGCGTCCCGCCCAGCGTGCTGGAGCGCTGGCGCGGCACCGGCGAAGGGCCGGTCTACATCAAGCTCTCCGGAAAATACGTCCGGTACAGCCACGATGACCTCGACGCATTCGTCATGGCTCGCCGCTGCCAGAGCACGGCGCAGGCGTAGGCGAAGCCCCGCAATCCCCCAACCGCATGAGCGCGCGGCGCCCCGGGCCCAAGCCTCGGGGCCGCCGCGCGAAGCCGTGCCCCAACGAAAGGAACACCATGGCCGCAACGACCATCACGCGCAGCCTCGTGCAGAAGCTGCCGCCGCTGCCCGAGGGCGCGGTCAAGCACCGCATCTTCGACGACCGGCTGGTCGGCTTCATCGCCGAGCAGCGCCAAACCACCGTGACGTTCTACTTCCGGTACAAGGACGCCCGCCGGCGCCAGCACGAGGTCCGGCTCGGCCGCCTCGGCGACGTCACCGTCGACCAGGCCCGCAGGCGGGCCGAGCAGCTCAAGGCCGAGGTCAGCCTGGGCGGCGACCCGGCGGCGGAGACCGCGAAGCGCAAGGCCGTGCCCACGGTGGAGCAGTTCGCCAAGGACCGCTACCTGCCGCACGTGCAAGAGACCCAGCGCGCTGCGCACAACGTGGAAGCCTACCTCCGCAAGCGCATCCTGCCCGCCCTGGGCAAGAAGGCGTTGGATGAGGTGAGCGCGGCCGACGTCGCCGATCTGCGCCGCAAGATGGTGGCGGAGGGCCTGGCCGCCGGCACCTGCAACAGGCACCTCGCCACCCTGCGCGCCATGTTCAACCAGGCCCTGAAATGGGGGCTGTACGAGGGCAGGAACCCGGCCAGCTCGCCGGGAATGTTGCGGGAGCGGCACCGCGACAAGTACCTGAGCCCGGCTGAGACCCAGGCCTTGGTGCGGGCGCTGGACGCGGACAGAGACGAGACGGCGGCCGCGGTGTTGGCTTTGTTGATCGTTACGGGAGCGCGCAGGGGCGAGGTGCTCAACGCCACCTGGGAGCATGTCGACTTCGAGCGCGGGCTGCTCACCGTGCCGCTCTCCAAGTCCGGCAGGACGCGGCACATCCCGCTCTCGCCGGTCGCGGTTGCTATCCTGCAGCGCCAGCACGCCAAGCGCGCCATCGAGCCGGACAACCAGCACGTTTTCCCCAGCGCCCGCCGACCGGGCAAGCCGGTGGAGGGCGTGCGCGGCGCCTGGGCGCGGGCGAAGAAAGCGGCGGGCCTGCCCGAGGACCTGCGCATCCACGACCTGCGCCACTCGTTCGCGTCCGCGCTGGCCAACGCCGGCACGCCGCTGAACGAGATTGGGACTGTGCTCGGCCACAGCCAGCTCAGCACGACCCAGCGATACGCGCACCACGCGCCGCAGCGTCTGATCGACACCGCAACGGTCGCGTCGCGGGCGTGGAACCTGCTGGCCGCACCGGCATCGACGCCAAGCGAGACGGAGAAGCAGAACGCCGCATGACGTCGGCCAATGGGGACCCGCGCCGGCATCAAGAAGGGGAAGGCGCCGATGCGCCTTCCTCCATCATCTACCCAACCCGAAAGGAACCACCATGCAGAACGAGACGCAGCAACTCACCGCCGCCGAGATCGCGCCGCCGCACCATGGGCGCACGCCCACCAAAAAGCGCGGCCTCTGGAACCGCCTGCCCACCGTAGTGAAGATCATCCTGACCCTGCCGGTGGTGATGGCGTTGCTGGGCGCGGAGGTCGAATTGCGCCTAGCTCCCCAGGTCGATCTCATCCTTACCGCCGCCGGCGTTGGTGCCATGTGGATATGGTTGTCCGGCGGGCCTGCGTCGTTGGTGTGAGCGCGGACAAATTCGAATGTGCGCTGGGCGAAGGCACCCGGCGCACATTAGGCACGTCGTTTTTTCCGCCCTGGCTGGGATGGGGGGATTTGTGCCGGTCTGCTTAGAAGGGGCCAGGCAGGTAAAGCGGACCTATGCTATGGGCCCGATCCGTCACACGAGCTAAGTTATGCGAAAGACAATTTTAACCAAAGCGCGCCTTTCGTAGGCGCATAGCGCCTACTCAAAGCAGTTGTCAGATCAGAAGGGGGAGGGGCAAGTTGCCCCCACCGAATGCTTGAAGGCCGTAGCACTAATACGCAGGGCAGCCTCACGCAACTTGCGGGCCGCGTCCGCGATGCGCATTGATGCGGCTGTATAACGTTTGCGCCGGGAGGCCAGTGAAGCGACTTATTTCTGGAACAGAATATCCTTTGTCGTAGAGTTGCTGGAGTATCGCATCTTGGTCGCGCCGAGGCATTTGATCGAAAATTGCCCGAGAAAATTCTTGATGAATTCCAAATCCAAACATAAAATTAGCCGCCTCCTATAAGACCAGACGAATTTCTGATCATAATGTTTTCATAATACGGGGGTGCGTTTCAGTCAACACCAAAAGCACAAACGCACGGCAATGGCGGCTATCGAGCTTTCTTGAAGGCAGTGCTTGCGTCTGGAAAGGGTCGAGTGAAGCCGTGACGTGCTGGGCTTCGGCCCAGCGCCCAGCCACTCTTTTTTCCCCTATCCGGCGGGCCGCTCGCCGATGTCCTCCGCCAGCCTGAGCAGGTATCCATCCGGGTCCATCACCAGGAACTGGCGCTGGCCGTTCTCGATCTCGCCGACGCGGTACCATGCCTCCTCAGGCTCCATGAACAACGGCCAACCAGCCGCAGCCAGGCGGTCAAGGATCGACTGGAGCGCCGGAACCTCGATCTGGAAATTGACACCACGGCCCAGCGGCGCCTCGAGCGGCCCGGTCACCCACTGGTCGTCCGCCGTGCTGCGCTGCTCAAGCATGACCTGGGCGCCGGCCAAGTCCAGGTAGGCGAAGCCGGCCTCAGGGCGGTCGTAAGCCACGGAGAAGCCGATCAGGTCGCGCCAGAAGCGCAGACTCGCCTCCAGCTCGGCGACCACAAGCTCCGGCACCAGCTTCGCCCAGGTCTCGATCATGGCTCCTCGCGCATGGTGTTGATCGGGCCAATGGTGACCAGCTTTCTCCCGCCTGTCCACCGGGCCGCCCAGAGCGCTGTGCGTCTGACGGTCAGCCCGCCTCCCGCCGCGAGGCCTCGATGCGCGCCGGCGATGGCCTGCCGGAGAAGGCGACCAGCCAAAGGAACACGAAAGGACCGATGCCGGGCAGAAACAGCGCCGCCAGCCGCCAACGCCGCAGGCCCAGCAGGGTGAGCAACCTGTTGGCCGGCATCAGCGCCATCATCACGCCCAGCGCGGTCACGCCGGCGAGCAGGGCGGCCGGCGGCATCACGCCCGCCCCCAGCTATTACCGCACCCGCGCCCTGCACATGTCCCAAGGTTCATAATCATGGGACCATTATGCGTGGAATAATAGGCCTTCGCAATATGTGGTCGCCCGGCAATGGACGCTCGGGAAAAGGTTGCGG
This sequence comes from Pseudomonadota bacterium, assembly GCA_021807675.1. Lineage (GTDB taxonomy): Bacteria > Pseudomonadota > Gammaproteobacteria > Steroidobacterales > Steroidobacteraceae > 13-2-20CM-66-19. The sequence goes on from JAKBCR010000041.1 coordinate 11,936, forward strand.
TGAACATCAGGCGGCTCCGCGTGGCGCGCGGCGTCTCGCAGGAGGCCTTCGCCGTCGACGCCGGGGTGGACCGCACCTACATGAGCCGGATCGAGCGGAGGATGGAGAACCCCACCGTGACGGTGCTGGAGCGCATCGCCGCCGCCCTGGGCGTGGAGATCGCGGCGCTGTTCGCCGACCCCGGGCCGGAGGGTGAGACGCCGCCCTCGTTGCCGGCGGGAAGGAAGCGGCGAAAGGCAGGGTAAATTACGGCTTAGAGGGCGATAATGCCGTCCTGCTCTGGCCAAAATGACCTGATTCGTTATGGTCTGGGCACTTCGAGAGAGAAGCATGCCCAGAACCATATCTGAGATCACGGCCGGTCTGCTGAACGGAGAGGATATCCGTGGCGTCGCGCTGTCCAGTTCTCTCCAGCGCCGCATGCTGCGGTTCTTCTTGGATTCGCCCGAGCGTGGCCAAGGCCCTTTCAGGGATGATTACATCCAGGCATTGAAGGACGCCTTCCAAGCGCCGGAGGCTGCCGACGTCTCAGAAGAGATCGTGGATGGGGCCTCTCAACCTGGGAACCTCAAAGATGAGGAGAGCGGCGCCGCAATGCCGCCCACTTCATCCCGCTGGCTGCTGCATCGGATCGAGGCAACCGGGGTTGGAGGTGTGACGAGGCATGGGGCTGGTCCGTTCGTCCTCGATGTCCACGGCGAAAGCCTCGCCGTAGACGGGTTCAATGGGCAAGGGAAAAGCTCCCTCCTCAGCCTAGTGATGATGGCTCTGACCGGCCACCGGATCGGTCCACATGGCCCCTCGGAGACCGCGTATACTGCAAGGCCTGTTCGAGAAGTGGATGGAAAGCGAACGACCAAATGGCCTCCTGCAGTGGCATATCCTTCGGAGTTCGATGCCTTCCTTACAGATGAGCCTGCGGCGACCATCCGGTTGACTTTCAAAGACGAGGTCGGCAACGAGCACGTCACCGAGCGCTCTGTGACCCGCGATGGGATCAGCCCAATCAGGCCCGGCCTGCCGCCAGGCGTGACGCCGCTCTGCGTTGAACTTTCGGTTCTCGTGCCCAACCGTATCGCGCATGTTCGCGTAGGTGAGGAAACCCGTCTGGTTGAGGTTTTGGTTGAACTGATCGGCCTGGAACCGCTTCGTCTGCTCGGAGAGCATGTCACAGCGCTCTGCCATGGGAGCAAGAACTTCATCGGCATTCCGAAGAAGGCAGATTTGGACAACAGCCGCACCACCGCCCAGAATCGGGTGAATGGGCTGATGACCTCCGCCGTAGTTAGCGGAAGCCTGCCATGGTCATCAGCTACCGTAGCAATGGATGACCCGAAGTTCTCCGAGCGCGCCAGAGAAGCTAGAGGTATCCTTCAAAAGAAGAAATCCGAGCTTTTCATAGGTGTAGCTGTTGCAGCGTCGCTGGACCTTTCCCGCCCAGAAGACGTCAACAAGATCCAGCAGGCGATTGCGGAAGCCTCAACCCTATTGGGAGAGAACCTGCTTCGTAAGCTACCGTCCATGTCGGCGGTCATGCAGATAGATGCATTGTCCAAGCCGGCGCCTCTACAGGCCGCGCAGGCGGCTGTCGCCGCCGCACAGGCAGCACTCGAAGTCGCACGCAGAGCCCAGGTCCGGCAACTGAAGGACAACCGACTGCGCCTCAAGGCAGTAGCAGCCCGGTGGCATGCCGAACACCATCCGGATGCCGAAACCGTGGATGCGTGCCCACTCTGTGACCGCTCCTTCGAGGAGCCAGGCGAGACTGACAGCCTGGCGACGGAGCTCTCCGCGCTGCGCAGGGAAGGGGAAGAGGTCACTCGTTCATTCGAAGATGCCTGCAGCATCATTGAGATGACCTTGGCGGACGCTTTGAAGTCCTGCGGTTGCTCGACGACTCTTCCGGTCGCTCCCGTCCACCGTCTGCTTGACGAACTGGCGCAAGAGCTTGAGAACAGCTCAGCCCTGAAGTTGATCTTGTCCGCCCCGACTGACCAAGCTCTCGTCCGGATTCGCACGGCTGCTGCAAGCTTGACCGAGTCGTCGCCGATCGTCGGTGAAGCTGAAGGCTCACCATCAGAGAAGGGTATTTTGGCCGCCATATCCGGAGCCAGACATGCCATCCGCCTCGCATCGGCTTGGCCAGAAGCCAAACCAATCCTGACAACGGTGCGAGAGGAAATCCTTGGCAAGCGGGGAGAGGATGGCAACTATGCCCAGGGAACCCTCCTGCACTCACTTGAGGCGGTGAGACAGCTCGCTCAGAAGGCCGCACCCATCGACGAGGCCATCAACTCGTTCGACGGCGCAATCACGGCCCATGACCGCTGGCGCGAACTGGAGGCTGAGCGCGAACTGCGCCGTCGCATCGGCGCTGCCGTTGAACCACTCAAGGGGCTGACCCGGCTCGTGGACGAGGAGGCCCGTGATGCTCTCGGCGCTGTGACCGAAGGCACGGTTGAACTTTTCAACCGCATCTATGCCGGCGGCGAACTGAATCTCTCTGGGGCAATCATGGAACGCCGAAGCTCCCTCACCGTTGAAGGACGGTTCGGAGAGACGCTCCTCGACGCATCCCACATCGCCAACACGTCCTGGCTTCGCGCCTTCCTCTGGGCATTTGCACTGACGCTGCGCAGTCACTTCGTCGAGGCCATGGGGCACAACCCGCTGCCGTTGCTGGTTCTAGATGATCCCCAGGCTACCTTCGACCACTGCAATGAACGCCAGTGGGCTCAACTCCTGGCCGAAATGGCAACCACACCCGAACACGGGAAGCCCGAAGCCCAACTTCTAGTGACGAGCCACGATGCAAGACTTTTTGACTTGATGGAGTTGCATGGCGACTTCGCTGGCCGCCGTGCCGCCGTCTGCGGTCTATCCCCAGAGAGCGGCGTGCTACGGGTCATCGATGGTGGCCGCCACAAGCGCTGCTGGGACTCATTCAATGCGGATCGTCGGCCGGAGACCGCGCAGAACTACATTGCCGAGGTCAGGAAGATCACTGAGGGTAAGCTCGGGATCATCCTGCACGTCTATGGAATCAAGACCTCGAAGGCGACGCTCAATGATTATACAAGCGCGCTGGACGGCAAGAAAGATATGCCTTTCTTCTCCAGTCCCGAGGTGCAAAGGGTGCGGAATACTCTCCGGACGGCTAAGAAATTCACCAACGCCATCAATGCCTCGCATCACGAAGATGAATGTGCGAGGTTGAATGAGATCGACGCAGATGACGTCCACAAGACATGGCGAGAGCTCGATAGCCAGTTGGAAGACGCATACACCCTCGCCCGGCGCTTCGAGTTCTACGGCCCGAGACGCATCACTCCGGCAACGATCCTACCGTTCCCCCAAATCAATCGATTTGACCCTACAACAGAGGTCTCCAACAGCAATTTCACCCTCTCCGGGCGTGTGGCGGCCGCCACTGACGGACGTGTTACTGTCGGTGATGTGGGCGGAGACGAGCAGCGTCGTTTCGTTCGCCACGGTGCCGTCCGCGTGCTCGCAGACACCCTCGCGCCAATCGCCTCGGTGGGAGACATCCTAATCCTTCGTAAATACGGCCCGCCAAAGAGCGGCGACTTGGTGGTGGCCAATGTCGACGGGGTGCTTCGGGCAAGGCGCCTGCGGGAGATCGGCGGCTCGCCTGAGATGTTCACTCTCTTGGCGGAACCAAACGGGCCAGGGGGTGAACCCCCACTAGTCATCGGCTCTACTGGAGACGAAATCCGCATTGTGGATGGGGTTCTCTTCTCGTCTCACAGAGACGTTGGAGTCGCACTGTCTGGGAACGAGGCCGAGGATCTTGGGCGTCAGATCGACATCATGACACATGCCGGGCGAGACGGGAGCGTCTGGCAGGTGGAAGGTGACAGCGCTGTGCCGGTCGCCTTGGACGGACAGCTCTTGATCATCGGCGCCCCCGTTCTTGAAAAAGAGAGGCTCCGAGCCCTAGATGGCACTCCGGTCCTTGCCACAGTCGAAAGCAGCGGGGGTGAACCGGAACGATACTTCAAGCGGCTGAGATTGGCCGGGACCGTCGTGGTGCTGGAGAGCATTGAGACGAGCGGCCGGTTTCCACCAATCGTCTGCAGCCTCACGCCCTCACAAACCCTGCCGTTGTTGAAAGACGTGGCACCGGTGAAAGGGGTCCTGTTCGAATGCAATCCCCAACGGAGCACTTCGCCGGAGTCGTAGATCTGCTGGGGTCATGGATCACCCAGGACAGGCTGCCAAATGCGCCTCCCACCGAGTGAGCGGCGGTGAAATGGGGCCACCGGAGGGGATAGTGGTGGGACGCCCCCAAACGCCAACGGGCCAGCCGTCGCCGGCTGGCCCGTTTTCGCTTGTATTTCAAGGAATTAGATGGCGCGCCCGAAGAGATTCGAACTCCTGACCCTCAGATTCGTAGTCGAAATCAATCTTGGGTTGCATTGTCCATGATCACCCGTGGTGGCCCTCCATGACCCCTCTTCACCTCGCCGCAGAACGCAACTCTGCCGGCCCGTGCCCGCGATGACCCCTGATCGCCGCCCGTCACCGCTGATCGTCCGGGGGGATTGTGGTGGGAAGCCTCTACGAGCCCCGCAGCCAATTCTCGCAGGCCAGTCCTTCGACCCGTCGAAATTCCCGTTCGTTGTCCGTCACCACGGTGCAGCCCAGCGCTTTGGCATGGGCGGCGATCAGCAGGTCGTTGCCACCGATGGGCGTACCAGCCTGCTCCAACTGCGCCCGGATGGTGCCGTAGGTCTCGTCCGCCGGCTGCTCGAACGGCACGACGTCCAGCGCGGACAGCACCGTTTCGAGCTGCGCCGTCAGACGGGCGGCGCCGCGCTTGGCGGCGCCGAAGCGTAGTTCCGCCGCGACGATGATGCTGGTGCAGACCTCTCCCTCCCCGACATGCCTGATCTGCTCGGCCACGCGCCCCTGCGGGTGCCGGACGAGGTCGGAGAGGATGTTGGTGTCCAAGAGGAAGCGCATCAGAGCGCCACGTCGTCCGGCGGCAGGTCGTCGATCGGCGCGAAATCTTCATCCAGGGCGGGGAGCGTGGCCAGCAGCGCCAGCAGCGACCTGGGGGCGGCGGGCTCGATGATGAGCCGATTGCCCTCCTTGTGCATGACGGCGTCCTCTCCCGGCAATTCGAACTCGCGGGGGATGCGCACGGCCTGGTTCCGGCCGTTCTTGAAGAGCTTGACGTGGCGGGTGGTGTCCATATCATTCGCCTAGCATATGCTGCGGCATATGTCGAGGGAAGTTCCCCGCCATCGAATGTCCTCGCCGTCACTCCCCCAGGTGGGAGAGAAGAAGAATACGACACCGGCTCGCCGTGCAGATAGCGCTCCACCAGCCGCAGGAGCAGCACCGCTTCATGGTGCGCGCCGCCATGCGCTTCCGCGCTGTGCCCCCCGAAGGCATGGGGATCATAGGGGGACGCGAAGGTTCGATCTCTTCACCCCCCTATGATCCCCATGCCTTCACGATGTTCCTTCTACTGTGCGGCTTCTTCCGCACCTGTCACCATCACGCCACACAGTCTCACCTTCGCCAAAAAAATTCTCTGCACGACGTTCACCTACTTGTGTCATCTGCACACTGTTATTAGGTTGAGAGTCCGGCCGTGATTGAGAAGCTGGCTTTCAGGTGGCTCCTTTTTCATGGACGGACAAGACCGGCAGGGCGTTCACTTGTGAGGGCCTTCCGAAAGACCGAGACTACACCTGCGCTCTTTGACAATTAAAGAATCTGGATTCTGTGTAGCGGTTCCAGGCTGTTGTGGTCACTTCGCGTGGTCGCGGCTGTCCTGGCGATGGCAAAAATCGCGCCCTTTCAGGCGAGATTTCAGATGGGCGGCAGGCCGCCCTTTGAACCGCATCGGGTGGATAATTCCACCAACTGGAACATACATGGAAGACAACGACAAAGACTACACCTACGACGACGCCCCGATCTCCTCCCCGGCCGCAGGCATTGAGCCTGATCCTGGCGAGAAAATGGACAGGCCACCGGAGCAGCCGCCCGGCGGTGAGGACGCCCCCCATGACCCCGATGCTCCCGATGAGTCCGCGCCGGACGAAGCAGGAGCAGGGGGCGAGGTGGAGCAAGCCTCCATGCTCGACGAGACGGACGCCCAGCCTGACGTTTCCACTTCCGACGAAGTGAAGGGCAGCGCGAAGCTGCCGTTCCACGTAGTGATGGAGGACCCACCCGGCACAGCGAAGCGGGTCACCGCGTCGATCGGGCCGATGGGCGTCTACCAGCGTGGTGGCAAGCTCGTTACCCTCTGGGGCAACGGGCAACACGGCCTGCTGGAAGCGAGGAAGATGGACGCGGAAGACGTGGCGAGCCTCTTTCATGACAGGTGGCAGCCCTACACCATCAGGTATGGGGCGCGAGGCGCGCGCCGGGAGAATATTGCCCTTCCGGTACGAGTGGCGAAGCTCGTCCTGTCCAGCTTCGTGGGGATGGACCTGCCGCAGTTGAACGGGATCGCCTACGGGCCGCTCCTCTCACCTGACGGCACCATCCGGCACACGGATGGTTACGATCACGAGTTGGGGCTCTACTGCCACAACACCGCGACCGTGACGGTTCCGAATCGAGCCACGCGCCGCGCCGTCGAGGCTGCCCTCCAGCGGCTGCGGAAGCGCGTCCGGACATTCCCTTTCGCGGACTCGGTCCGCGTGAAGGTGGATGACTCTGAGGAGCCGGTGGTTGACATTGAGCAGCCGCCGGGCGCGGACGAAAGCATCTGCCTCACGGCGCTGCTGACCGCCGCGTGCCGGGCCAGCCTGGGACTAGTGCCGGGCCTGCTCATCGGCGCGCCGTACCTGGCAGGCGCCGGCTCGGGGAAGGGGTTGATGGTGCGCTTCATCGCGGAGGTGGCCTACGGCCTCTCGCCGACCGCGATGACGACCGGCGAGAGAGGGGACGAGTTCGACAAGCGCTTGGCCTCCGCTCTGATGAAGGCGACGCCGATCATTCTGCTGGACAACGTGAACGCCACCGAGCTGCGGTCCAACCTGCTCGCCTCGGTGATCACGGAAAACCCGGCCGAGGTTCGCGTTCTCGGCACCAGCACGCTGGTACAGCTCAACTCCTCGGCGTTCATCTGCGTCACGGGGAATGGGCTCAGCGTCACGGAAGACCTGCGCCGCCGGTTCCTGGAGGTGCGGTTGAATCCCGGCGTGGAGAACCCTGAAGCACGCAGCTTCACGGGAGACTTCCTCGCGGAGGCGCGGCGGGACCGAGGGGAAATTCTCTCCGATGTCCTGACCATCGTGACCTGGGGGTTGCAGCAGGGCGATGACCTGCCCCGCGGCCGCCCGCTGGGCAGCTTCGAGCAGTGGGGCCGGATGTGCCGTGACCCGCTGCTGGCGCTCGGGTGCAAGGATGCGGTCGAGGAAATGGCCAACCGGCAGGCTGGCGACTCGGAACGCACTTGGCTCGCCGAGTTCTACGAGACGTGGTGGAAGCACCACGGCAATCAACCGGTGCAGGGCAAGAACCTCCACGGCGACGTGTGGGATTTGCTCACGCAGAATGGCGAATCTCGCCAGGCCGTGGCCCGGAAGCTGATGCAGCTCAACGGCGCCCCCTGCAACGGGTTCCACCTGCAACTGATCGAGATGGCGGGCAGGTGGTCCCCCAACCGATACCGGCTGGAGTGCGCCGATCCTGCGCGCCTCGACCAGGGCCACCGCCGCGGCGGTGGCAACAACGGCCAGCACGAGACCGGCCACGGTCTCGATGGCCTCGGCGGCCCGACGCGGCCGCTGCCAGTGCGCCGCATGTAGGCGCTTCCCCGCCGACACCATGGCGGGCGTGACGGCCCCTAGGGCCGGTTCCGGCGCCAGACGGCGCCGCGGGAAATAGAGCTGCTACTAGAATCCAGATTCACGATGACCGCGCGCCCTTGGACCGCGTGCCGGTCTCGGACCAAAGCCCTGCCGTTCGCGGCAGGGCTTTTTTCGTTCTGGGGTCGGACCATCGGCGGGACAGAACCGGCGCGCCGCCCATTCATGTCGAAGTAGCATCGAGATCATAGGGGGGCACAGAGGCTCCGCCGGTTCCCGTCTGTGACCGCCGTTCACTTCCCGAAGGCGAAGGAAGTGCAGATGGGGAGAGCATCGAACTGGCCGGGCCGGGCCGGGCGCGTACTTGCAAGTCCTCCATCCGCTCGAAAATCTCTCCGCCTCTTGCTTTCTCGGCTCTCCCTCGCCACCTTCGCGCCGGATTCCGCTGGGAGGTGCGCGTGCCGAATGATGCTGGAGACGCCGGGGCTGACCCCGCGATGGACGTAGCAGCTTCGTCTCCCGCCGGGCAGGCGGCGGACGTGCTCCTCGACCGCGTCCAGCTCGGCCTCGACGTCGCGCTCCACACGAAAGCCACGCCTGCTGCGGCGGCCAAGTTTTGCAAGGCGCTCGTCCGCGCCGGCCTCCTGGCCCGCGAACCCCAGACGGGCGCCGCCCTGGACGAGAAGCTCCAGGTAGGTCCCGCTCGCGTCCGCCTCCCGGATGGCGCCTCCGTCTCCCTGGCGGGCCAGCTTGCCCTGGTCTCCGACCGTGCGGGCCAGCTCCGCGTCAGTAGGAGCAGTCACCTCCTGCCTGACCCCATGCGTGCTCTGCGCTCCCTGCTTCCGTCTCCGCTGGCCGTGGGCGCGGGCGGCGAGGACAACCTCGCGGCGGCGTACGAGCCCGATGCCTACAGAGAGCTGCTCCCGCTTCAGCTCCGCGCGGTGGCCGAGGCTGTGGATGCCTTCGTGGCCGCCCTGGCGAAAGCGGCCAGCGTCAGTCCCCGCCTGCTCCACGGCAGGGTATGGGTGCAGCAGGCCGAGTTCTGCCGCGACTACCCGTACCCGTCCGAGGAGGGAGAGGAAGGGGCCGCGGAGGCGTATGTCCGCCGCCTGCGGGACAGGCCCATCCGCGGCGGGCGGCACGAGCGCGGTCGGTACTTCGCCGAGCAGCAGGACAACAAGCTCACCGTCTCCTGGCACGAGGGCACCAAGACCGCGCCGGAGCGGAAGGTGTACGCCAAGTTGCCGGACCTGGTCAGGGTTGAGGTCTCGCTGCGCCGTCGCGGGGCGGTCGCCGCCCTGCAGAAGCGCCTGGGCGCCCCCAGAAGCGGGTCGAGCCTGAGTGGCTCCGCCGCCGCGGCCGAACTGGCCCTCCTGGCCCACGGCGCCGAGACGCTGCTGGAGGAGGCGGTCGCAGCGCTGGACGAGGGGCTGGTGGCCGTGCCGCGCGCGGGCGCCGACTTCCTGCTGGCGTTCGTGCCGTTGCTGCGCCTGGCCGCCCCGGAGCCGAGGGAAGCGGGTGCCGCGGGCCGGCCGCACCGCGCCGACGTGCAGCCGCTGGCCCGCCAGGCCCTGGAGAGGCTGCTGGCCGAGGGCAAGTTTGACATGCGCCGGGTGTCCCCGAGCCACAAGGTGCTACTGGCGCTCAGGGAGATGCAGGCCGCCGGCGCGCTCGCCGTGGAGCCGCGCCTGCCGCGCCTCTTCGCGGTGGCGCCGGAGTTGGAGGCGGCGCGGCAGGCCCTGGCAGGCGTGGGGACGCAACCGCTGGGCGGGAGCGACGCCGGGTAGGAGCCGGGGCGAAATCCGGCCGGCGCAGGAGCACGCCATCCATGCCCCCTATGACCCCCATCGCCTATGGCCGGATGGGCGGCGCGGCGGTGGTGGTGGCGGGGCGCATGTGATGGTCCAGCCTGCACGGTGCAGGCCAAGCAACCCCAAGAGGCCCGGTGCTGCCAGTCCCTGAAGGCTGGCCGTCTCGTGTTTTGGAGACCATCGACATGACCCAAACCTCCCCCCAGCTCGAAACCCTGGAGGCGCTGGCGCGGCGCCTCGCCGCTGGCCACGACACACCGCGCCCTTTGCCTCGCGTGAGCCTCGCCGATGCCCTGGCGCGCGACGACGACCCGTTGCACCTCATTCCATACTTCGCGGATCTGGACAGGAAGATCACCAACTTGGAAGAACTGCTCGCCGCCTGCACCGCCCCCGGCGAGGAAGAGATCGAAGCCTACCGCGTCGAGGGAGGAGTCGCCATCTCCCTCGTCGTGGACGGCCTCTGGGCGCTCTTCACGCGATGAGGGCGGGAATGACAACGCGCACCACGACCGACCGCAACAGCGTCGCGTGGCACACGACCAGCACTGGGCGCAATGTCGCGCTAGTCACCAGCGACCTGATTCCCGGCCGGCCGCTACGCCTGTGGGGCGCGGCGGTGGAGATCGCGGACGGCGGCGTGTTCATCCGCCTCGCCACCCTCGGCCCGCACGACGGTTGGAGCACGACCCAGCTCTTGGGCTTGGCGCTGGCCCGGTTCGAGGCCGAGCTGGCGTACTCCGGCGAGCCCGCCCTGGCCGAGATCGTGCGCCACCTGGAGCGCGCCGCCGCCGTGCACCGCGAACCCCAGGACGGCTGGGCTGCGCCGCCGGTCTCGTTCGAGCCGGCCCCGCCGGGCGGGGTCGCCTCGCCGTTCCCGTGGACCGTGGCCAGGGCTGGACAGTTCTCGATTGCCATGTGCCCAGACGCGGAGGCGCGGCAGCGCGGCGTCACGCCAGAGCAACTGCTCGCGGTGCTGGAGCTGACACTGACCTCCTGGCTGCCGATCACGCCCTGGCGGCGGAGCTGCTGGGAGGCGCGGCGCGCCGTGCGCACAGCGTTGGCCCTGGAGGCCGCGCGGGCGGTGGCGCGGTGGGAGGAGCATGTGGCCGCGGCAGACGCGGAGCCCGAGCGCATGTGATGGCTGTGCCCAGGCCGGCATCCGGCCCAAGCACATTCCCACCCCGAACGAGCAGGAAGCCCCGCCCTCCAAGGCGGGGCTTCCTGCGTCTGGAGCACCACATGGACGAAGAAACCCAAACACTGGAGGCGCTGCTCGCGCGGTACTCCGAGATCGAGAAGTTGCCTGACGTGCAGCGGATCAAATTCGACGACGCCGTCCGCACCGGCGAGGACCCGCTGCACGTCATCCGGTATCTAGCCACGCTCGGCATCGAGGTGCGCGAACCCGCCGACCTTCTCCGCCTCAACGACGATGACAACGAGGAGGAGTTGGTCTGCTTCAAGATTCCCGAGGGCGTAGCTGCCACGATCAACAGCGACGACTCCTGGCTCGTGTTCGAGGTGGACCACGCCGGCGAGAGAGACGGAACCGAAATGGTCTCAACCACCAGCTCCGAGGGAGACGCGCGCGCATGATCGACTTCGACGAGAAATCCATCATCGCCACGCGCCGCACGGCGGACGGAGAACGTTTCGCGTTGTTCACCAACGCCGACGTGCCGACGTTCTGGGAGCAGCGCTTCTGGACCGTCGTACTGGACACAGGCGGCGACGGCTTCGGCCTGCCGGTGAGGTACGGAACCGTCAGTTCCGCGCCAGTGGGTTGGAGCTTGCGGCAGCTCGTCCTGGTGGTGCAGGCCCGCATGGCCCTGGAGCACGCGCGGATGCCGGAAGGTGGCGCGCTCGCCGTGCTGGAGGCGCTCGGCAGAGCGACCAAGCAGATGCAGGCGGGCGAGCCGCTCGGCGCCGGTGTGGAGTTCTGCCCTGGCGGTCAGCCGTCGCCCTACCGTTGGACGGTGGCGCGCGCAGGCGAGTTGTCCCTGGCGCTCTGCCCCGACCCGGAAAGCCGCCAGGAGGGCGTGACGCCAGAGCTGCTGCTGATCGTGGTGGACGAAGCGTTACGGGACTGGACCGACCGCGCACCGTACCTGCGGCGCCTGTGGACCATGCGGGACGCCGTGCGCGAGGCTCTCGCCGCCGAAATCCGCCGCGTACGCTTCGCGCGCGTGGTGGCGGATGCCTCCGGACAGCCTGGGTAGGGATTCGGAAACACCTATGCATATGGCTGAAGAATCGCCAACGCGCCGGGCGGGCTTTGGCCCGTCCGGCGCCGACACGGCGCGGCCAGGCTTGGTCATGTGCGGTCTTTGGGGGCCAAGGAGGACCGTCGAACACCTCCTTGGGTGAAGCCGGGTCAAGTGAGCCACCGGCGCCCGAACACGGAGACAGACACGACATGGCCAAGAGCACGATCAGCACCGCCGCGAACGACGACAACGCCACCATCGAACCGCGTGAACTGCGCCCGCTCCTCACCGCCAACCAGGCCGCCGAGCACCTGGGCGTCCCGGCCAGCAAGCTGGAGCACTGGCGCGGCACCGGCGAGGGGCCGGCCTACATCAAGCTCTCCGGCAAATACGTCAGGTACAGCCACGATGACTTGGAAGCGTTCATCGCGCAGCACCGCCGCCAGAGCACGGCCCAGGCGTAGGCCCCGCCGCAGTCCAAACCCAGGAACGCGCCGGCGGCCCGGAGCCGCAAGCCCCAGGCCGCCCCGCGCACCCCATGACCCCGATGACCCCCATCCCCATCCAACCAGGAGAAGGAACCACATGGCCGCGACCACCATCACCCGTACGCTCGTGCAGAAGCTGCCACCCCTGCCAGAAGGTGCAGTCAAGCACCGCATCTTCGACGACAGGCTCGCCGGCTTCATCGCCGAGCAGCGCGCCTCCGGCATCACGTTCTACTTCAGATACGCCGACGCGCGGAACCGCCGGCACGAGGTCAGGCTCGGCCGCCTCGGCGACGTCACCGTGGACCAGGCCCGCAAGCGGGCCGAGCAGTTGAAGGCCGAGGTCAGCCTGGGCGGCGACCCGGTGGCGGCGAAGGCGAAACTCAAGGCCGTGCCTACGCTTTCTGAGTTCGTCCGAGATAGATACCTGCCGCACGCGCGCGAGCACCAGCGTTCGGCGCACAACACCGAGGCGTACCTGCGCAAGCGCATCCTGCCCGCCCTGGGCAAGAAGGCACTGGACGAGGTGACGCAAGCGGATGTCGCGGAGCTGCGGCGCAAGCTCATCGCGGAAGGTCTAGCCGCGGGCACGGTGAATCGGCATTTGGCCTGCGTCCGCGCCCTGTTCAACGCGGCGCTCCGGTGGCAGTTGTATGAGGGGCGAAACCCAAGCAGCTCGCCGGGGATGCTGCGCGAGGTCCACCGCGACAAGTACTTGTCCCCGGCGGAGACGCAAGGGCTCTTTCGTGCCCTGGCGGCCGACCCGGACGAGACCGCCGCGGCGGTGCTGGCGCTGCTTGCCGTCACCGGCGCCCGCCGGGGCGAGGCGCTGAAGGCGAAATGGGAGAACGTGGACCTGGAGCGCGGGCTGCTCACCGTGCCCCGGTCCAAGTCCGGCCGCACGCGGCACGTGCCGCTGTCCGCGGTGGCTGTGGCGATCCTCCAGCGCCAGCTCGCGAAGCGGCAGCTCCATCCAGAGAACCCGCACGTGTTTCCTAGCACCCGACGGGAGGGCCAGCCAGTGGAGGGCGTGCGCGGTGCGTGGCGGCGGGCCAGGGCTACGGCGGGGCTGCCGGACGACCTCCGCATCCATGACCTGCGGCACTCGTTCGCAAGTGCTTTGGCCAATGCTGGAACTCCTCTAAATGAGATCGGCACCGTGCTCGGCCACACGCAGCTCTCAACGACGACGAGGTACGCGCACCACTCGCCGCAGAGGCTGATCGATACCGCAACGACCGCGGTGCGGGCGTGGAACCTGCTGCCCGAGCCCGAGGCGGCGAAGGCGGAGGTTCGGGACGCGGCGTAGGCGCGCGGGCCGGAACCGTCACCACGACGACCGGCACGAAGAAGGGGAAGGCGCCTGTGCGCCTTCCCCGCTCTATCATCGAATCAGGACTTGGAAGGAACCACCATGAAGAACGAGAAGAAGCAGCTCGCCATCGCCGACGTCGCACCGCCACACCACGGGCAGGCGCCCGTCATGAAGCGTGGCCTCTGGAACCGCCTGCCTGTCGCCGTGAAGATCATCCTCACGCTGCCCGCGGTGATGGCGCTGCTGGGTGCCGAGGTTGAACTGCGCCTCGCGCCCCAGCTCGACGTCATCCTCACCACCGCCGGAATCTGTGCCATGTGGGCGTGGCTCTCCGGCAGACCGTCTGCCACGACCTGACCTCCTACCCGGACGCGTCATGCCACCGGCCCGTGGGCCGGTGGCATGATTTTTTTGCCGACTGCGCGATGATGGACAGGTCAGCGCGGATCTGGATCGACGATCTTCTTCATTTCGGAGAGTTCGGCCGGGAGCGAATGGTCCTCTGCCAGAACCACCAGACGCCGCCGGTGAGGAGCAGCAAGTCGATCATCGGCGGGAAGTGGAGGCGAATTTCCGCGCTACCCACAACCAAGACCACCAGTGCCGCCCCAAGGATACGCAGCATTGGCGTCAAGAAAGTGGAACTGGCCGGAGCCGGAGCCGGAGTTGGAGTGGAAGCCGGAGCGCCTTCTTCATCCAGGTGAAGCCACACAGTGGTATCGTCCAGATCCGTCTCCACCAACGCCCGACGGGTCAGGACGCCACCCACCTTCACCGTGGCGCCGGCGGCGCGCAGGGCGTCGGCAATGAGGTGCGCCGCGTAATGCCGCCGGGGGCTGACTGACCCCTTCAGGCTTATGGTGATGGCATCGGCCATGGCGAAGTCCTCCTGTGTGGTCATTCGAAATTATCCAGCGCCGCCGCGAGGCGCGCTCGGTATGTCTGGGCGAGCGTCTCCGGTTCCAGGATGGTGAGCGGCACGCCGCAGCCGAAGATGGCGTTGCAGATTTCCGCAATCCCGGCCGCGCGGAAGCGGATGAGTAGCCCGCCGTCGGGCGTCACTTCCTGCGTCTGCGTGGAATGGAAGCTGAAATCCCGCAGCAGGGCGGCGCGGTCGGGGGCGGCCCGCAGCACCACATCCAGGGCGACCTCGCTCATCACGCCGAGGCTGCGCGCGGCGAAGTCCTCCATGGAAAAGTCATCCGCCAGATCGAAATGCCTGCCCGTGGGCGCCGCCGCCTCGATGTGGCCGAGGGTGAATTTCCGGTAGGCGCCGTCCTCCCCGCGCCAGACCAGGTAGTTGCGCCCGCCGAACAACAGGCCGCAGGGCCGCGCGATGTAGTCGCGGGCATCGGCGCCGCCACCCTTGCGGTACGTGATGCGCAGCTCGGCGCAGGCCAGGATCGCCTCCTGCAATGTCGCCAGCAGGCCGGCGTCGGCGGCGGGGCGGGGAGCGGCCCTGGTCACCAGGGCCTGGGCCGCGTCCAGCGCGGCCGCATCCACCCGCACGGCGGCCGGCTGCCCCTGCTCCAACTTGTCGAGCAGGATTCCGAAGGACGCGGCGACGGGGCCGGCGGCGACATCCGCCAAGGCCCGCGCCGCCGCGCGCGCCGCCGCCAGTTCCGGCGCGCTCAAAATGGCGCTCGCCAGTCCCTGAGCTCCGGTCAGGCGCTTCCGCAATCTCGGTGACGCATCGTCCGGGATGGTCTCGATATTGAAGCCGAGGGCTTCCAGCGCTGCCAGGTCCCGCTCCACCGTGCGCCGTGTCACGCTGTGGCGGCGGGCCAGTTCGCTGGGCAGCAGGCCCTGCGGCGCGGCGGCCAGGTCCCGCGTGATCGAGAGCAGTCTTGCCGCCTGACGATTTCGTTGCATGGTCATCCTTTCAGCGTCCGGTACGTTACGAGACCGGGTGAAGGATGACCAGAACCCACGCAGATGGGTGCGACCTCCGATGTCGTACCTCCACCTACATGACTATGCTGTGCGGTAGATTCCATTGCCGAAGCCGTCCGACACGACGACTTCGGCCTTCTTCATGGCCGTTAGACTTCCCGCATTTCGTGTCTGCTATGTTGGTAGCTTCGCGGCCTTGGCCTTCAGCACGTCCAGCTCGCTCACCAGTTCCTGCAGCTCGGCAATCTCCTGGGCCTCCAACTCGTCCCAAAGCTGCGCGGGGCGGTCGTGGAGCGCCCATTTCGCCGCATGGAATCCGTTCCAGGCCAGCCCCAGCCACGATGCGTAGTTGGCGTCCAGGAGGTTTTTGGTGACGTACACCTTCCCCGCGTTCACCGCGCTGCTGGTGCCGTAGGCGAGAGCCAGCATGGCGCGGAACCGTGGGTGCATCCGGCCCGGCATCGTCTCCAGGATCGTCTCGCCAAAGCCGGCATCCTTGAGCCTCATCTGCTTGGCCACATAGAAGCCGCGCATGAGAACCTCCATGATCGCCAT
>JAKBCR010000224.1 GCA_021807675.1 Pseudomonadota bacterium
GTGGAGACATAGATGGCCTTAGTGGGCCACCTTAACTCTCCACTTTGGGGACAACTTGGAACGGGCGACGCGGATCGCCCGCGGATTCTCACCTTAGCAAAGTCGGGGGGCCTATCTTCAGCCTTGGCCACGGCCTTCGCGATCTAATGCCAAAAAAGCTTTCTGACGGTACTTTTGACGGTATCCAGCGACTTTCCGCAATGAATTCAATGATCATGGATCCTAGTCCCCCAGCCAACCAGTCCCTTCGAGCCCCCGGCTTTGCCGTGCTCCGCGAAGATCAGCGCGTTTGCGGGCGGTTTGCGCAGTTCCTGGTATTGATTCCGGCAATGGAGACCGCAGTTGCGGAGATATTTGAGGCCGTTTTGGGCACGGGTCTCTGTTGGCTGGATTGCCAATCCGGAATTGCCCCACTTCTGGAGTTCCAGTTTTTCGGTGCGACCGCTTTGGCCGGGATACGAACCTTGCTCCGCAGCGTGCAAGTCCTTCGACGCCAGACAAACCTCGCGTTCGAGTTCCAGAACGTGTCCGCCCGGCTCCCTGAGCCGGGGCGCCAACGTGTCGAGATTCGGACTTTGCTCTGCCTGATCAGGGAGCAGCCTCGCGCCCTCGCCGCTGAAATTCGCGCCTTCTTCCGACCTCTGCGCGAGCCACGCGAACACGACGAACCGCTCATCACGTGAGGAACCGCCCCATGACCCTTCGCTTCGGCATTCTCTGCTTTCCCGGCGTTCAGCTGCTCGACCTTACCGGCCCGTACGAGGTTTTTGCGTCAGCCACGGGGACAAGCGTCCACCTCGTGTGGAAAGACCTGCAGCCGATCCGCTCCAGCACCGGCCTCATGCTCGCCCCCGATACGAGTTTTGCCGAAGCACCGGACTTCGACGTTCTGTGCGTTCCCGGCGGTGGCGGGGTGAACGCCCTTCTCACCGACGAGGCAGTGCTCGCCTTCATCCGTGATAAGGCGGCAAAGGCGCGTTACATCACCTCGGTGTGCACAGGCGCGCTGCTCCTGGGGCGGGCGGGGCTCCTGGCCGGCAAGCGCGCCGCCACGCATTGGAACGCGATGGACTTCTTGCCCGGCCTTGGCGCCATTCCGGTTGCTGAGCGCGTCGTGTGGGATGGATCGATCATCACTGCGGGTGGCGTGACATCGGGCATCGACTTCGGCCTGACCGTGATCGCCGAACTCCTCGGTCGCGAGGAAGCCGAGACGATCCAGCTCGCGCTGGAATACGCACCCGCCCCGCCCTTCGACAGCGGGCTGCCGACAACGGCTGCACCCGCAGTGATCACGGCGGCAAAGGCACGCATGGCGGGATCGCGGCGGCAGCGGGAGGCATTGCTCGCCTGAGGTCCGATCAAGGCTGGATGGCGGCATCGCTTACGATTTTGAAAGGCCATCGCCGCCGATGGCAGACGGCAAATTTCGTGCGCTGGGGGCCATCGTTTGCTCAAGCACTCTAACTCTTTAATGCGAGGCTGATCAACGCTTGTCATTGCCGCGCGTCTCGCGCGGCAATGACAAACGATCAGGCTCTAGCCACCGTGCCCGGTTAATCCGGCAGGGCGAACCCATATGCGTCCATCCGGAGGATGGCGTGTTCAGTGGAGGCATGCATGAGCCGCGCAGTGCCGCCCCCACCTGCTCCCATAGCCGTGAAAAGCGGGAGGAGATGTTCCTCACTCGGGTGCTCGTCACGCGCGTAAGGGGCGCGGGCGCGGTAGTCGAGCAGGGCTTCGATGTCGTTGCGCGCGAGGGCGTTGTCCATCCAGGCGCTAAATTGCGTAACATCTGGGCTTTCCGGCGCATCCACCGGCTGGCCGCGGAAACGTCTTAGATCATGGGTGAAACTGCCGGAGCCGAGGATTAGCACGCCCTCGTCACGGAGCGGGCTGAGGCAGCGGCCGATCTCGAAAGCATGGCGTGGTCCGAGGTGGCTCTGCACCGAGAGCTGGAGCACCGGAATGTCCGCTGCCGGCCAGGCCAGCAGGAGCGGCACCCAGGCGCCGTGATCAAGCCCGCGGGTACGGTCAATCCCCGTGGCGAAACCGGCTGTTTCGAGAAGATCCGCAATCCGCTGTGCAAGCGCGCCATCGCCGGGAGCTGGATAGCTGAGGTCATAAAGGGCACGAGGAAAGCCAAAAAAATCATGGATCGTCGCGTTGCGGCTGACTGCATTGACCCTCGGCTCGGCGGTTTCCCAATGCGCCGAGACGGCAAGAACGGCGCGCGGACGCGGCAGGCCGGAGGATAACCCGGCGAGGAACGACCTCGCCGGTGTCTGCGTCAACGCCAGCATGGGTGAACCATGGCTGATGAAGAGGCTTGGTTGCATCATGCGGCCCTCCGGCCGAACGGGGTAGGCGCTAAGGCAAAGGGCCCGTCGCCGAGCAGTGCGAGGACAACCAGCGCAATGGCCCAGAAAGCCGGATATTCCCAGCCACCGCCCTTCGCAGTGAAATAGAAGCCGTTATGGATGTGCACGAGCACGATGGCTCCGATGAGGTCAGGCACGATCAGCAGGGCGGCGAGGCGCGTCCAGATGCCCAGAACCAGCGCAATCGCGGCGGCAAGCTCCCAGAGCATTACGAAGATGCCAAACCAGCCCGGCAGTCCCAGGCTGGCGAAAAAATGCTCGGTGCCGGCCGGGGTGAAGATGGCGAACTTCATCCAGTCATGGGCAAAGAACAGAAAGCCGAGAGTCAGGCGAAGCAGCAGGACGCCATACCCGGCGGTTTTGGTATCGATGTTTGAATTCATGAGTGTTCTCCTTTCTCGTCCACATAGCAACGCGGAAATCGTTAGATAATTCATGAAATTCGGGTTATGATTATGCGTTTTTGCATGGTGGTGGATAATGGATTGGGATGATTTGCGAAGTTTTCTCGCCATCGCGCGGGAGGGCACGTTGTCAGCGGCGGCGCGGCGACTGGGCGTGCGGCAATCGACCATGGGGCGACGGTTGGCAGCACTTGAGGCAAAAGCCGGCGTGCGGCTGCTTGACCGCACCCCGCGCGGCTTGCGGTTGACGGCAGCCGGAGAGGCGGCGTGCGCCGAGGTGGAACGGATGGAGCATGCAGCACTGGCTGCGGAACGCGCGGTGAGTGGACGGGATGTGCGGCTCGAGGGCACCGTGCGGCTAACAACTATTAGCGATTTTGCACCTACTGTGCTGGTTACAGCGCTGGTGGGGCTGGTTGCGCGCTATCCAGGCATCATGACGGAGTTAATTGCCGATGACCGAACCCTCTCTCTCGCCGCTCGCGAGGCAGACCTTGCCATTCGCCTCGCTAGGCCGCGCGGGCAGTCGTTGCGTGGGCGCCGTGTTGGGATGGTGTCGTTCGGGCTCTATGCAAGTGCGGGCTACCTTGCCGAACATAGCGCTCCGGCGCTGCCGGACAGTCAGGGCGAGGGCCACCGGCTGATCCTCTCGCGCGATGAGACGGGTGTGTATGCGGAAATTGACGCATTGATGGAGATGGCACCGAAGGCGACAGTCGCGTTGCGGACGGATAGCCGGGCCGCGCAGCTTGCCGCGGCGCGTGCCGGGCTTGGTATTGCCGTGCTTGGTCATCATGTCGTGGCGGGCGAGGGGCTGATCCGTCTTGATTCGCCGCCGCTGCCGACGCGTGAAATTTGGTTGGTCCAGCACGAGGATACACGCGATGTGCCGCGCATCCGCGCGGTAGCGGATGCGCTGGCGGCTGCACTGAACGCTGCGGCACCGCTTTTTGCGGGGAATGATCCGGCACCGCTCAAAACTGGTGAGCGTTAACGGGGTTGCGGAGGGGACCCTCGAACCATATTCCGGCGCGTGGCGCGACGATTGCATCGATTGTGCGGATGGTATCGTTTTTAGCGTTGATCCTGTGGATATTTGTTGCGGCTTTTGCCAATGCCTTTAACAACTGGCAGGTCGGCATACGTTGGCTTGGCACTCTGGGGTGGGGGTTACGACTCGAAGGCCGTTGGTGGCCGAGCGCGCGTTAGAGTGCGATATGGTCAGCTTGACGCATGCGCGCCAATCTGACCGCACTCTAATACCGACCGACTTATCCAATGACCGTTTTGATCCAGTCGCGTTGGGTGATTGACGCGCTTTGTTCTGGCATCTGCATGAATTTGTTCCAGGCGTTTCGGCAGGCGGCGAGAATGTCGTCGTAGCTGTTCCAGAGGCATTGTCAGGTTGGTTGGATCGGGTGGGTCCGTGCGGGTCGGCATTCAATCAGGCGGCGAGATGCGCGGCATAATCGGCCCAGAGGGAAAATGCGTCGGCTCTGGCGTGGCGGAATGATCGGGCGGAGAGGCGGTGGCGTTTCGGGCGGAACAGAGCGATAATCTGATCGTGGGTGGCGAGAAATCTCTAGGCGTGGCCCGCCGATTTGAACCGGCCCATGATCTTTCGCTCCGCCTTGTGTGGCGGCGCGAATTTTCGGTCCGGTTGTTCAACCGTTTGTGTGATCGGTGATCAGCGCTGCGGCAATCGGTGCGGAGTGCGACATCGTAGCTTCGGAGCTTGTCGGTCACCACGACGCGTAGCTGCCCCCATCGGCGCATCAGTTCGCGGAGAAACCGGCGGGCAGCCCGGGCATTGCGCCGCTTCTGGACCAGGATTTCCAGCACGTCGCCTCGATTATCAACAGCGCGCCATAGCCAGTGAGGCTCTCCGCCGATGGTGATCACCATCTCGTCGATGTGCCATTTATCGCCTGCCAGCGGCCGGTCCCGCCCGATCTGCGCGGCGATCTGCGGTCCGAACCGAACACCCCATGC
The DNA here is from genome assembly GCA_021807675.1 of Pseudomonadota bacterium. Taxonomy (GTDB): domain Bacteria; phylum Pseudomonadota; class Gammaproteobacteria; order Steroidobacterales; family Steroidobacteraceae; genus 13-2-20CM-66-19. The sequence continues at coordinate 4,778 of JAKBCR010000224.1, forward strand.
CCGGATCGTCTCGTAGCTCACCGTGACGCCCCGTTCAGCCAAGAGATCTTCGACATCCCGCAGGCTCATGTTGAACCGATAATAGCTCCAGACCGCATAGGCGATCACCGATCGAGGGAAGCGATATCCCTTCAAACGCAACGGCGCGATCACGTCCATCATGCGAAATCGCTACGGGTGGTCGAGGGCCACGTCAACCTGACAATGCCCGAGGATCTGATGGTCCGGGAAGACGAAGAAACCAACGCGGTGCATGATGGCGTACACTAAGGGATATACGTCCTTTTCGCCATAGCCTTTTTCCGTTAGCTCCATCGGTAAAAGGAGATCCGCCATGACACATGTCGTCATCCCCCTCTACGAAGGGGTGACACCGCTCGACTTCACCGGCCCCTATCAACTCCTCCGCGCCTTGCCGGAAATGGACATCGAGCTGGCCGCGATCGACCGGAAGGAGGTCGTCGCGGACGGGCTGACATTCGGGGCGCTCCGTGATCTGGAGACCATCGAGGCCTGCGACATTCTCATCGTCCCCGGCGGCCTCGGGTGCATCGCGGCGCTGGAGACCCCGAGCTTCCTCGCCGCAATCCGGCGGCTCGCTGAAGGCGCCGCCTACGTCACCTCGGTCTGCACCGGCTCGCTGATCCTGGCAGCGGCGGGCCTTCTGACGGGGCGCCGCGCCGCCAGCCACTGGGCCTTCAGGGGACTTCTTGGGGCATTCGGGGCGATCCCGGATGCCGGCCGGGTGGTGCGCGACGGAAACTGCATCACCGGTGGCGGGGTAACGGCCGGGATCGACTTCGCCCTCTCCCTCATTGCCGAGCTGCGCGGGGAAGAGGCGGCGCAGGGCGCCCAGCTTCTGCTGGAATACGCGCCCGACCCGCCGTTCGACGCAGGGGCGCCGGAAACGGCGCCGCGGCCGGTCATGGACGCCGTGAATGCCCGCCTCTCCAACGCCCTTGCCGATGCCGAACGGCGCATCGCGATTGTCGCCGAACAGTTGCGGCATGTCGGCTGAGATCTGTGGCCAGAAAGGAACGTGAAAATGAGACTGAAGGACAAAACCGCTCTGATCACCGGAGGCACCAGTGGAATCGGCCTTGCCACGGCAAAGCTCTTCCTCCGCGAAGGCGCGCGTGTGGCCGTCACCGGGCGCGATACGAGCCGCTTCGAGGCCGTGCGCGCCGAGCTTGACAAGGGGGCACTGATCCTACGCGCCGACGCCGGGTCGGTCACTGACATGCGGGCAGTCAGCACCGAAGTCGCCGAGGCCTTCGGCGAACTCGATATCTTTTTCGCCAATGCGGGCATCGCCTATGGCACCCCGCTCGCCGAGACCGACGAAGCGCGCTACGACGAAATCATGGACATCGACGTCAAGGGCGTCTTCTTCTCCATGCAGGCCGTGGCCCCGATCCTGCGTCATGGCGCCTCTGTCATCCTGTCGACCTCGTTCATTATCCACGTAGGCCGTCCCGGACTTTCCCTGCTTTCGGCCGCGAAGGCTGCGGTCCGGTCCTTCGCACGGACCTGGTCGCGCGAATTTCTGGATCGCAAGATCCGCGTCAACACGATCTCTCCCGGTTTCATCGACACGCCATTGATCGGTCGACATCGCACTCCCGAAGAGCTGCAGGCGTTCCGGGACAAGGCTGCTGCAACAGTGCCGATGGGTCGTATCGGCGAGGCCGACGACATCGCCGCCGCCGCGCTGTTCCTGGCCAGCGACGATTCCCGGTACATGCTCGGGGCGGAGTTGGTGGTCGATGGCGGGATGTCCCAGATTTAACGGCGCTCCCTCGTCTGCCGGCCATGGCCGGTCGGCGTCCGCGCTCTGGCATGATGATCAACATCGTTCGATCCCAACGATTTCCGGCGGGGAATGCAAACATCCAATGACCACGTGGGCCGCATTGGTGGACGGACCGCCGGAGTTGTTGCTGCGATCAACCAGACGGACGATTTTTGCATCGACGAAATTGCCGGTTTCGCCTACGTGACCCGTCACCGCGGCAACACGATCGACCGGGTCCCGCTCGCCCCAGGTCATGGG
>JAKBCR010000225.1 GCA_021807675.1 Pseudomonadota bacterium
CCGGGCAGGGTGCGACGCATGCGTCGCACGGGTGGCCATGGAGGGACACCCCGGGCAGGCCCGGTTGGACCCGGGACGTGCGCGGAGCAGGGACTGCGCAGCGCAATGCCCGGATCCAGCGCTTCATACTAGTCCCGGCAAGCGCCCGTCAGGCGACCGTCGCCGTCCGTCACTCCATGCTGCCGCAACCACGTCCGCGCATCCTCCGCGTCGCTCTCGAACCACGCCCGCGCGCCGCCCAGCCGAAAGCTGTATCCCCAAGCATCCATGTCCGCGAAGGCTCGGTTCCGCCCCACTCCTCCCAGCTCGCCGGACAGCAGGACCTGCAGATAACACACTGCCGCCTCCTCCAGCGCGTCCCCGCCCGCATCCCGATCCAATCCCGCCCGCCACTCCGGCGCCATGCAGATGTAGTGGCTGGCCTCATGCAGTACGGAATGCACGGGCGTATCGAGTCGCGCGTAGAGGCGGTCGCCCTTGAGCCCCGCCTCACTTTCGCCCCAGTAGGAGCCGGGGATGATTTCATTGGGTGCCACCAGGGCGAGCCCGAGGCCGTAGCGATCGAGCAGCACCGCGACCGCCACGCGATCCACTGCGCCCAGCAGCAGCACGTCAGCCGCCGGACACTCTCGTGAGACGCTGCATGACGATGTCCGCGAGGTCACGGCCCATCGCCTGCTGCAGGATCGCCTCCTCGTGCTCCTTGGCGAGCAGCAGGCTCTCATCGAAGCTGTAGGAGCGCATGGTGGAAACCCGCTGCGGCGCAAGAAGCTGCTTGCCCCCAGTGGTGGTCACCGAGAAGCCGACCGTGTACGTCACCCGGTACTCCGTCGGACGGTTTTGCGCCGACACCGAGAGCACGCGGTGCCCGACGGCGTCGGTCAGGATATGGACGACGGCTGTCGCCCGGCCCGGCGAATCCACCGGATGGGCGCCCGAAATCAGCATCTCGCGCCGCAGGCTCTGCACGAAATCGCTCTGCTGGTCCGGCGCCTCGATGTAGGGCCGCCGCATCGGCGGGGGCAGAGGCACTCGCCCCTCGAGGTGAAAGCCACAGCCCGACAGAAGCAACGCCGCGGCCAGGATCATGAAGCGGCACGATCCCGTAGACCAGGCACCGGGATGTACCCCGCCGCCGCAGGGCGAGGCGGTGCCTTGCAGCGAAGCACTGCTTCGCCCGCCGAGCGAGCCTCGGGCAAAAATCACGCTTTTGCCCGAGGCGCGGTGGGCCGGGCTGGCGTCCGGATCCAGCGCTTCATGCTACCCATCCTGCTGCCCGCCCGCCGGCGCGCTTGCCACCACGTTGGCGATCTGCCGCCCCGGAACCACGATCACCCGCTTCACGGCGGCACGCCCGCCGACGAACTTCATGACGTGCTCATCGCTGAGCGCCGCCTCGCGGATCGCCGCCTCGTCCGCGCCCGCCGGCACTCGGACCCGGCCACGCAGCTTGCCGTTGACCTGCACCACGAACTCCACCGAATCCTGTGTCATCGCCGACTGATCGACCGCCGGCCACGACTCATCGACCACCGCGCACTCGTGCCCGAGCGCTCGCCACAGCTCGTGGGCGACGTGCGGAATGATGGGCGAGAGCATCAGAGTGATGATCTCCAGCGCCTCATGACGCACACATCGGTCCTGATCCGACACGTCGTCGAACCGTCCGACGCTGTTGAGGAGCTCCATGCTGGCGGCGATCGCCGTATTGAAATTGCGGCGCCTGCCGATGTCGTCCGTCGCCTTGGCGAGCGCCTGGTGTGCCGCTCGCCGCAGCCCGCGCTGAGGCTCGCTGAGCGCCTGGGTCTCGAGACGCGAGGGTAGTCCGCGATTCACGTGCTCATACACCGAGCTCCAGAGCCGGCGAATGAATCGCGATGCGCCCTGCACGCCTTCGTCGGACCACTCCAGCGTCTGCTCCGGCGGCGATGCGAACATGGTGAAGAGCCGAGCCGTATCCGCGCCGAAGCGCTTGACGAGTCCCTCCGGGTCGACGCCATTGTTCTCCGACTTCGACATCTTGCCAAGTCCCTGGTAATCCACGCGGATCGTCTCACCGCCCGGCAGGGTCGTCTCGAACACTTCCGCCCCGGCCGCATCGCGCCGTGAGCGCACATCGGCGGGATTGAAGTACCGCCGGCGCCCGTCCGCCGCGGCTCGGGAATAGACATGGTTGAGCACCATACCCTGGGTCAGAAGGTTCGTGAAAGGCTCGTCGACGGCCACGAGACCGAGATCCCGCATCACCTTCGTCCAGAAGCGCGAGTAGAGAAGGTGCAGGATGGCGTGCTCGATGCCGCCGATGTACTGATCCACGGGCAGCCAGTACGCGGCGCGCTCGTCCACCATCGCGCGCCCCTGGTCCGGGCACGCGTAGCGCATGTAGTACCAGGAGGAATCGACGAACGTGTCCATCGTGTCGGTCTCGCGCCGCGCCGGGCCGCCGCACTTCGGACAGGTGCACTGATAGAACGCCGCGGATTTGGCGAGCGGATTGCCGCTGCCATCCGGCACCAGATCCTCCGGCAGCGCCACCGGCAGCTGCTCGTCGGGCACCGGAACCTCGCCGCAGCTCTCGCAATGGATGAGGGGAATGGGACAGCCCCAGTACCGCTGCCGCGAGATACCCCAGTCGCGCAGCCGATACTGCACCCGCTTCTTCCCGAGACCGCGCCGCTCGAGACTCGCCGAGATCGCATCCACGGCGGCCTGGAACTCGAGCCCCGAGAATTCCCCCGAGTTCACCGTGATCCCGTGCTCGCAATACGCGGCGATCCAGGGCGCGCGCACCTCCTCGTAGGCGCCCGTCTTCGAGCGCACGACCGTCACGATGGGCAGAGAGCTCTTCAGCGCGAACTCGAAATCGCGCTCGTCGTGACCCGGAACGCCCATCACGGCGCCCTCGCCGTAGCCCATGAGCACATAGTTGGCGACCCACGCCTCGATGGGCTTGCCCGTGAAAGGATGCAGCACGTGCAGTCCGGTGCGCATCCCTTTCTTCTCCTGCGTCGCGACATCCGCTTCCATGACACTGCCGCGGCGGCATTCCTCGATGAACTCGGCGAGGCCGGGGTTGGAAGTCGCCGCCGCGAGAGCCACCGGATGCTCCGCGGCGATCGCCATGAAGGTGACACCGAACAGCGTGTCGGCGCGTGTAGTGAAGACTTTGAGCGCCCCCTCGGCCGACATCGCCGCGCGCGTGTCGGGCGCGTACGGGAAGGAGATCTCACAGCCCTCGCTGCGGCCGATCCAGTTCGCCTGCATGAGGCGCACCCGCTCCGGCCAGCCCGGCAGCCGCTCGAGACAGCCGAGCAGCTCCTCCGCGTAGCGCGTGATGTTGAGGTAATAGGTCGGGATCTCCCGCTTCTCGACCAGCGCTCCCGTGCGCCATCCGCGCCCCTCGATCACCTGCTCGTTCGCGAGCACCGTCTGATCGATCGGATCCCAGTTCACCACCCCCGTCTTGCGATAGGCAATCCCCTTCTCCAGCATCCGCAGGAACAGCCACTGATTCCAGCGGTAGTAGCTCGGGTCGCAAGTGGCGATCTCGCGGCTCCAATCGATTCCGAACCCGAGCGACTTCAACTGCGCGCGCATGTGCTCGATGTTCTGCCGCGTCCACCGCGCAGGCGGCAATCCGTTGCTCATCGCCGCATTCTCCGCCGGCAACCCGAAGGCATCCCACCCCATCGGCTGCAACACGTTCCGTCCCTGCATCCGCATGAATCGCGCCAACACATCGCCGATCGTGTAATTGCGCACGTGCCCCATGTGCAGCCGTCCCGACGGATACGGCAGCATCGACAGGCAGTAATACTTCTCCCGCCCCTTCTCCTCCCTCACCTCGAAGCTGCGGCTCCGCTCCCAGTAAGCCTGCGCCGCCCTCTCGACAGCCGCTGGATCGTAATGCTCTTCCATCGAAAAACGCCTGGATTCTCAGTATTTTAAAGCGCGACAGCTTACACGAACGAGCGGCGAGTCGGCTGTAAAAGGAGCTTTCCTGGGGCTTCTGGAGTCAGGGATGACGGCAGAGAGCCTCCAGGGATCAACGAGCGGGCGCGAGCCCGCGCAGCCGGATTCACGGCGTCCCCCGGAAAGCTCCTTTTGCAGTCGAGGCGCCGCGGCCGGATATGAAAAGAGTCAAGGAACCGTGACAGGCAGGAACAGCTGCTGCGAATCCCGCTGGATCAGCAACGCAATGCTCTTTTTCCGCGCCCCCCGAGCCGCCGACTCCAGCGCTCCCACCGTCGAGATCCGTCGCCCATCCACCCCCAGGATGATATCCCCCGGCTGCACCCCCGCCAGCTCCGCAGGCCCCGACACCTGCTCCACCACCAGGCTCCCGTTGGTCTGCGCCGCGGCCTTTTCCTGCGGTCCCAAGCGTCGCACGGTGAGTCCGAGCTGATTCGGCTTGCGCATCACCGGCTTCGGTCGCGCCGCACTCCCGGCCCGCGCCGTCTGCGGCTCCTTCAACTCCTCGACTCGCACGCGCACCGTGCGATCCTGCCGGTCACGCCACAGCGTCAGCGTCACCTCCGACCCCGGCCGCATGGCCGATATCCGGCTCGACAGCTCACCGAAGCGGTCGATCGGATGCCCATCGACGGCCAGCACTACATCCCCCGGCTCAATGCCGGCCGCGGCCGCCGGACTCTTGTGCTCGACCGAGCTCACCAGGGCCCCGCGCGGGCTGCTGAGACCGAAGGAGTCGGCAAGATCCGCCGTCACCTCCTGGATGGTGACCCCGATCATGCCGCGGACCACGTGTCCCGTAAGGATGATCTGCCGCTCCACGTTCTCCGCCACATCGATCGGAATCGCGAACGAGACCCCCATGAAGCCGCCCGTGCGGCTGAAAATCTGCGAGTTGATGCCGATCACCTCACCCTGCATGTTGAAGAGCGGACCGCCGGAGTTGCCCGGATTCACCGCCACGTCGGTCTGGATGAAGGGAACGTAGTTCTCCGATGGCAGCGAGCGGTGCACGGCGCTGACGATTCCCGCGGTCGCGCTGTTCTGGAACCCGAACGGCGAGCCGATCGCGAGCACCCACTGACCGGGCCGCACTTTCGCGGGATCACCGAAGCGCACGACCGGCAGTCCGGTCGCCGCGATCTTGAGGACCGCGATGTCGGTACGCTCGTCCGTCCCCACCACCCTGGCCCTGAATTCCCGCTGATCGACCATGCGCACCATCACCTCGCTCGCCCCCTCCACGACGTGACGGTTGGTGAGGATGTAGCCGTTGGGGCTCACGATGAAGCCGGAGCCCGCCCCGCGCACCGGCTGCTCGTCGCGCTGCTGATCACCACCGGGGGCCGGAATGCCGAACCGGCGAAAGAAGTCGTTGAGCGGATCGTCGCCCGGCGCGCCGCCCTCCGGGGCTTTCTCGATCACCTCGATGTTGACCACCGCCGGACCGTACTCGGCGACCAGCGGCGAGAAATCCGGCAGCGCCGGTGCGCCGCCGGGCATGCACTGCGCGGAAGAGGCGGCCGGTGCCGCGGAGGCCGCCTGTGCGTACATCATCGGCAACGCGCCGAGGGCGAGGAGAGCCCAGGATATCGATGCCGCGCGAGCACGCGCGAGCCTGAAAACACTCATGTCAAACTCCGGGGAGGAGGGGGGGTAGCAGTCGCCGTTCCCGAGCGGCGGCCTCGAGCGCCGACCCAGATCGCGCCGGCGAAACCGAGGGCGGCGAGACTCACGATCAGCCAGTTCCCGACACGCGCGTACGGCGTGAGCCCGGACCTGGGCGTGACAGAAGAGCGCAGCACGTACCGCTGGAAGGGTGGGGCCGAAGCCAGAACCTTACCGCGGGGCCCGATGATCGCCGAGATGCCGTTGTTGGTGGCGACGATCATGCTGCGGCCTTCCTCGAGCGCGCGCATGCGGGCCATCTGGAACTGCTCGTATCGGGCCGAAGAGTGTCCGAACCAGGCATCGTTCGTGACGTTCACCAGCGCATCGGCCTTCGGCAGCATGTTCAGCATGTAGCTACCGTATCCGACTTCGTAGCAGACCGTCGGTCCGAGCTCGAGCCCGGCCACCGGCAACGGCGACTGGTGCGTGCCCCCGCGGCTGAAGCTCTCGTACGGCAGGCTCATCAGACGCAGCCAGTTGCGCACGAAATGCGGCACCGGGAAAAATTCCGCGAACGGCACCAGGTGATCCTTGGAATACCAGCTCGCCGTCTTGCCGAGCGCCAGGATCGAGTCGTAGTAGCGCTGACCGTCCGCGGAGGCGCGCACCACGCCCATCACCAGCGAGGAGCCGTGGGATCGCGTCTCGCGGTCCATGAGCGCGATGTAGGGCAGCAGGTTGTTGGCCGGCTCCGGCAGCGCCGCCTCCGGCCATACGATCAGCTTCGTGCCGAGCACAGACTCGGTCATCTTCCGGTAGCGGTCGAGGATCTTGCTCTCGTAGCGGTCCTGCCATTTCTCCTGCTGCGGGATGTCGGCCTGGATCACCGCCACGGAGACCGCGGCGCCCGAAGGATGCGTCCAGCGCAGCGGACCGAGGGCCGCACCGATACCCCAGGGCACGATCAGCGTGAGCGCCGCGATCACCCGCACGCGCGTGTTGCCTCGCACCAGCGCGACCAGCGCGCCCGCGCTAGCGAGCAGCAGCAGGCTGATGCCGTAGACACCCGCTATCGGGGCGAACCGCGCGAGCCAGGTGTCGGTTTGGGAGTACCCGAGCGACAGCCACGAGAAGCCCGACAGGAACCACCCGCGCCACCACTCGACTAGCAGCCAGGCCGCCGGCATGCCGATCAGCCAGCGCCACACGCCCCCGCGCGGCAGCCACCTCGCCACCGCA
>JAKBCR010000226.1 GCA_021807675.1 Pseudomonadota bacterium
TGCGCGCGGGCGTGTTGCTGCTCGGTGTGCTGGTCATCATGGGATTCGCGGCATCCACCGGCTACGACGCATGGCGCTCTTACCGGCGTGCGATCGAATCAACGGATCACCAGCTCGAGAATCTCGCGAGTGCACTCGCCGAGCAGACCGCCTGGAGCTGGCGAGGCCCCGTTCTTCTCCTCGGCAGAATCTCCCGCTGGTATCCGGCTCACTCGCGTCTGCCGCCCGAACGGATCGGCCCATTCCTCGCGGATCGCGCATCCAGAGTGCCGCAAGTGACCTCGGTACAGATCATCGATGCGCGCGGCTTCGTTCGCGACTCGTCGCTCGGCGTCGGTGCAACCGGCGCGAACGTCTCGGGCCGCTCCTATTTCCGAGCCCAAAGGAGCGCTGCGGCTCACGGCCTTTTTGTAAGCGCCCCCCGGCTCACAGTGACCGATGGAACCGGGACGGTGGTCCTCTCGCGCAGGCTCGTCAACCGGCGGGGACGATTTGCGGGGATCGTGGCTGCGACGGTGGACTTGCGCGATCTGAGTGGTCTTTACGCGGCAATGCACCTCAAAGGCCAGATCGCCGTCGTGCTCATGCGCCACGATGGCACCCTGCTGATTCGCAGCCCCGCGCTGCCGGACCTGGTTGGGCGCAGATGTCCCGCGCTCGAGACGCTCAAGCCGGGTAAGGCCCTTCGCACCCGCAGCCCGATCGACGGTCAGCGGGTATTTGTCGCCGCCATGCCGGTGGACTCCATTCCGCTTTTCGTCGCCGTTACCCGGAGTGAAGCCGCGGCGCTGAGCCCTGTCTACCGGGAAGCGCTCGTCAGCTCGGGGAGGACGCTGGTTCTCGTCCTGTTCGGAGTGCTGGCGATCGTGGCGCTGCTGCGGCAACTGCGGCGCATCGAGCAGGTCTCCGCGGCCCTCAGGCAATCGCTCAAAATGGAGGCTCTCGGGACGCTGGCCGGCGGGATCGCGCACGACTTCAACAACATTCTCGGCGCCATCGTCGGCTACGGCGAGCTCGCGCAGCAGCACGCGGCGGATGGCACGTCGCTCCGTCGCTATCTCGACCAGATCATGAATGCCGCGGGCCGGGCCCGCTCGCTGGTCGATCGCATTCTCGGGTTCAGCCGAAGCGGCATCGCCGAGCGAGTGTCGATCGATATCCAGGCGGTCGTAGCCGAGACGCTTCGACTGCTGGAGGCGTCTCGCCCGTCGAACGTCAAGATCGAGAAGGCGCTTCACGCTGGCGGTGCTGCAATCATCGGCGATGACACTCGCCTGCACCAGGTGACGATGAATCTCTGCACCAATGCGGTGCAAGCGATGCCGGACGGGGGGCTCTTGCGCGTGTCCCTCGAGCAGTTGCGGCTACCTGCGTCGCATACGTTCAGCCGCGGTCACCTGGCGGCAGGTCCCTACGCAATCCTGACGGTGAGCGATTCGGGCCTCGGCATTCCGGCCGACATCATGGAGCGCATCTTCGATCCCTTCTTCACGACGAAGCCGGTGGGCAGCGGAACCGGCCTCGGCCTGTCGCTCGTACACGGGATCGTGGCGGATCTCGGCGGGGCGATCGAAGTCTCGAGTGAGCCGGGGAAGGGAACGACTTTCCGGATCTGGCTGCCGGTGACTTCCGAGCCTGCCAAGCGAGCCGCGGGGAAGGCTCGGAATCTGCCCTGCGGGAACGGCGAGACTGTGATGATCGTGGACGACGAGCCGGTGCTCGTGTCTCTTACCGAAGAGATACTGGCGGACCTCGGATACGAGCCGGTCGGCTTCCGCTCGGGCAAGTCGGCTCTCGAGGCGTTCCGCAGTCACCCGAGGCGTTTTGATGCCGTCCTGACTGACGAGCTGATGCCGGACCTGCGCGGCACCGAGCTCGCGCGGGAGCTTAGGGGTTTGAGCCCCGATATCCCCATCCTTCTCGTGAGCGGACACGGTGGGGACGATCTCACCGAGCGCGCCAAAGCGGCGGGTGTATGCACGGTGCTTCGCAAGCCACTGCGAGCGAGTGACGTAGCGGAAGCTTTGGCGAAGTACCTGAATGCGGCGGCGGTCGAGACCGCCGCCGGTTGAGAGACATCGCTCCCATATCCTGCCTGAATCCGCGGTATTCGCTCACCTCACCTCACCTCACCTCACCTCAGTTCCGCGCTTCGCGCACGGGCGCTTGAGTAAAGCGGCTTCGGCGGGCTCGGGACTCGCCAGCGCGCTCGGCGCGGAGAGAAGATTTGCGGTGATCTTGATGGGCCAGCGTAAGGTGGCTTGCGCGCTCCGTTACAAGCGAAACGCGCCGCACCGGGCGTGACATCGGTCGCCAATGCGAGCCGTGTCGAATGCCGCCATGGCACGAGGTAGACCGAGATGACACACCGAGCGATGGCAACCGCGCTGCTTCTGGGAATCACATTGGCCGTGACCGGCTGCGCGACCACGGGGGCGGGGATCGGATTGACATCTTCCGGGCGACACAAGGTGCTCTTCAACTGGACGAGCTCGGGCAGCGTATCCGGCTCCATGACGGCGTCCCTGCCGAATGGCACGACCTATTCAGGTCAATACTTCCAGATCACGAGCGACACGCGCCTCAGTGATCTCGGCCCGCTCTGGGACGGGTGGGACCCGGATTGGGAAGAGGGCGACGACTGGGGTGACTGGAACCCCGGATCGAGGTTCATCACGCACTATTCGGGCCGCGTTGTTGCGAATCTCGCCAGCGCGGGCGGTGCTCACATGCGCTGCCGCTTTCGCTTGATCCATCCTGCTGACGGCATGGCGGGCGGAGGGCGCGGGGTGTGCCAGTTCCCGTACGGCTCGCGGATCCATGCGCAGTTCCCGAGCGCTTAGAGGCGTGTCGGTCCTGGCATGATGGGCGCTATCGTCCTCTACGAGCCGGACGACCTCATGTGTCACCTGCTCCGAGAGTGGTTAACAGGCGCAGGGTACACCGTGTACGGCGCCGCGGCGGTCGACCCGAACATCCGCATCGGTCTCGTTATCGCGAGCATCTCCACGACAGGGGTCGACCGGGATACCCTGATATCCCGGTTGCAGCGGGAGCACCCCGAAGCTTCCATGCTTGCCCTTTGCAGCCAGGCCCGCGCCGGCCTCTCCTCCGACGGTGCCCTCGCGCGGTGGCTCGGTGTCGATCGGGTAATGGCCAAGCCGCTGCGACGCGGCGAGTTTCTGGCGACCGTCGCCTCCCTCATCGGTCCTTCTCCATCGCACTGACAGGGTTGCGGCGGATCTCACGCCTTGACTCTATGATAGACTTCACATGAGAGCCTTGGCGGCCGCGATGGCAGAGACCATTCAACCCCATATTCTCGTCGTCGATGACGACCCCGACATCCGCACGCTTCTGACGGATTACTTCACCGAGAACGAACTGCGCGTGAGCACCGCCGATACCGGTACCGCGATGTCTGCGATCCTTCGTGAATCGGCGATCGACCTCATTGTACTCGACCTGCGCCTCGCAGGAGAGAGCGGCATGAGCATCGCACGCGCTCTGCGCAGCGAATCGGCGATTCCCATTATCATGCTGACGGGCATTCAAGACGAAGCGGACCGTGTCATGGGACTCGAGCTCGGCGCCGACGATTATCTGACGAAGCCTTTCAGCCCGCGGGAGTTGCTGGCGCGGGTGCGTACGATCCTGCGGCGCGCCAAGTCCGCCTCCACCGCGCGCGCTCGCGACGGTCAGGTTCGCGCGTTCCGTTTCGCCGACTTCGAGCTCAATTTGCGCACACGGCGGCTTGCGACAAAGGACGGCGCGCGCATCGAGCTCACGAACGGTGAATTCAACCTGCTGGCGGCGCTCCTGGCATTGCCGCAGCAGGTCCTTACGCGCGATCAACTGATCGAGGCGAGCCGCGTATACGACAATGAAGTGTACGATCGGGCGATTGACGTCCAGATTCTGCGCCTGCGCCGCAAGATCGAGCCAGACTGCTCGCAGCCCAGGTATATCGTCACGGAGCGCGGCATCGGCTATTCATTCGATGCTCCGGTCGAAACGGTGTACTGAGTACACGGGCGCTCGCTGGATTGAATGCGCGCGCACCCCTCACGGGCGCGCGGATGAAATTGGCCTCGGCGGCAGGCGGTCAGCCATGCCTCGGCTTGGGTGTAGCGCGCGAGCTACGCCGCTCTACTGCAGACATCAGTGCAGCGAGGCGTCATAGCGGGTCAGGATCGCGTGGAATTCGGCCGAGGTGAGCGGCAAATGGGTCTTGCCGTCCCAGGCGGATCCTTTAGGGAGGCGATTCTGCACGAGCGTCGCCACGAGTCCATTACCAGCCAAATGGCTCCCGGAGATCGGCAGCGGAACGGCTTCTGGGTTGGCGAGCAGAGCGCTGACTCGCGACCAGTGGATTCTCTGGTGAGCCCGCGCCAGGCGACCAATCAGGTTGTTCGTGAGCATCCGGCCGAGTAGGGTGATGTTTGTTTTCCACGGCCGTTTGTCATCCTGCAGGGGGCTGTAGGCCTGCATGTACAGTCGCCCGTCCTTCCAGCCGAACAGAAACGGCTGATTGACGGTGCGCACGGGTGTACCGTTCGGCACCATCTCGAATATCTGCTTGATATCTTCCGGGTACAAATGGATACAGCCATGGCTGACCCGTCGGCCGACACCGGCCGGCTCATCGGTGCCGTGGATCAGGTATCCGGGCCACCCGAGGTGCAATGCAAAGTTGCCGAGCGGATTCGTCGGTCCCGCGGCGACCACCTTCGGGAGCGGAGCGCCCTCGCGAGCGTGCTCGGCGAGAATCGAGCGCGGCACCTCCCATACCGGATGCGCCTCGTGCCACATCACGCGCGTCGCGCCCGTGGGGGTGGGCCAGCCGGGCCTGCCGATCCCGACCGGATGAGTAATGACGACTTGAGGTCTGCCCGGCCTGTGCGGCGGAAAATAGAAAAGACGCATCGCCGCCAGATTCACCACGATGCCCACACGGGGCGCATCCGGCAGAATGAACTGCGTCGGCACGATCACCCGAGTACCGACCGGAGCGAGCCAGGGGTCGACGCCGGTATTAGCGAGTTTGATCGCATCGTTTCCCACGTCGAACAGGCGCGCGATGTCGGAAAGAACCTGGTGCGGCTTGATCCGCACGATCTGCACCTTACCGATGACGGTCTGGCCCGGCTTGAGCACGAAGCGCTCCGTTTGCACTGGTGCTGGTAATCCGGTCGGAATCGCGGCAACGGTTATCGGCCTCGCGAGGGCGCCTCGAAGCGGTGAGAGAAGACTCATTGCAGACAGCGGCAGGTAGATCGCGAGAGCGACCGAGGGCCTGGTGCCTTTCATTCTGATCCCCGCAGGGCGGCCGCGAGCCAGCGCATTCAGAACCTCTTATAGAAGCCGACCGACAGGCCGTGGGGCAGAAGCTCGACCAGCAGCGGAACCTTGCGCTGCGTTGCCCAGTAACCGAACGCCGTGCCCAGCGCCCAACCGGCGATGACATCGGATTGCCAGTGTCCTTGGCTCTTCATGCGCCCGTAGGCATCGTAGATCGGCAGCAACTCCGCGGCCCAGATCCACGGGTACCGATGTCGGTAGTCCAGAATGAATGGCGTAACGAAGCTGGCCTGCAGCGTGACCTCACCGCTCGGGAAGCTTTGATCGCGGCCCTGAAACCAGGCGTCTGGACCTTCGCCCTGTACCGGCCGCGCACGGCGAAAGGCGAACTTCAGCACCTGGGCGGCCGCCCCGGCAAACACCGACGAGTCCGCCGCCTGCCAGAACACATGCCCGATCCCCTTGTGATTGCCGAGAAGGAGCGCGCCGGCTGCTTCGAACGCCACGGTACCGTATTCCAGGCCGACCTGCTTCGATCGAGCGAAGAACCCATTCTTGTCCTGTGCTTTCAACTTGTAATCGATCCCGAAGGGCCCGTGACTGGTGCCTTCGTGGATTCTCATCGCGGCGAGGAACGCCGCCGCCCCCGCGGTAGGCAGCACCCAGCGCCGCCGCCACCAGGCGCGGGCCGGCAGCCGCAGCCTTGGCGCGCGGTTCCCGGGCGAGGCCTTCCGCGCAGTTGCGATACGAGAAATTGCCTGAGGCTCGTTGCCGAGCGCCACCTCGCCGGCATAAGCAATGCGCGGGAGAAGCACCACGAGCAGCAGTAGGGGAGTTGCGAGCGCCCGGCTGCGTCGAGATATGGAAGGACTCGTCATTTTGGAGTGCCGCCTCGATCGTGTACCGGGCGTCAGACTTCGGTCGCATCCGAAGGCGTCATCGATGCAGTCTAACGCAAATCCTCGAGCATCCTGCGCGACGCGGCGCGCGAGCGGATTTCACTTGAAATGTGCTCGCACGCATTTCAGGTGAAATATTCCGGGTAACAAATGGAGTGGGTCGAGCGACGCGCCGGATCGCCACAAGTGCCTGAGGACTCGCATTCTGCATTGTGCATCGGAACGACACGAGTACCGACAGGACGAGACGAGCCATATTGCAGTTGGATTTGAGCCAGGAGCAGCGAGTATTGATCGACCGGAATCTTGCGCTGGCACACGCGCGATTGGACATGGTCGATGCCAGCCCGATCGATGGATAGGCAGAGCACGGGTCCGCTGGCGAGCGCCTCCGTTGGACCGACAGCTTTTCCGCGCATCCGGGTGAACGGACGTCCATAATTTCACATAATATACATTATGCGAAGTACAGGCTGCAGTGAGGCTATCTGGACGTACCTCAGCGCCCAGCCGGAGCGCCCGCGTCCACGCCAATCCGGCTCAATTCTCCGGCACCGCGTTGTAGAAGTCG
>JAKBCR010000227.1 GCA_021807675.1 Pseudomonadota bacterium
CCGGCCGACTTCCGCCGCTGGGGGAATCTGGCACGCGACCAGTACATCGAGGTGAAGACGCTGCTCGAGGGATATCTGCTCTCATCTCAGGGGGATCGCGTTTCGCTTGCCCATTCGGTGGAAGGCCGGCTGCCGTACCTGGACCACCGGATCGTCGAATTCGCCAACGGACTGCCAGCGCAATACAAGCTGCGCGGTCTGCGCGAGAAGACCGTGCTGCGTCGCGCATTGCAGCGATCGATTCCCGATGCGATCCTCAATCGGGTCAAGCAACCCTACCGTGCACCGGACAGCCGGTGCTTCTTCGAGGAGGGAAAGCCGTTGCCGTACGTTGCCGAGCTGCTGAGCAGCGCGAGCCTGCGCCGCAGTGGCTACTTTCGGCCCGAGGCGGTGCATCGTTTGCTCGAGAAGTGCCGCGCGGGGCGCGCTCTGGGGGCTGGCGATAATATGGCGTTCGTCGCAGTGGTCTCGACCCTTCTGCTGCACGAGCATTTCCTCGGAGGCGGGATGCGTTTGGCGCCCGCAAGCGTATGAAACTCGATGCCAGCGTATTGCGGATCGATCCGGCTGCAGAGGCCGAGCGGATCTGCGTGGGGCTGCGGGAGGTGCTCACAGCACGATTGCGCCGCCGTGGAGCGGTCGTTGCGATCTCCGGCGGTGTGGACAGTGCGGTGTGCGCGGCGCTTGCGGTACGAGCGTTCGGCCCGCAGCGGGTTCTGACGCTCATCCTGCCGGAGCGGGATTCGGCGAGTGACAGTTCGGTGCGCGCCCACGCCCTGGCCGCGCACCTGGGCGTCGAGCCGATCGAACAGGATATTGCTCCCTCGCTCGAAGCGCTCGGATGCTATCGCTGGCGAGACGAAGCCGTCCGACGGGTATTGCCGGCCTACGGTGATGGCTGGCGAATGAAGCTCGTTTTGGCGGGCGGGATCGATGGCCGCATCAATTATTTCAGGATCGTGGCCCAGTCGCCCGACGGCGCGCGGCACGAGGCTCGGCTCGGACTCGGTGAATACCTCCAGATCGTGGCGGCGACCAGCTTCAAGCAGCGGGTGCGCAAGACGCTAGAGTATTTCCATGCCGACCGCATGAACTACGCCGTCATCGGCACTCCCAATCGCCTGGAGTATGATCAGGGCTTCTTTGTCAAGAACGGCGATGGGTCAGCGGACGTCAAGCCCATCGCCCATCTGTACAAGTCTCAAGTGTATGCGCTCGCTGAGCACTTTCGGCTGCCGAGCGATATAGCCACTGCGCCGCCGACCACCGATACCTACAGCCTGCCACAGAGTCAGGACGAATTTTACTTCGCGTTACCGTATCAACAGATGGATCTGGCGCTCTGGGCCCTCGATCACGATGTGCCGGCGGACGATCTTGCCCGCGCGCTCGGGATCTCCGAGCAGAATGCACGGCACATTTACGCCGATATCCGCGCCAAACGGCGCACTACCGCGCCACTGCATTTAAGCCCCATCCTCCTCGGCGAGGTCCATGGGGTAGGCGGGGGGGCAGACTGAGCTGATACAGTCCCTTCAATCAACGGGTGCGCAGGGCGCGTTGCACAATCGGTGCGGCGTGTTTCGCGCCGAACATGAAGCGCATCACGGGTCCGAAAATCGGCGCACTGGTGATGCCTACGAAGTAAAGGCCAGGAATCGAAGTCTCAAACTTGGCGCTCAGTTCCGGGATACCGCCGGCCTCGCGTCGAATGCCCTGCTTCAGTTCGGCCGGCAGGTAATCCAACCGATCAATGTCCACCCGGTAACCCGTTGCGGCGATGACACGGTCGGTGACCAATTCCGAGGTTCCCTGCGGCGTTTCGATCCGCAGTTGCACCCGATTGTTCTGCGTCGCAGCATGCACGATGCGCGAATTCAGGGCGCAATCGATGCGTCCGTCCACGCGATCGCGCAGCCACCACGAACCCCCGGGACCAAAAGAGCCGGCGACGTACCGATGCCGCTTCTCGGGCGCAAAGACGCGACGGAAGACGCGCGGCAGCTCCGAAATCGCCCACGGCTCCCAGCCGGGCGCGAGACCGGAATCCGGGGCGCGCATCCGGGAGAGCAACGATCGGCTCTGTGAGCGCGCATTCCAGCGGATGTGATTCTCACGGACGAGGAGGCGCACATTCGCCCCGGCCTCGTGCAGCAGAGCAGCCGTCTCCAGTGCCGCTTGCCCTGCGCCGATAATCGATACGTCTAGACCCTGATAAGCGGAAACCGCTGCCATGCGGGAACCGTGAACCGCGAACGGCTCTGGGAGCCCGGAGATTTCCGCTGGTACCGTGGCATAAGCCATGTGTCCGGTCGCGAGCACCACGTGGCGGCTGGTCATGCGACGCCCATCATTGAGCTCGAGTGAAAATCCCCCCGATACGCGTTCGAGCTTCGAGAGTTGGACGTTTTCGGGTTCGATTCGATTACTTTGCCGAAACCACTCGGCGTACTCGAGAAATCGAGCCAGACTGAGCGGGCGGCCGATGGGCTGATAGTCCACGCCCTGCTCGCGGCAGTAGTTCTCAAACGTGAAGCGACGCGCGGGATCCCACAGATTCGAAGCGAAGGGTTCCGACTTCAAAATCATGCCCTCTGGCATGAATGCACGCCAGCTCTCCATGGTGGTGCCGATCATGTGATAGGGCTGATCGGCCGCACGCAGATGAGCCGCGATGGACAGTGCATAGGGTCCCGCGCCGACGATTGTCGTGTGCAAATCCATTCAGAGTACTCCGGAAATTTCTGCGAGAAATCGACGCGCGTCGCGCAACACTCGGCGTGCGACGCGTCGGGCGAAGCGCTCGTAACCGTAGTAATAGAGTGCCGGCAAGGGATCATTACGGCGCAGGTAACCGTCGAAGACGGACGCCCGAGCAGCGATTTCGGCTGGAAGCGGAAAGTGCCACTCGGAGCGCCAGGTGGGCCGAGTGTCAGATAGCATGGCAGGAAGCCGGGGCGCGTGACCGAGCGCGATCTGGTAGGCCAGAGCGGGCAAATTCAATCCGCAGAGTGTGGCGATTTCCTCCTGCCAGTCGGTCCGCCCAACCGTCGGCTCGACGACAATCAGCCGACCCGTGCGGCTGTCTCGCTTGAATTCCAGGCTGCCCAATCCCCGGTAGACGACCCGTCCGAGGAACTCGTGCGTCAGAGTAGAGAGTTCCTCTGCAAGTTCGGGGGCTGCCGCGCACACTGCAGTCGATCCGACGGCCGGTGGTGCACAGACGAGCTTGCGTCCCGGGAAGATGGCTGCAGCGCCGCCCTGAGCATCGGCACAGAATAGCGTGAAGTAGATGTCGGAGTCGGCTCCCTCAATCCATTCCTGAGCGATGAGTGCGGGGGCGCGCTGCAAAAGCGAGCTCGCAACCTTGCGGGCCTCATCAATGCTCTCGACGCGCACCGCGCGTTCGACGAGCCCGGCGAGCACCAAGCGCTTGTCCGAGGGTTTGATCACCAGTGGGGGCGCCAATTCATCCAATTGATCAAGATCGGCTGCATCGTGCAACGCCCGGCTGCGCGGGACAGCAAGGCCCTGCTGTTCTGCCCAGCTCTGAAACGCGATCTTGTCACCCAGCATCTCGACCCAATGTTTGTCGGGCAGGTCGATGCAGTAAAGGGGATCGAGTCGCTCGCGTTGCGCGGCCACTGTCCTCACGGCCGGATCGTCTGTGAGCAGAAGAACGGCTCGGATGCCGAGTTTCGCGCTGAGTTGTTCCAGGCATTCAACGAGCGGTTCGCCTTCCAGGCGAGTTGTCAGTACGAGTGAGCAGTGGCGGGACCAAGCGGCCGGACACCGTCGAGTGGCTTCGATGAGATGAACGCAGATCCCTTCGCTGGCGAGGCTGCGCACGACCCCAAGGCCGTTGAGGGACCCTCCCACCACCACCACTGGGATTTGCGCAGACTGGGACACCGAACGACGAATCCCTTACAGGCTGCCGTCAACGTCCGTAGAGGCGAACAGGTGTTTAATGTCGTACAGCACGTGATTTTTACGGCAGAGCTTGCGGATGGCAGCGACGCCAGACTCTCTGAATTGGCTGTGCGCCACTGCGACGACCGCCGCGTCATAGCTACTGTTCTTCAGTGAACGGGTGAGGCGCAGACCGTACTCGTGACGGCATTCCTCGCTGTCCGCCCAGGGATCGTGAATGTCGATCTTGGCACCATACTTCTCGAGTTCGCGGATCACGTCGACCACCTTGGAGTTGCGGATGTCGGGGCAGTTCTCCTTGAAGGTGATGCCGAGCATGAGGATGCGAGCGCCGTTGACGTGGATGCGCTTGCGCGTCATGAGCTTGATGATCTCGCCGGCGACATAAATCGGCATGTTGTCGTTCAAGCGGCGGCCGGCGAGGATCATCTCGGGGTGGTAGCCGATTTCCTGGGCCTTGTGCGTCAGGTAATAGGGGTCGACGCCGATGCAATGCCCGCCGACGAGACCGGGTCGGAAGGGCAGGAAGTTCCATTTTGAGCCGGCTGCCTGCAGCACTTCTTCGGTGTTGATGCCGAGACGGGCGAAGATCAGCGCCAGCTCGTTGATGAGCGCGATGTTGACGTCGCGCTGGGTGTTCTCGATGACCTTGGCCGCTTCGGCGACCTTGACGCTCGAGGCCCGATGCGTGCCGGCGGTGATGATGCAGCGGTAGAGCGCGTCGACGAACTCCGCCGCCTCCGGGGTCGATCCGGAGGTAACCTTCTTGATGGTCGTCAGGCGATGCTGCTTGTCGCCGGGGTTGATGCGCTCGGGGCTGTAGCCGATGAAGAACTGCTTGTTGAACTTCAAGCCCGATTCGCGCTCGAGGATCGGGACGCACACCTCTTCGGTGCAGCCGGGGTAGACGGTGGATTCGTAAATGACCACATCGCCTTTCTTCAGTACCTTGCCGACGCTGGTGCTGGCGCCGACGAGGGGAGAGAGGTCCGGTCGCTTGTACTCGTCGATGGGCGTCGGGACGGTGACGATGTAGGCCCGGCAGGGCTTGAGGTCCTTCAGATCCGTCGTGAAGCTCAGGCGCTTCGCCTCGGTGAGTTCTTCAGAGCCCACCTCGAGGGTGCTGTCCCGGCCGGCGCGCAGTTCGGCAATGCGGGCCGCCTTGACGTCAAACCCCACGGTATCGAAGTGCTTGCCGAATTCCACCGCCAGCGGAAGCCCGACGTATCCCAGACCGACGATTCCGATTCGGCATTTCCGTAGCTTGATCACCCAGGGGTCTCCCGTTTCTTTGGTTACGTTCGCGAGCGGTGGCAAGCCGCGCAAGACGCTGATTATCATACAGACACGCTGTTGTACTTGCTTTGCATTGCGGCTTCGTCAACGGAGTCACACATCGCGTTGCTTGGACGCCTGTACATTGAGGAGTAAGACGGGTGGTCCCGTGTCTTTCATTCGCGATGCGCCTCATGACTCCGTCGCGATTCGGCAACTGTGACGTCCCGCACGGTGCCCTTCCGGATTTATTTTACATTTGCCGGTAGACTTGCGGTCCGTGGAATCGGGGACGATTCGGCGGTTCATGAGGCCGGCGGTATTCTTTGCCGCGCCCTTCACCAGAAATCGAGGATAGGGGACGCTTTGCGCATCCGGGTTTTTGGGCATTACGTTTACGTTTCGATTGCGCTGCTGGCGGTAGCCGAAGCGGTGGTCTTCTTTGCGTCTGTCTATGGCGCGGCGCTGATGCGCTTTCGGGGTGGGTTCTGGGACATGCCCGAGGCCACGAACCCCGCGGGGCCGCTGTGGCCGCGCGCGCTGCTGTTCAGTGCAGTCATGGTGGTGTCGTTGCTGGCGTTTGGCATGTACAGCGCCCGCCAGCGCGCGCGGCTGCTCGGCATTGCACTGCGTCTGATTCTGGCGGTACTGACGGCCTTTGCGGTGGCCTCGGCGCTCTTTTACATGATTCCCTCCCTGTGGATCGGGCGCGGCGTGGTGGGGCTGGCGGCGGTCGGGGCGCTGCTCGGCGTGGTGGTGTCCCGCACCCTCTTTTCCCGGATGGTGGACGAGAATCTGCTCAAGCGCCGCGTGCTCGTCTACGGCGCCGGCAAATCCGCATCCGCAATTGCTGGGATCCGCCGACGCGCAGACCGGCGTGGGTTCTTCGTCGTGGGCTATGTGCCGGCGCCTGGCGAGCTGCGAGAGGTGACGGATGGGCTCCTCGAGGCCTCAGAGGGGCTCGTGCGCCTGTGCGCGCGCCTGGAAGTCAGCGAGGTCGTGGTGGCCATGGATGATCGGCGGCGGGGCTTCCCGATCGCCGAGCTGCTGCAGTGCCGACTGGCCGGGGTGGATGTCACCGAGCAGCTGAGTTTCCTCGAGCGCGAGACCGGCCGGGTGCGCATCGACATCCTCAATCCGGCCTGGATGATCTTCGGGGAAGGGTTCCGCCGCGATCCGCTGCGCCGCCTCACCGGTCGGCTGCTCGATCTCAGTGCGGGACTGGTGGTGCTGGTGCTGGCCTCACCCTTCATGCTGGCCACCGCGCTCGCGATCAAGCTCGAGGAGGGCTGGCGCGCGCCGGTGTTCTATCGCCAGCGCCGCGTGGGCCTCCTGGGGCGGACCTTCGAGCTGCTGAAGTTCCGCAGCATGCGGGTCGATGCGGAGAAGAACGGTCAGGCGCAGTGGGCGAGCAAGAACGACCCGCGCGTGACGCGGGTGGGCGCCTTCATCCGCAAGGTGCGCATCGATGAGCTGCCCCAGCTGTTGAATGTGCTGCGCGGCCAGATGAGCATCGTCGGGCCCCGGCCTGAGCGGCCGGAG